>NZ_JBFBJL010000017.1:0-181574 GCF_040686075.1 Streptomyces sp. NPDC086519
TCTCCGTCAGATACAGATTCCCGAAAACCTGGTCACGCACCCGGATCGGAACCCCGAGAAAAGTGTTCATCGGCGGATGATTCGGCGGAAAACCATACGACGCCGGATGCTCCGACAACTTGGTCAACCGCAACGGCTCAGGACGACGGATCAACTCCCCCAGAATCCCGTGCCCCTCCGGAAACGCACCGATCCGAGCGATCTGCTCCTCAGTTACCCCCACCGTATGAAAAGCCGACAACCGCCTCCCATCCGGCCCGATCACCCCCAAAGCCGCATACTCGGCATCCACCAACACCGCCGCAGCCTCCACAATGCTGTGCAGAGCCTGCTCCAGATCCAGCTCCCGACCGACCGACAGCACCGCCTCCAGCAGACTGTGCACCCGATCCCGAGTCCCCCGCGCGGCATCCAGACGCGCCTGCAACTCCTCCAGCAGCTCATCCAACCTGAGCTGCGGCAACCGTACGCGGGCCACCCCAGGGCTCTCCACGGTGCTCCTCCCGATCCCGTCGACTCGTAAACCGGCAGGTCCGGTCAGGTGCCACCGTAATGCGCGGCGACCGGCGGTGAACACCGGATCGGGTCAAGTCGTCGGCAGCCGCGGCGGGGCCACTCGGCCGTGCGGAGCGGACGCGTCAGTCGTGCGGTACGACCGCGACCGGTGCGGCCGCATGCCGCAGTACGGCGTGGGCGACCGGGCCGATGTGCGAGCCGAGCGCGGCCCGGCGGATGCGGCGGCCGACGACCACCAGGGAGGCCTTGCGCGAGGCGTCCGCCAGGTGGGCGCCGGCGTCGCCCACGACCGACTCCTCGGTCACCTCGACGCCCGGGAACTTGGCCCGCCACGGGCTGAGAATCCGCGTGCGCACGTCGGCCTGCCCGTCCTGGGGCTCCGGACCGCTCCGGCCGTGCACCACGCGCAGCCCCGCGGCGCGGCGGGCCGCCGCGGCGAACGCGAAGCCGAGCACCGTGTCGTCGGCGTCGCTGAGGTCCAGCCCGACCACGACCTCCCGGTAGGGGGTCGCCTCGGACGGTGTCCCGGAGGCATCGGCCAGGTGCTCGCCCTCGGCGGCGACTCCCGCCCGGACGAGGACGACCGGCTGTTCGGCACGGGCGACCACCGCCGACGCCACCGAGCCGGGCAGGAAGTCCACGGGCGCGCCCGGGCCCCGCGTGCCGAGCACCAGCAGCTCGGCGTCCCGTGCGGCGCCGATCAGTGCCGGCACCGGCTGTCCCGGGAGCCGGTCGGTAGCCGCCCGCAGGCCGGGGTGACGGTGGTGCAGCCGGGCCGCCGTCTCCCGGAGCAGCGTCGCAGGGTGGCCGGCACCCGCCGGGGGCACCGGCTCGCCCGCGAACGGCGCCTGCTCGTGAGGCTGTTGGCCGCCCACGTGCACCAGTCGCAGCGGAAGGTCGGACATCAGGGACTCACGCGCGGCCCAGTCGGCTGCGGCAAGGCTTTCCGGTGAGCCGTCCAGGCCCACGGCGACGACACGCGTCATGAGGAGACCTCCTGTTTCAGGATGTGCTCCCACTCTGGTCACGTGCGACGCGCGGCAGGAGTGCCCATAGGTCCTCGCGGTGGGTCCATCAGTCCCTGATGCTGTCGGTGACGAAGGGTCAGGAGACCGCGATACGGCGCCCGGACAGGGAGCGGGGCTCGATCCGCACCCACAGCTCGCGCTCGCCGCCCGCCCACGGAGTGCTGTGGACCGCCGCGGTGAGCCGCTCCACCTCCTCCGCCTCGGTCACCCGGCTCGCCGGCCCGCGCGCCAGTACGCTCCAGCCCTCGCCGAAGGCGTCGTCGATGCGGTCGACCTCGAAGGCCACCTGGTGGCCCTGGGCCAAGGACGGTGTGGTGTCGTCAGCGGTCCTGAAGACGATCGCGCCGTCGACGATGCTGTAGTTGACCGGCACGATGACGGGGCCCGAGGCGGTGTCCACGCCGAGCCGTCCCACACCGTGCGAGCCGAGCAGGTCCCTGCACTCGGGCGGGCTCAGCTCCGTGAACCGGGGGTGGTGTCCCGCCCGGCCGCCGCCGGGCGGGGCGCCGAGGTCGCCTCCCGTGAGATGCGACACGGTGGTGCGCAGGACGTCGGCGAGCCTGAGCAGCGCGCCCGTGCCCGGCGCGGCCTCGGAGTGCTCCTCCAGGTACCGCAGGTACCCGGCCGCGATGCCGGCCTGTTCGGCCGTCTCCTCGCGGGTGAGTCCGAGTTCCTTGCGGCGGGCCGCCACGCGGCGCCCCAGGTCCCCCAGCGGCGGTTGTTCTGCCGTGTGCGGCCGTACCTGTTCGGCCATGACCGGTCACGTCCTCTCGTCGGTCAGGTCCCGCGGACGGCGACCTCGTGCTGCTCCCCGCCGAGCACGACCTTGAGCGCGCCGGTGTCGGCGGCGCGGCCGAAGACGTCGTACGCCTCGGCCATGTGGTCCAGCGGGAAGGTGTGGGTGACCAGCTGCGCGGTGGGCAGCCGGCCGGCGGCGGCCATCCGCAGCAGGGTGGGGGTGGAGTGGGTGTCCACCAGGCCCGTGGTGATGGTCACGTTCTTGATCCACAGGTCTTCGAGGTGCAGCGTGGCCGGCTTGCCGTGCACGCCGATGTTGGCGACGCGTCCGCCGGGCCGCACCATGCGGGTGCACAGCTCGAAGGTCTCCGGTACGCCGACGGCCTCCATGACGACGTCCGCGCCGAGCCCGTCGGTGAGGTCGGCGATCAGTTGCTCCGGGGCCTCCCGGGCATCCGCGACGGCGTCCGCGCCGAAACGCTTGGCCGCCTCCAGCCGGGCCGGGGCCAGGTCCACGGCGACGATCCGCTCGGGGGCGAACAGCCGTGCCGTCGTGATCGCCGCGAGGCCGATGGGACCCGCGCCGACGACGGCGACGGTGTCGCCGGGACGCACCCGCCCGTTGAGGACGCCCACCTCGTAGGAGGTCGGGAAGATGTCCGCGAGGAGCACGGCGTCCTTGTCGTCCACCGCGGCGGGCAGCGCGTGGACGGACAGGTCCGCGAAGGGGACGCGGACGTACTCGGCCTGGGTGCCGTCGATCAGATGGCCGAGGATCCAGCCTCCGCCGCCGCGGCACTGGCCGTACATGCCCTCCCGGCAGTAGGAGCAGCGCCCGCAGGAGCTGATGCAGGAGACCAGCACACGGTCTCCCGGCCGTACGGTCCGTACGTCACTGCCGACCTCGACGATCTCGCCGACGGCCTCGTGACCGAGGATCGTGCCGGGCCGCACCTCGGGGACGTCGCCCTTCAGGATGTGCAGGTCCGTCCCGCAGATCGTGACGGCGTCCACGCGCACGACGGCGTCGGTGGGCTCCTTGACGGCGGGGTCGGGGGCCTCTTCCCAGGCGGACTGCCCGGGGCCGTGGAACACGAAGGCCTTCATGAAGTCGCTCACCGTCCTTGGTCCGCTGCGGGGCTCGGGGTAGGCGGACGCCGGCGGCGGTTCCGGCCGGACGTCGGTGCATCGCCGGTACTGCCCCGCACCTCCAGCCTGTCCTTTCCGGGCCGGGTCCGCTTGGGCCGTCCGGCCCTCATGGCCTGCCCAACGGGCCGGCACCGCGCAACACCCGGACGCGGGCCCCTCGGCCCCCGCCGCCCGGGCCCAAAGGGCCGAACGGCACTTCCACGGGCCCCGCCGCCTGGACTTGTCTGTCTCCATGGCCGACAACCACACGAGTTCCCTGACGTACCGGACGACCCGTACCGGACACGGCACCGTCGTCGTCACCCTGTACGGCGAACTCGATCTTCTGGCGGTTCCGGTGCTCTCCGCCGTCCTGGACTCCCTGACGGCCGCAGTGGCGCCCGATCTGGTGCTCGACCTGAGTCCCGTCTCCTTCGTCGACTGTTCGGGCCTCGGGCTGCTGTGCCGGGCCCGCAACCGCGTCCGCTCACGCATCGGCAGACTGCGGCTGGTCACGCCGGACGACGGCTTCCCGCGCCTGCTGCGCTGCACGGGCCTGGGCGAGGCCTTCGAGCTGTATCCCGCTCTCGCCGAGGCCCTCGCCGGCGAGGTCGCACCGGCGCCGGCCACCGCCGCGGTCGCCTGAGTCTCTCCCGGTGAGGGCTGAACGGCCCATGCGCCCGGTCGGACCGACCCCCGAGCAGCCCTATGACGGTCCCTGGTCGGCCCATGTCCCGGCGCCGGGCCGGCTGACACCTTCGAAGAGTGTCACCACGACACGGAGTCAAGGAGGAGGTGCGGACCGATGCGCAGGACCCGGCGCGTGAAGAAGCTGCTGTGGCGGTGGCGGAGCAATCCGCTGCGACGCCGCGACGATGTCGTCGAAGCCTGGATCGTACTGGCCGTATGGACTCTCGCCGTGGTGGGGGGAGCCGTCGCCGGACTGGTGGCCGCCGGGGCCGCGGACGGTGTCTTCGCGCGGCAGCGAGAGGAACGGGAGCCGGTGCGGGCCGTGCTTCTCGTCGACGTCCCGAAGAACGTTTCCGGGTTCGGCACGGTGAGCGAGCGCATACCGTCCGCCGTGACCTGGACCGCCCCCGACGGTTCCCCGCGCACCGGCCGGACCCTCGTGGACACCGGCACCAAGGCCGGCTCCAGGGTCGTCGTCTGGCAGGACCGCCAGGGCCGGCTGGCCACCCGGCCGCCGAGCGCCGGCGCGGCAGCCGTCGAGGCGGGTGTCCTGGGGACGGCGGCCGGCTGTGCGCTGGCCGGCGCGGTCTTCGGGGCCGGAGCGGTCGTGCGGTGGCGGCTGGAGCAGCGGCGGCTCGGCATGTGGGACCGCGAGTGGACCACCGTCGGGCCCCGCTGGGGTCACAAGACCGGCTGAGGGCCGGCGCTTCCTCGAACCCGCACCCATTCGGAAGGTGAACGGCGATGGACCCCGTGCTCCTGGCCCGCACCGGCACGTCGGCCCCCGGCCGCGCCGCGACCGCCTGGGCGGCCCGCGAGGCCGAGATGCGGGGTGCGGTGCTGCGCGTGCCGGACGGCCCGGTGCGGGAGCCCGGCAGGGCATCGGTGATCGTCTGCGGCGTGAGCGGGGAAGCCGACGCGCCGCCTGGGTCCGGCTCTCCCTGGGCCGCCCTCGTCGACGCCGCCCGCGGCCCGGTCGTCCTCGTCCCCGACCTTCTCACCACCTCCCACCGCCGGACGGGGGTCACCCTCGGCGTCGACGCCCGCGATCCCTCCGCCGCGGCCCTCGCCTTCGCCTTCCAGAGCGCCCGGCTCCGCGGCGTGCGGCTGCACGCCGTGCACGCCTGGGCGCTGCCCGCGGACGCCGTCGGCCGGCCCTTCGGCGTGCCGGAGGGCGAGCGCGCCGCCTGGGAGGACCAGGAGGTCCAGTCCCTGGGCGACGCGCTGCGCCCGTGGCGGGAGAAGTATCCCGAGGTGCGGGTACTGGCGGACGTCCGGTTGTTCAGCCCCACGGCGGCGCTGCTGCACTGCTCCGAACACGCCGCGCTGGCCGTGGTCCCGGGTGGCTCGGGGGACCTCGCCTGGCAGGAGGCCGTCAGGGCCCTGCTGCGCCGCGCCACCTGCGCCGTGGCCGTCGTACCGTCCTGACCCGGGGCACCCGCCGTCAACCGTGAGCCACGACCGCGACGGGCGCGCTGATGTGATGCAGGGCGGCGTGGGTGACATGGCCGATGTGGGCGCCGAGGGGGCCGGTGCGGATGCGCCGGCCGACGACGGCCAGGGACGCGTCGCGGGACGCGTCGACGACGGCCTGTGCGGCGCTGCCGCAGCGGCTCGTCTCGATCACGTCGACGCCCGGGAACTTCTGCCGCCAGGGACGCAGCGCCTCGGCCAGAGCGGTGCGATGGCTCCGTTCGAGGTCGTCCTGGAGTTCCGCGTCACCGGGGAAACGGTAGTAGGACGTGGCCGTCTCCGGCCAGGCGGACACCACGCGCAGCGGTGTCTCCCGGCGAACGGCGGCGTCGAAGGCGAACTCCAGCAGCGTGTCGTCCGGGTGATCGGCGTCGAGGCCGAGCACGACCGGCCTGAACGGTGCGGCGGCGGACGGCACGCCCGCGGGATCCATCCTGTGCTCGTCCGCGGCCTGCTCGCCCCCGCGCACCAGTACCACGGGCCGTTCCACGCGGGCCACGACCGCCAGGCTCACCGAGCCGACCACGAACCCGCCGATGCCGCCGAAACCCCGCGAACCCAGCACGAGCAGGTCGGCGAGGCCGGCCGCCTCGCACAGGGCTTCGGGCACACCACCCGTCAGCTGCTCGGTGAGGACCTCGAGGCCGGGGTGCCGCAGCCGAAGGCCCTCGGCGGACTCGTCAGGCAGCTGCGGGGTCCAGTGCTGACGGGTCTCGGGGCCCACCAGCGGGGCCTGCGCCACGGGTGCGGGGGCAGGCTCCGCGACATGCACGAGCTTCAGCGGCAGGCCGCGCAGCT
This sequence comes from Streptomyces sp. NPDC086519, assembly GCF_040686075.1. Taxonomy (NCBI): domain Bacteria; kingdom Bacillati; phylum Actinomycetota; class Actinomycetes; order Kitasatosporales; family Streptomycetaceae; genus Streptomyces; species Streptomyces sp. NPDC086519. The sequence goes on from NZ_JBFBJL010000017.1 coordinate 6,372, forward strand.
GCGCTTCGCGCGCCGCCCACTCCGCGGCGGCCCGGGCCTCGGGCGATCCGTCGAGACCTACGGTGACGGTTCGAACCATGATCTCCACCTCCGGGGAGCGTCCCCTTCCAGCGTGCCCACACGCTGCCGGGCCGCCAGGGGCCGTACGTCCCTGCACGGGACCGACCGGCCCACGCGCGGGCGCGGGGCGGGTCGTCGGCGTCGTCTTCGGGGCCGGTCCGCCGCTCTGCGCTGCGCACCGGATGTGCGGCACGGCGCAGCGGAGCCTGCCGGGCCGCCGGGGTCGGACGGCGGAACCCGGTCAGTTCTTCAGCTCCGCGGCGATCGCGGCCGCCCACGCCGTCACGGCCTCGAAGTCCCGGAAGTCGCCGCCGCTCCCCGAGTGCAGGATCCTCCGGGCCAGCCAGCCGTCCGCGTCGTCGTCGAGGCAGCCGCCGAAGGTGGCGTGACCGCGGGCGTGCAGTTCCTGCATCGCGCGGCGCACCCCGCGCACGGGCGGGATGTCCCGCTCGGAGGCGGAGGCGTCGAGCGGGCCGCTGCTGAAGAACCAGACGGGCCGCTGGGCGAGGTCGTGGCGGTGGCGGCGGACGAACGTGCGGGCGTCCTTGTGCCAGCGGCCGGCGTACAGCCCGCCGCCGACCACGACCGCGTCGTAGCGGGTGACGAAGGGGACGGACGAGGCCCGCATCGTCTCGACCGTCAGCCCGTGCTCGCGCAGGGTGCCGGCGATCGACTCGGCGATGTGCGCGGTCGATCCGTTCTTCGTGCCGTAGGTGACTAACACCGTGCCGGTCATGGGAACCGTCTCCTCTCACAGTCCGCGCAGCCAGCCGTCGGCCGCGTCGTGTTGCAGTGCCTGCTGCTCGCGGGCGCGGGCGTCGTCCAGGCGGTAGGTCAGCTTGTCGACCACGTCGACCACGCCGTCGATCTGACGGGTCATGGAGACGGCGATCTCGGTCTCGGTCCTGCGTTCCATGTGGCCGGTGAGCGTCACGATGCCCTGCGTCACGGACACGCCGATGGTGCGGGGCGGCAGCCACAGGGCGCGGACGAGGACTTCCTCGGTCACCTCGTCGCGGATGTCGTCGTCGGGGCGCAGGAAGACCTGCAGCAGGTCGCGGCGGGTGACGATGCCGACCAGCCGGTCCTCCTCGTCGAGGACGGGGAGGCGTTCCACGTGCCGTTCGGCCATGGTGCGGGCCGCCTCGACGATGGTGTTCTCGGCGTGCACCGTGACCGGCGGGTCCGACATCAGATCCCCTGCGGTGCGCGCCTGTGCCTTGGCCGCCTGCCTCCTGCCACCACGCGTCAGCTGGCCGAGCCCCACGCGGTACTTCAGCCCGTAGGGGTCCGGGGCGATGGCCTGGCGGGCCATCAGGTCCGTCTCGGAGATGACCCCGATGACCTTGTCGTCATCGTCGATCACGGGGAGGCCGCTGATCCGGTGCTCGGCGAGGAGTCGCGCGACCTCCTTGAAAGGAGTGCTGTAACCGGCGTGGACGACATCCGTGGTCATCACGGAGCCCACTTTGTTGTGCCTCATCTCGGTTTCCTCCTCAGTCCTCAGCGGAGCCGGCGCAGATAGGGGTCCTGGGGCCGCCGCGGCAGCAGTCGTATCCGTGCGTCGAGCACGGTGACTCCGCCCGGTGTGGCCAGGACGGGGTTGAAGTCGGCCTCGGCGAGCTGCGGCAGGTCCGCCGCCATCCGGGACAGCCGCATGAGCAGTTGCTCCAGGGCTTCGAGGTCGACGGGCCCGTTGCCGCGGGTGCCGAACAGCAGGGGCGCGCAGCGCGGGGAGGTGATCAGGTCGTGCACGTCGTGGTCGGTGAGCGGGGCGAGCCGGGCCGCGTGGTCGGCGAGCACCTCGGTGGCCGTACCGCCGAGCCCGAACAGGACCAGCGGTCCGAACACCTCGTCCTGGACGACGCCGGCGAACAGTTCGGTGCCGCGCCGGGCGAGCGACTGGACGACCACGCCGGTCATCAGGCCGCCGAAGCGCGTCTCCAGGTCCCGGAAGGCGGCACGGACCTGTGGCTCGCCGCGCAGGTCGAGGTGGACCGCGCGCTCCTCGCTCTTGTGGACGAGCCCGGGCCAGTGGGCCTTCATGACGACCCGGCCGTCGGCGCCCCGCAGTCGTTCGGCGGCACGGACGGCGTCGTCCTCGGTCTCGGCCCAGGCCCACGGGATCTGCGGGATGCCGTAGCAGGCGAGCAGGTCGGCGCAGGTGCGCGGGTCGAGCCAGCCGCCGTCCGGGTGCGCGGCAAGGTGGGCGTCGGCGAGGGCGTGGGCCCGCTCGGTCCCGACGTCGTCGAGGGCCGGTACGGTGCCGGCCGGGCGGGCCAGCCAGGCCGCGCGGGCGGCCGCGTGGGCCAGCGCGCGGGCGGCCGCCTGCGGTTCGGCGTAGGACGGGATGGTGCCGCCCTCGTCGGCGGCGGGCAGCAGCCTCACCGGCAGGTCCTGCTCCAGGCGGACGGCGAGGACCGGCTTGGGCCTGCGGCCGGGCGCCCCGGTGAGGGCCCGTACCAGGTCGTCGCCGGTGGCGGTGGCGAGGGCCGTCGGGACCAGGACCACCAGGACCGCGTCGACGCCCGGGTCCGCCATGAGCGCGTCGACGCAGTCCGTGAGCTGTTCCTCGGTCACGGCGGCGGTGGCGTCGACCGGGTTGCCGATGACCGCTCCGTCGGGCAGCACGGCCAGCAGCGCGTCGGTCGTCGCCGGGGTGAACGGCGGCAGGACGAGCCCGGCCTCGGCGCAGGCGTCGGCGGCCAGGACCCCGGCGCCGCCCGCGTTGGTGACGATGGCGACGCGGTTGCCTTCCGGCAGCGTCTGGGAGTGCAGCAGCGCGGCCGCTTCGAGGAGTTCGCCGACCGAGCGGGCGGCGGTGATGCCGGCCTGGGTGAACAGGGCCCGGCGGGTCATGGTGGGGGTGGCGGCGGCCGCGGTGTGCGAGGCGGCGGCCCGGCGTCCGGCCGGGGACCGGCCGGCGTCCACGGTCAGTACCGGCATCCGCCGGGCGACCCGGCGGGCGGTACGGGAGAAGGCGCGCGGGTTGCCGAAGGACTCCAGGTGCAGCAGGGCGAGGTCGGTACGGCCGTCGGTCTCCCACCACTGGAGCATGTCGTTGCCGCTGACGTCGTACTTGTCGCCGAGCGAGACGAAGGACGACACGCCGATGCCGAGCCGGGACAGGCCGTCGAGCAGGGCGATGCCGATACCGCCGGACTGGACGGCGACACCGGCCGCCCCGGGGCGGGGGTGCCCGGCGGCGAAGGTCGCGTCGAGGCTCAGCCGGGCCTCCGTGTTGGAGATGCCGAGGCAGTTGGGGCCGACGAGGCGCATGCCGTGGGTGCGGCATGCGGCGCGCAGCGCCTGCGCCTGGTCGGGGCCGAGGCCCGAAGTGACCACGAGGAGGGCGCGGACGCCGGCCTTGCCGCACTCCTCGGCACACGCCGCGACGGCAGCCGCGGGCACCGCCACGACCACCAGGTCCGGGGTCACGGGCAGGGAGCCGACGGACGGGTAGCACGGCACGCCGAGGACCGAGGTCACGCTGGGGTTCACGGCGAAGAGCCGGCGGGTGTAGCCGCCGGTGTGGATGTGGTGGAGGATCGCCCGGCCGACGGAGCCGGGTTTGCGCCCGGCGCCGACGACGGCGACCGCCTCCGGGCACAGCAGCGGCCTCAGGCTCGCCACGTCGGCGGCGCGGCCCCGGGCCTCGACGGCGGTGAGGTAGGTGTCGTCCTGGTCGAGGCGGATGGTGCAGCGCGTCTCCGGGCCCTCGAAGCGGCGGGACGTGTGCAGGCCGAGGTCCGAGAAGAGGCGGAGCACCTCACGGTTCTCGCTGAGCGCGTCGGCCGTGAAGGTGGTGATGCCGTCGGCACGGGCGGCCGAGACCAGGTGCTCGACGAGAAGAGTGCCGACGCCGCGGTGATGCAGTCCGTCCGCCACGGCGATGGAGATCTCCGCCGAGCCCTTGTCGTCTCCGGTCTCGTACTCGGCGAGACCGAGGACCCGGCCCCGCGCCTCGGCGAGGAGCGCCCGGTAGCCGGGGCGGGCCGGGGCGCACGCCCGGTCGGCGGCCATGGCCGCCGAGCGCCGGCTGACCGAGAAGAACCGCAGGCGGAGGTTCTCGGAGGACATGTCGTCGTAGAACCCCTTCAGCCGGTCGTGGTCGCCGGCGGTCGCGGACCGGATGCACACGGTGGTGCCGTCCGCGAGCAGCGCGTGGGCGGGGGCTCGTTCGAGCAGCGAGTCGGTCATCGCGGTTCTCCTCCAAACCGGTTGGCACTACGAGCATCCGGCGCGGCGGGCCGCCGCCCCATGGGCTGTCCGGGGTGAGCCGGGGGCCGATCGGCCCTGATCAGGAGGTCTGGTCGGGACCAGGGCCGCCGAACACGGCTGCCCTCGCCGGCGACCGGGAGTCGGTCGGCCGGCGAGGGCAGGACGGGGCGGCGCCGAGGGTTCGGGTCAGTCCTCCGCCACCAGGGCCGTGAGGTCCAGGAGCCGGTTGGTGTAGCCCCACTCGTTGTCGTACCAGCCGAAGACCTTGGCCAGCGTGCCGTTGGCCTGGGTGAGGGCCGGGTCGAAGACGCAGGAGGAGGGGTCGCCGATGACGTCACGGGAGACGATCGGGGCCTTGGACACCCGCAGGATGCCGTTGAGCGCGCCCTCGGCCGCCGCCTCGAACGCGGCGTTGATCTCGTCCGGGCTCGCCTCGCGGCCGAGCACCACCGCGAGGTCGGTGAGCGAGCCGTCCTCCACCGGCACCCGGACCGCGATCCCGTCCAGCGCGCCCGCCAGCTCCGGCACCACGAGCCCCACGGCGCGGGCGGCGCCGGTGCTGGTCGGGATGATGCTGAGCGCCGCCGAGCGGGCCCGGCGCAGGTCCTTGTGCGGCCCGTCCAGCAGGGACTGGTCGTTGGTGTAGCCGTGGATGGTCGTCATCACGCCGCGTTCGATGCCGAAGGCCTCGTCGAGGACCTTCACCATCGGGGCGACGCAGTTGGTGGTGCAGGACGCGGCGGAGACGATCCGGTGCTCGTGGCGGTCGTAGGTGTGGTCGTTGACGCCCATGACGATGGTGGCGTCGACGCCCTTGCCGGGCGCGGACAGCAGAACCGTGTGGGCGCCGGCCTTCAGGTGCAGGGCGGCGGAGTCCCGGTCCCGGAACCGGCCGGTGGACTCGACGACGATCCCGGCGCCGTAGTCCAGCCAGTGCAGGGCGGCCGGGTCGCGCTCGGCGGTGACGGCGATGCGCCTGCCGTCCACGGTGATCGAGCTGTCGTCGTGCACGACCTCGCGTCCGATGTGCCCGAACGTCGAGTCGTACTCCAGCAGGTGGGCCAGGGTGGCGGGCGAGGTGATGTCGTTGATCGCGACGACCTCGACGTCCTGGGTGCCCGCTTCCGCGCGGTCGAGTGCCGCACGCAGGTAGGTACGGCCGATCCGGCCGAAGCCGTTGATGCCGACCCGTACGGTCATGATGACGGGCTCCTTTCGGGGTTGGGGTGTTCAGCTGTCCCAGGTCCAGTCGGCGACCTCGGGCAGGTCGGTGCCGTGCTCGCGGATCCAGGCCTGGTGACGGGTGCGCGCATCGGCCATCTGCTGACGCACGCCGGCCGCGCGGACGGCGAGACCGGGCACCCGGTCGATGACGTCCATGACCAGCCGGTAGCGGTCCAGGTCGTTGCGGACGACCATGTCGAACGGCGTCGTCGTGGTCCCGGACTCCTTGTATCCGCGCACGTGCAGGTTCCCGTGCCCGGTACGCCGGTAGGCGAGCCGGTGGATGAGCCAGGGGTACCCGTGGTAGGCGAAGATCACCGGCTTGTCCTTGGTGAACAGGCCGTCGTACTCGAAGTCGCTCATCCCGTGCGGGTGCTCCTCCTGGGGCAGCAGCCTCGTCATGTCGACGACGTTGACCACCCGCACGACCAGCCCGGGCAGATTCCGGCGCAGCAACTGGGCGGCGGCCAGGACCTCCTGGGTGGGCACGTCACCGGCGCAGGCCAGCACCACGTCGGGTTCGCGGGAGCCGTCCTCGGTGCCGGCCCACTCCCAGATCCCCGCGCCGCGCGCGCAGTGCACACGCGCCTGGTCCATCGAGAGCCAGTCGAAGCAGGGCTGTTTGCCGGCCACGATGACGTTGACGTAGTCCCGGCTGCGCAGCGCGTGGTCCGCCACCGAGAGCAGCGTGTTGGCGTCCGGCGGGAGGTAGACCCGGACGACCTCCGGGCTCTTGTTGAGGACGTGGTCGACGAAACCGGGGTCCTGGTGCGAGAAACCGTTGTGGTCCTGCCGCCACACGTGGGACGTGAGGAGGTAGTTGAGGGAGGCGATCGGGGCGCGCCAGGGCAGCTGCCTCGACGTCCTGAGCCACTTGATGTGCTGGTTGACCATGGAGTCGACGATGTGCACGAACGCCTCGTAGCAGGAGAACAGCCCGTGCCGGCCGGTCAGCAGATAGCCCTCCAGCCAGCCCTGGCACAGGTGCTCGGAAAGGATCTCCATCACCCGGCCGTGGTGGTCGAGGTGCTCGTCGACCGGAAGCCGCCCGGCCTGCCACGCCTTGCCGCTGGCCTCGAAGACGGCCTGGAGCCGGTTGGAGGCGGTCTCGTCCGGCCCGACCAGCCGGAAGTCCCGGCGCAGCCGGGTGTCCTTCATGACCCGGGCCAGGAAGTCGCCCAGGACCCGGGTGGGTTCGTGCAGGGTGCTGCCCGGCTTGTCGACGGGGACGGCGAACTCGTCGAGATCGGCCAGCGGCAGATCGCGCACCAGGAGGCCGCCGTTGGCGTACGGCGACGCGCCCAGCCGGCGGGCGCCCTCGGGGACGCAGGCCAGCACGTCGGCGACCGGCCGCCCGTCGGGGCCGAAGAGTTCCTCGGGCCGGTAGGACCGCAGCCACGCCTCCAGCTGCCGCAGATGCTCCGGGTTCTCGCGGACCTCGGCGAGCGGGACCTGGTGGGCCCGCCAGGTGCCCTCGACCGGCACGCCGTCGACCACCGCCGGTCCCGTCCAGCCCTTGGGCGTACGCAGCACGATCACCGGCCAGTGCACCCGCTCGGTGACCCCGTCCTCACGCGCCGAACGCTGCATCACGGCGATCCGGTCCAGGGCGTCGTCCATCGCCGCCGCCATGGCCCGGTGGACCTGGCGCGGATCGTCGCCCGTGACGTGGATCGGGTCGTGGCCGTAGCCGCGCAGCAGCGCGTCCAGTTCCGCCTCGGGCAGGCGGGCCAGCACGGTCGGGTTGGCGATCTTGTAGCCGTTCAGGTGCAGGATCGGCAGGACCGCGCCGTCGTTCACCGGGTCGAGGAACTTGTTGGAGTGCCAGGAAGCGGCCAGCGGCCCGGTCTCCGCCTCCCCGTCCCCGATCACGCACGCGACCAGCAGATCCGGATGGTCGAGGGCGGCGCCGTAGGCGTGGGCGAGGGAGTAGCCGAGCTCACCGCCCTCGTGGATCGAGCCGGGCGTCTCGGGGGCGACGTGGCTGGGCACCCCGCCGGGGAAGGAGAACTGCCGGAACAGGCTGCCCATCCCCTGCCCGTCCCGGGTGATGTCGGGGTAGGTCTCGCTGTAGCTGCCCTCCAGCCAGGAGTTCGCCAGCACCGACGGACCGCCGTGGCCCGGCCCCCACACGCACAGCGCGTCCAGGCCCCGAGCCTTGATCACCCGGTTGAGGTGGGTGTAGACCAGGTTCAGGCCGGGCGAGGTGCCCCAGTGGCCCAGCAGCCGGGGCTTGATGTGCTCCGGGCGCAGCGGCTCGGTGAGCAGCGGGTTGGACATCAGGTAGATCTGGCCTGCCGCGAGGTAGTTGGCGGCACGCCAGTGCGCGTCCAGGGTGCGCAGTTCCTCGTCGGACAGTGCGGTGGCGTCCTGGTGTTCGACCTTGGACATGGAAATGGCTCCGTGAGTCAGTCATCGGGCGGTGGACCGGCCAGGCGGGTGAAGCGCGGCGGTGCGGGCGGGCGTCAGATCCGTTCGGGGACGACGGCGACCGGGCAGGCGGCGTGGTGCAGGACCCCGTGGGCCACCCGGCCCAGCTGGAGCCCGAGGTGCCCGGTACCGCGCCGGGCACCGACCACGAGCAGGTCGGCATTGTGCGAGGCGGCCAGCAGCACCTGGCGGGCGGGGCCCTCGACGGTCTGCCGGTGCACGTGCACCTCCTTCGGTAGGTCGCGCAGCGCCTCCTCCAGGGTGTCCGAGGCCTGCTGCTCGTGCAGCCGGGCGGGTTCCCCGGAGAGCAGCGGGTGATCGGTGGTCTCCCGCGCGGGGCACCGCCAGGCCCGTACGGCGTCCACCTCGGCGCCCCGCAGCCCGGCCTCCCGGACCGCGAAGTCGACGGCCTCCTTGCCGCCGACGCCGAGCACGATCCGGCCGCCGTCCCCGGTGCGGACCTGGTTGTCGTGGCTGCCGCGGAGGACGATCACCGGGCAGTGGGAGTGCGCGGCGACGGCGAGGCCGACCGAACCGAGCAGCATCTCGACGAAACCGCTGCGCCCCCGGGAACCCAGCACCAGCACGGCGGCGTCCCGGCTCTCGCGCACCAGCGCGTACTCCGGCTCCTCCGGCAGGACGTCGGTGATGACCTTCAGGCCGGGCCGGCGGAGGCCTGCCCGCCGGGCCGCGACGGCGACGATGTCCTCGGCCGTCAGCTGGTCGGACGGCTTGACGAGATCGTCGGTGAGCGACTCGCCCTCGTACCGTTCCCACAGCGAGGCGTACACCAGCCGGAGCGGCGCCCCGCGCAGGACGGCCTCGTCGGCCGCCCAGTCGACGGCCCGCAGGCTGGACTCGGAGCCGTCGACCCCGACCACGACCGGCAGATCCATGGTGCTCACCGTCCCACCCCCATGTCGAACACGATCCGGGCCTTGACCTGGCCGCGCAGCACGTCCTCGATCGACTCGTTGACGGTCGCCAGCGGCCGGGTCTCGTAGACGACCCTGGTCCGGCCGGCCGCGTGCAGCCGGAACACCTCGGCGAGGTCCTGCCGGGTGCCCACGATGGAGCCGATCACGCTCGTGCCGTTCAGCACGGTGTCGAAGATCGGGACGCGGACGGTGCCGTGCGCGGGCAGTGCCACCATCACCAGCTTGCCGCCGCGCCGCAGACCGGAGTTGACGGCCTCGAAGGCGGCGTCGTTCACGGCGAGCGCGATCGCCGCGTGCGCTCCGCCGTGCCGCTTGAGCACCTCACCGACGTCGTCCTTGCGGGCGTCGATGACGAGGTCGGCGCCGAGTTCGGCGGCGAGCTCCAGCTTGTCGTCGGTGACGTCGATGGCGGCCACCTGGGCACCGGCGATCTTCGCGTACTGAAGGGCGAGGTGCCCGAGTCCGCCGACGCCGGAGATCGCGACGAGCTGGGTGGGCCGTACGCCGGCGACCTTGAGCGCCTTGTACGTGGTGACGCCCGCGCAGGTCAGCGGGGCGGCGTCGAACGGGGTGACGCCCTCCGGGACCGGCTGGGCGAAGTCGGCCCAGGCCAGCATCTTCTCCGCGTACCCGCCGTCGCAGCCGTAGCCGGTGTTGACCTGCTGCTCGCACAGGGTCTCCCAGCCGGACAGGCAGTGCTCGCACCGGCCGCACGCCTTGCCCAGCCAGGGCACGGCGACCCGCTGTCCGATCGTCAGGTGGGTGACGCCGGAGCCGAGTTCCTCGACGATGCCGACGCCCTCGTGTCCGGGCACGAACGGCGGGTTCGGCTTGACGGGCCAGTCGCCGTGCGCCGCGTGGATGTCGGTGTGGCACAGCCCGGAGGCCTCGACACGGATCCGGACCTGGCCGGGGCCGGGCTCGGGGTCGGGGCGCTCCTCGATGACCAGGGGCTCGCCGAAGGCTCGTACGACCGCTGCCTTCATGATCTTTACTCTCCTCGGATGTGGGTCAGCCGTGGGCTACGACGGCGACGGGGGCGGTGGAGTGGTGCATGACGGCGTGGGTGACATGGCCGATGTGGGCGCCGAGGGCACCGCGGCGGATCCGCCGGCCGACGACGACCAGCGAGGCCTCTCGGGACGCCTCGACGAGCAGCTCGGCGGCGCTGCCGTAGCGGGACTCCTCGGTGGTCTCCACGTCCGGGTACTTCTGCCGCCAGGGGCCGAGCGCCTCGGTGAGGGCCCGGGACTCCTCCAGGGCCACCGACTCGTTCAGGGCCGGGTCCAGGGGCATCCCGTACGCGTAGTACGAGGGCGGGAACCAGGTGTGCACGACCCGCAGCGAGGTGGCGCGGCGCAGGGCGGCGTCGTAGGCGAACTCGATCAGCGCCTCGTCCGGGTGGTCGGTGTCGAGGCCGAGGACGACGGGACGGAAGGGTGTCGCGGCGGAGGGAACGCCCGCCGGGTCGGCCTCGTGCTCGTCGGCGGCCTGCTCCCCCGCCCGCACCAGCACCACGGGGCTCTCGGCGTGGGCGACGACGCTCAGGCCGACGGAGCCGACCAGGAAACCGCCGACGCCACCGAGGGCCCGGGAGCCGAGGACGAGCAGAGCGGCGGTCTTCGACGCCTTGCTCAGGACCTCGCCGGCGCTGCCGGACACCTGCTCGCTGACCACCTCGACACCGGGGTGCCGCAGCCGCAGCCCCGCAGCGGCCTCCCGCGGTATGCGCTCGGTCCAGTGCTGCTGGGTCTCGGGGCCGAGCAGCGGGGCCTGTGCCATGGGGTCGGGGACGGGTTCCCAGACGTGGACGATCTTCAGCGGCAGGCCGCGGAGCTTGGCCTCGCGGGCCGCCCATTCCGCTGCCGCCCGGCTCTCGGGCGAGCCGTCGAGTCCTGCGGTGACAGTGCGGGTCATGTTCTGTACCTCCTGGCGCGAGGGATCCGCCGGCTTCCTGCGGCGGATCCGGTTACAGCGTCGTGTTCGGGGGCTTTCGGGGGCAGGGGCCACAAGTCCTCGACAGGGACCGTTCGACCCCCTGTCCGGCGGACGTTCAGCGCAGCCACCCGTTGGTGCGGACGAAGGGCAGCCGGGCCCACAGCCGTCCCAGGCCCAGGGTGTCGCCGGCGGCCATGACGGCCAGGGCGATCAGGATGACGGCGTAGACGAGGTGGTAGTCGACGAACGGGTTGCTGGACATGCTCAGCGAGCCGTCCGAGAGGTGCCGGGCGGGCGGCCACTCGGCCGTCCACATCAGCGCCATCATCGCGGTGCCCGCGACGGCGGCCGGCCGCAGCGCGACGCCCGCGGTCAGGGCCAGTCCGATGCCGAGGAGGCCGAGCATGAACAGCCAGTCGGCCCAGGGGTCGCCGGCCCAGGAGTGGAAGGTGGACTCCAGCGGGCCGGCGGCGACGGAGCTGAGGAAGCCCTTGGTGGGCGAGCCGCCGTCGATCCAGCCCTTGCCCGACGGGGTGGCGTAGCCGAAGCCGAAGGTCTTGTCGAGGAACGCCCACAGGAAGACGAATCCGGTGAGCAGCCGCAGGGAGGCGAGGGCGTACGCACCCGCGGTGCGCGTGTCGCTGACCGCCGAGACGGCGAGCTCGGACGTGGAGCCGGTCCGGTTCCCGCGGAACGAGATACGGAATCCGGAACTCCGGTGAGAGTGCTGGTGCACGGCCATGACCGTGATCCCTTCAGAGGGAGGTGGGTTGTCCGTTCGGTGTCTGACACCCCTTACTCTCGCCTCGCGCCGCGGCTGCCGCCGGATGCCGAAGGTCCGCGCCGGCAGGGCTGAACGGCCCTGTTCTCCAGGGCCGTTGGCATCAGTAGGCCGACAGGCCGTGCGCCCGGAACTGTTCGCGGACGCGTTCGGTCAGTTCGGGGGTGGGCACGGGGTTGTCCTTCAGCCGGAAGGGAACGCCCAGGGCTTCGTACTTCGCGGCGCCGAGTTTGTGGAAGGGCAGTACGTCCACCCGGTCGACCGAGCCGAGTCCCGCGACGAACCGGGCCAGGCCGTCGATGGACTTCGCGTCGTCGGTCCAGCCGGGCACCAGGACGTACCGGATCCACATCGGGACGCCGAGCCGGTCCAGGCGCGTGGCGAAGTTCAGGGTGGGGGCCAGCTCACCGCCGGTCAGCCCACGGTAGGCACGGACGTCGAAGGACTTGATGTCCAGCAGGACCAGGTCGGTGTGGGACAGGAGTTCGTCGGTGGCGCGGGCGCCGAGGAAGCCCGAGGTGTCGAGGGCCGTGTGCAGGCCGGCCTCCTTGCAGCGGCGCAGGATCTCGCCGGTGAAGGCGGACTGGAGGAGCGGTTCGCCGCCCGTGATGGTCACTCCGCCGCCGGCCGTGGTGATGAAGGCGCGGTACTTCTCGATCTCCGCCAGCACCGCGTCGACGGTCGTCTCCCTGCCGTCGCGCATGTGCCAGGTGTCGGGATTGGCGCAGTACAGGCAGCGCAGCGGGCAGCCGGAGACGAAGAGGACGAACCGGGTCCCGGGACCGTCCACGCCGGTGGACAGGTCCCAGGAGTGGATCCGGCCCCGCGGCCCGGTGCTCACAGCGATCCGTGGAAGGTGCGGCTGATCACGTCGAGTTGCTGCTCCCGGGTCAGCCGGACGAAGTTGACGGCGTAACCGGAGACCCGGATGGTCAGGTCCGGGTAGTTCTCGGGGTGTTCCATCGCGTCCTCCAGGGTGGCCCGGTCCAGGACGTTGACGTTCATGTGGAAGCCGCCGGCCGCCGTGTAGGCGTCGAGGATGCCGACCAGGTTGCCCGCGCGTTCGGCGGGGTTGTGGCCCAGGCCCTCGGGCGTGATGGTCGTGGTCAGGGAGATGCCGTCGCTGGCGTGTTCGTACGGCAGCTTGGCCACCGAGAGGGCCGAGGCGGCGACGCCGTGGCGGTCGCGGCCGTTCATCGGGTTGGCGCCGGGGGCGAAGGGCTGTCCGGCGCGACGGCCGTCGGGGGTGTTGCCGGTGTGCTTGCCGTAGACGACGTTCGAGGTGATGGTGAGGACCGACTGGGTGTGCTCGGCCTCCCGGTAGGTCGGGTACTGGCGCACCTTCGCCATGAAGGACTTCACCAGGTCGACGGCGATGGCGTCGGCGCGTTCGTCGTTGTTGCCGTACGCCGGGAAGTCGCCCTCGGTGCGGAAGTCGACGGCGAGTCCGGTGGCGTCCCGGACCACCTGCACCCGCGCGTACCTGACGGCGGACAGGCTGTCGGCGGCGACCGACAGGCCGGCGATGCCGCAGGCCATGAAGCGGTGCACGGGGTAGTCGTGCAGGGCCATCTCGATGCGTTCGTAGGCGTACTTGTCGTGCATGTAGTGGATGACGTTGAGCGCGTTGACGTACGTCCGGGCCAGCCAGTCCAGGACGTGGTCGTAGGCCGCCGACAGCTCCTCGTAGTCGAGGTATTCGCCGGTCAGCGGGGGCGCCGAGGGTGCGACCTGTTCGCCGGTCATCTCGTCGCGGCCGCCGTTGATCGCGTACAGCAGGGCCTTGGCGAGGTTGACCCGGGCGCCGAAGAACTGCATCTGCCGGCCGACCTGCATCGCCGACACGCAGCAGGCGATCGCGGTGTCGTCGCCGGTCCGCGGGCGCATCAGCTCGTCGGACTCGTACTGGACGGCGCTGGTGTCGATCGAGACGCGGGCGCAGAACTCCTTGAATCCGGCGGGCAGCCGGGGCGACCAGAGCACGGTCAGGTTGGGTTCGGGGGCCGGGCCGAGGTTGTAGAGGGTCTGCAGGAAGCGGAAGGAAGTGCGGGTGACCAGCGGACGGCCGTCCGTGCCGATACCGCCGATGGACTCCGTCACCCAGGTCGGGTCGCCGGAGAACAGGGCGTCGTACTCGGGGGTGCGCAGGAAGCGGACGATCCGCAGCTTGATGACGAAGTCGTCGATCAGTTCCTGGGCGCCGGTCTCGTCGAGGAGGCCGTCCGCCAGGTCCCGCTGGAGGTAGACGTCGAGGAAGGTGGAGGTGCGGCCGAGCGACATCGCGGCGCCGTTCTGCTCCTTCACCGCGGCCAGGTAGCCGAGGTAGAGCCACTGCACGGCCTCGTGCGCGGTGGCGGCGGGCCGGGAGACGTCGCAGCCGTACGTCGCCGCCATCCGGGTCAGCTCTTCCAACGCCCTTGTCTGCTCGGCGAGTTCCTCCCGGTCACGGATGACGTTGACGCTGGACGCGCAGGCGTCGAGCATGGCTCGCTCGGCCTTCTTGGCCTCGATCAGCCGGTCCGTGCCGTAGAGCGCGACGCGCCGGTAGTCGCCGATGATCCGGCCGCGGCCGTAGGCGTCGGGCAGTCCGGTGATGACGCCGGCCTTGCGGGCGGCGCGCATCTCGGGGGTGTAGGCGTCGAAGACACCGTCGTTGTGGGTCTTGCGGTAGCTGCCGAAGACACGGGTCACGAACGGGTCGGGCTCGTAGCCGTACGCGCGCAGCCCGTTCTCCACCATGCGCAGGCCGCCGTTCGGCATGATCGCGCGCTTGAGCGGGGCGTCGGTCTGGAGGCCGACGATCAGTTCGCGGTCGCGGTCGATGTAGCCGGGGGCGTGCGAGGTGATCGTGGACGGCGTGGCGGTGTCGACGGCGAGCACGCCCCGGAGCCGTTCCTCCGGGAACAGGGAGCTGACCTTCTCCCAGACGGTGCGGGTGCGCTCGGTGGGGCCGGTCAGGAAGGACGCGTCGCCCTCGTACGGTGTGTAGTTGGCCTGGATGAAGTCGCGTACATCGACGTGCTCGCGCCAGCCGGTTCCTGCGAAGCCTCGCCAGGCACCGGCAGTTTGGTTGTCTGCTGTCACGGTGACGGTCATCGACGGTTCCCTCTTCTGCTCGCTTCTCGTACTGCTGATCCTCCTGGGGCGCGGTGGGGTGCGGGGAGTGCCGACCGGGGCCCGCGGCCGGGGCCGTACGGCCCCGGCCCACCGGCCTTACGACCCCGTCGGCGCGCACCGTGCTCGTCCTCAGCCGGCGGTCAGATCCGGGCGGACCAGCGTGCCCGAGCGGCCGTGGACGATCTCGTACGCCGCGTCCAGCGCCCCGATGGCGGCCAGTGCGCCCGTGCGCTCGACGAACCGGGCGGCGGCCTCGGCCTTCGGCCCCATGGAGCCCTCGGGGAAGCCGCCGCGGCGCAGCTCGGCCGGGGTGGCGTCGGGCAGCGGACGCTGCCGCGGGGTGCCGTAGTCCTCGTAGACGTACGGCACATCGGTGAGGATGAGCAGGAAGTCGGCCTTCAGGTCCTCGGCGAGGAGGGCCGCGGTGAGGTCCTTGTCGATGACGGCCTCGACCCCGGTCAGCGCGCCGCTGTCCGGGTCGGCGGTGACAGGGACGCCGCCACCGCCGGCGCAGATCACCAGGGTGCCGCCGCCGAGGAGGGCGTGGATCGTGTCGGTCTCCACGATCCGTTCCGGCTTCGGCGAGGGCACCACGCGTCGCCAGCCTCCGGTGTCCTGGGCGATGCGCCAGCCCCGCTCGCGGGCGAGCGAGCGGGCCACGTCGCGGGGGTAGACCTGGCCGACGAACTTCGTGGGATGGCCGAACGCCGGGTCGTCGGCCCGCACCAGGGTGTGCGTGACGAGGTCGGCGACCTGCCGGCCGGGCAGGGCGTTGTGCAGGGTGCAGGCCAGCAGGGAGCCGATCATGCCCTGGGTCTGGGCGCCGAGCAGGTGCAGCGGGTACGGGGCGCTCAGGGCGGGGTCGGCCGCGCTCTCCATGGCGAGCAGGCCGATCTGGGGGCCGTTGCCATGGGTGATGACCAGCTCGTGGTCGTGGGCGAGGGCGGCGAGGGCGGTGGCCACCCGGTCGGTGTTGGCCTGCTGGACGGCGGCGTCGGGGCGTTCGCCCCGGTGGAGCAGGGCGTTGCCGCCGAGGGCGACGACGATGCGCATGAGATCTGTCCTCCCTACCTTGTCAGGGTGGCGACGAGTACCGCCTTGATGGTGTGCAGCCGGTTCTCCGCCTGGTCGAAGACGATCGACGCCGGCGAGGTGAAGACGTCGTCGGTGACTTCCAGGCCGTCCAGGCCGTAGGTGTCGAACAGGTCCCGGCCGAGGCGGGTGCGGCGGTCGTGCAGGGCCGGCAGGCAGTGCATGAACTTCACGCCGGGGTTGCCGGTGGCGGCCAGCGTCTTCTCGTTGACCTGGTACGGGAGCAGCAGCTCGATCCGCTTGCGCCAGGAGTCGGCCGGCTCGCCCATGGAGACCCAGACGTCGGTGTGCAGGAAGTCGGCGTCGCGTACGGCGGTCCCGACGTCCTCGGTGAGCAGGATCCGGGCGCCGCTGCGCTCGGCCGTCTCGCGGCAGCGGGCGACGAGGGCGGGGGCGGGCCACAGCTCCTTCGGTGCGGCGATCCGCACGTCCATGCCGAGCAGGGCGCCCATCGACAGCAGCGAGTTGCCCATGTTGTTACGGGCGTCGCCGAGGTAGCAGTAGGCGATGTCCGACAGCGGCTTCGCGCTGTGCTCGTGCATGGTCAGGACGTCGCACAGGCTCTGGGTGGGGTGCGCGGTGTCGGTGAGGCCGTTGTAGACGGGCACGCCGGAGCGGTCGGCGAGTTCGGTGACGAGTGCCTGGTCGGAGCCGCGGTACTCGATGGCGTCGAACATCCGGCCCAGTACCCGGGCGGTGTCGGCGATGGACTCCTTGCCGCCGATGTGGGTGTCGCCGGGACCGAGGTAGGTGGTGCGGGCGCCCTGGTCGGCGGCGGCGACCTCGAAGGCGCAGCGGGTGCGGGTGGAGGTCTTCTCGAAGATCAGCGCGAGGTTGCGGCCGGTGAGCCGGGGCCGCTCGGTGCGGGTGCGCTTCTCGGCCTTGAGGTGGGCCGCGAGGGTGAGGAGGTGGTGGATCTCGGCGGCGGTGAAGTCGAGTTCGCTCAGGTAGGAGCGGCCTCGCAGGTCGACGGTCATGGCGGGTGGTTCTCCTCGCTCGGTCAGTTGGCCGGGTCGCGCTGGATCGGGCAGCTCATGCAGCGCGGTCCGCCGCGCCCTCGGCCGAGTTCGGCGCCGGCGATGGTGACGATCTCGATGCCCTGCTTGCGCAGGTAGGTGTTGGTGGTGACGTTGCGCTCGTAGCCGACGACCACGCCCGGCGCGACGGCGAGGAAGTTGCTGCCGTCGTCCCACTGCTCGCGCTCGGCACCCCGGATGTCCTGCGGCGCGGAGAGCATGCGGACCTTGTCCACGTCGAGGGCCTCGGCGAGCGCGGTCGCCAGGTCGGAGTCGGGGGTCACCTCGAAGCCGGTGTCGCGTTCGGCGCTCGGGGTGAGCGTCCACGAGCGCAGGGAGTCCGCCAGGCCCGGGTAGATGGCGAAGGCGTCCCGGTCGAGCATGGTCAGGACGGTGTCCAGGTGCATGTAGGCCCGGGCGGACGGGAGTTGGACGGCGATCAGCCGGGTCGCCCGGCCGTCGGCGAACAGCCGGGCCGCCAGGTTCTCCACGGCCTGGGCGGTGGTGCGCTCCCCCATGCCGACCAGCACGGCCCCGTTGCCGAGGACATGCACGTCACCGCCCTCCAGGGTGCCCGTCACGCCCTCCAGCAGCGGGACCCCGGCGAACAGCGGGTGGAAACGGTAGATGGCCTCGGCGTGCAGGCTCTCGCGCCGCCGGGCCGGCTTGGCCATCGGGTTGACCGACAGACGGTCGTAGATCCAGCAGGAGTTGTCGCGCGGGAAGAGGTGGTTGGGCAGCGGCGGGAGCGCGAAGTCGTCGGCGTCCAGGGCGTTCCAGACCAGGCTGTGCGGGGCGGCCAGCGGCAGGTCGCTCTTGAGGATCCCGCCGATCAGGTAACCGGCCAGGGTCTCGCCGTCGAGCTCGGCGCACAGCTCCCGTACGGGGTCGGCGAGCGCCGGACCGACGGTGGCGGGGGTGACGACCCGGTCCAGCAGCCACCCGCGGGCGCCGGGGACGTCGAGGGTCTGGGCGAGCAGGTCGGCGAAGTAGTGGACGCGGGCGCCGTGGTCGCGCAGGACCTGGGCGAAGGCGTCGTGTTCCTCGCGGGCCCGCTTGGCCCACAGGATGTCGTCGAAGAGCAGTGCGTCGACGTTGCGCGGGGTGAGGCGGGAGAGTTCGAGGCCGGGGCGGTGCAGGATCACCTGGCGCAGGGGGCCGACCTCGGAGTCGACGTGGAACGTGTTCATGGTGGCCTTTCCGGGGGCGCTGGGTCAGTCCTGGTGGCGGAGGGGGCGCGGCTTGCGGGCGCCGCCGACGCGGTTGGTGCGCAGTCCGCGGGCGCGCCGGGGGCTCGGGACCGCCGTCTCGGGGGCGCGCCTCGGGGTCTTGGGGCCGGCGGCCAGGCTCTGGTCGCGCTTGAGCCAGACGTAGACCGGCACGCCGAGCAGCACGACGAACAGTCCGTAGTAGACGGTCTGGTAGCCGCTGCCCTGGATGGACCAGTAGGAGAAGGCGAGCGCGAGCGCGGCGACGGTCGTGTCACGGGCCAGCCGCTTCGGGCTGAGCGACTCCCTGCCCTTCACCAGCAGCCAGTACAGCTGGGCGGCGGCGGAGAACAGATAGGGGATGACGGCGGTCAGCACGCTCAGCAGCACGATCTTCGTGAAGACGTCCTCGAAGCGGGTGTAGCTGAACACGGTGATCAGCGAGGCCAGCACGGTCGACGCGACGATCCCGAAGGCGGGCACGCCGTTCGCGCCGCGCAGCCGGGCGAAGGCGGTGGGGAACAGTCCGTCGCGGGCGGCGGCGTACGGCATCTCGGCGCACAGCATGGTCCAGCCGTTGAGGGCGCCGATGCCGGAGACGATGGCGGCGACGGCGACCACGTCACCGGCCCAGGTGCCGCCGAAGATGTTGTTGGCGGCGTCGGTGAAGGGCGCGGTGGAGGATCCGAGACCGGCGTGCGAGACGGTTCCGAAGACCGCGAGGGTGCCCAGGATGTAGATGACGGCGCAGACGAGGGTGCCGTACACGGTGGCCCTCGGCACGTTGCGTCCCGGCTCCCGCACCCGGCCGGCCACGACCGCGGCCGCCTCCAGGCCGAGGTAGCTGAACAGGGCGATGGCGCCGGCGGCGGAGATCGCGCCCAGTGCCGACTGGCCGCTGGCGTTGAAGGACCCGAAGTTGTCCGGGTCGACGAAGAACAGCCCGACGGTGGCCATGAAGACCAGCGGGACGAACTTCAGCACGGTGGTGATCACCTGGAAGGCCCCGGTGTTCCGCACGCCGGTGAGGTTGATCGCGGCCGGGATCCAGAGGCCGGTGAGGGCCAGGAGCACCGAGATCCACGTCTTGTGGCCGGTGTTGACGAACACCTCGACATAGCCGACCCAGGCCACCACGATCGCCGCGTTGCCGGCCCAGGCGGTGATCCAGTACGACCATGCGTTCAGGAACCCCGCGAACTCGCCGAAGGCCTCGCGGGCGTAGACGTACGGTCCGCCGCTGGCGGTGGTCCGTGCCGCGAGCGAGCCGAAGGTCAGCGCCAGCGCGAGCGCGCCGAGGGTGACGACGCCGAAGGCGACCAGCGCGATCGGCCCGTACGGCGCCAGTGCCGAGGGCAGCGCGAAGACACCGGTGCCGATGATGCTGCCGATCACGAGGGCGGAGGCGGCGGGAAGACCGAGGGCCGCCGCCACCGGGGCGGCTCGTCTCCCGCTCGTCGGGGTCGTGGACATGGCTGTGCTCCTTGTGCGTGGCACGGTGGATGAGTCGATGCGGGACCGATCTTTGTGCGCCGGGCGGGGGTGCGGGCAGCGGCCGTACGGGCTCGGGGACGTACTGAAGGTCCCGGGCGGCCGGGACCGTTCGGCCCATGCCCGGTCCGGGGCTTCCGCCGCACGCTGGCAGTAGCAGGAGTACGCACCGACCGGGAGGTGGGCCATGAGCACCGCACCGACACCCATCACGCTGCGGGCCCTTCCCGGCGAACACCGGGAACGGCTGATGCGCCTGGCCCGGGAGGTCTCCTTCCCCCAGGGCGCGCGGCTCTTCGAGGAAGGTGCCCGCGCCGACCGGTTCTGGATCATCCGCTCCGGCCGCGTCGAACTCGACATGCACGTCCCCGGCCGCCGGGCGGCGGTCATCGAGAACCTCGGCCACGACGAACTGGTCGGCTGGTCCTGGCTGTTCGCACCGTATGTGTGGCACCTGGGCGCCGAGGCCACCACACCGGTGCGGGCCTACGAGTTCGACGCCGTCGCCGTCCGGTCCATGTGCGAGGACGACCCGGCGCTGGGCAACGCCGTCAGCCAGTGGGTGGGCCAGGTGCTCGCCCACCGCCTGCGCGCCACCCGTACCCGGCTGCTGGACCTGTACGCCCCCTACGGCGCCGGCGTCTGACGGCGCACCCCGGTCCGTTCGGCTCTCCTGGGAGTGACCATGCACGGCACACCGCACATCGTGAGCGACGTCATGACACAGACCGTCGTCAGTGTCGGACGGCGGGCACCCTTCAAGGAGGTGGTGCGGCTGATGCGGGACTGGCGGGTCAGCGCCCTGCCGGTGGTCGAGGGCGAGGGCCGCGTCGTCGGGGTCGTCTCGGAGGCGGATCTCCTGCACAAGGAGGAGTTCCGCGACGGCGACCCGGACAAGCACACCCTGCTGCGCGGGGACGCCGACCTGGCCAAGGCCGGCGCGGTGACGGCGGAACAGCTCATGACCTCCCCCGCCCTCACCACCCGTGCGAACGCCACCCTCGCCGAGGCCGCCCGCATCATGGCTCGGGCCAAGGTCAAGCGGCTTCCCGTGGTGGACGAGCTCGGTCTGCTCCAGGGGGTGGTCAGCCGCGCCGACCTGCTCAAGGTCTTCCTGCGCGGTGACGAGGAGATCGCCGAGGAGGTGCGGCGCGAGGTCGTCTCCTACCTCTTCCCGCTTCCCTCCTCCGCGCTGCGTGTCGACGTCCGCGAAGGGGTGGTGAAGCTCGTCGGCCGGATCCGGGACACCTCCCTCGTCCCGGTGGCGGCGCGGCTGGTCCGGGCCATCGAAGGGGTGGTGGACGTGGAATTCGAGCTGACCGCCGGTCACCCGGAGGAGGCGAGTGGGGCCGGTCGGCCCTAGCACAACCGGCCCCGACAAGGGATGATGTCCCGGGCAGTAAGCGGTCTGCCCACCGACCGGGGGCAACCGGGGAACTAGGGGACGTCATGCCTGAGCCACGCACCTTTTCGGAACAGGACCCGATCCGGGTGTTCCTGCTGGATGATCACGAGGTCGTCCGGCGCGGCATCACCGACCTCCTCGAAGCCGAGCCCGACATCTCGGTCGTCGGCGACGCCGACACCGTCCAGCACGCCCTGGCCCGCGGTCCCGCCCTGCGCCCGCACGTCGCCGTCCTCGACGTCCGGCTGCCCGACGGCGACGGCATCAGCGTCTGCCGTGAGCTGCGCGACCAGATGCCCGACCTGGCCTGCCTCATGCTCACCTCCTTCGACGACGAGGACGCCCTGCTCGACGCGATCATGGCCGGAGCCTCCGGCTACGTCCTCAAGCAGATCAAGGGCTCCGACCTGGTCTCGGCCGTCCGCACCGTCGCCTCCGGCCAGTCCATGCTGGACCCCGCCACCACCGCCCGCCTCATGCGCTCCCTGCGCGCCGACCCCGCCGACACCCCGACGATGCCCGCCGAGCTTGCGAGCCTGTCACCCCGCGAACGCGACATCCTCGCCCTCATCGGCGACGGCCTGACGAACCGCGAGATCGGCAAGAAGCTCTACCTCTCCGAGAAGACCGTCAAGAACCACATCTCCCGCCTCCTCGCCAAGCTGGGCGTCCAGCGCCGCGTCCAGGCCGCCGTCCTCGCCTCCCACCTGGACCAGCCGGAGTCGGGAGACCGTACGGCGAGGTGAGCCCCGCCCCGCGGGGAGCGGGGCCGTCGCGGCCGCGCTCCCGCACGGGGCGCCCCGGCACGCACGCCCCTCGCCGCTTCGTCGGACGGACCGTGGGCGGCGGCCGGCCACCGCTGCCGCCGGCAGGCCGCGACCGGCATCCGGCGGCCGCCTTTGGCCGCGCGCCGGACAGGCGCTCGAACATGTGCCGCATGTCCGCACGCCCTGCATGTCCCGCATGTCCCGCATGTCCTGCTCGCGCCCACCGCGCACGCGCACGGCGTGCGAGCCTCGCTGCTCCGCCGGCCGCCGGAACGGCCCCGGTCCGCGCGACCGGCTGATCCCACCGGCGGACAAACCGCCTCGCCATCCGCGGACGGACCGTGCCCGGCGACGGCCGCCGGGGCCGTCCGGGCCCGGCCGGTGACCAACGGCCCACTGACAGCGCGGCTCGCGCGGGAAAACGTGGGGAGGTGCGTTTCCCGATGCACGGGCGCGAGCGACGAGGAGTGTTGTGATGGCGAAGGCATATCTGGTGGGCAGCGGGATCGCGGCGCTCGCCGCGGCGGCGTTCCTGATCCGTGACGGCGGCTTCGAGGGATCGGACATCCATCTCTTCGAGGAGCAGATGGGCGTCGGGGGCAGCCTGGACGCGGGCGGCACGGCGGAGGCCGGCTACACCATGCGCGGCGGCCGGATGTTCGAGGCCGAGTTCCGCTGCACGTACGACCTGCTGTCCGGCATTCCCACCCTGGACGACCCCTCGGTGTCGGTGACGCAGGAGATCCTGGCCGGGCACGAGGAGTTCGCCTGGGACGACGCCGCACGGCTGGTCGACGGTGACGGCAAGATCGTCGACGTCGGCTCGATGGGCTTCTCCGAGCGCGATCGGCTGGAGCTGGTCCGGTGTCTGGCCACGCCCGAGGCGCAGCTGGACGACAAGCGGATCACCGACTGCTTCGGCGAGCACTTCTTCACCACGAACTTCTGGTTCATGTGGTGCACCACGTTCGCCTTCCAGCCCTGGCACAGCGCGATCGAGTTCCGCCGCTACCTTCGCCGCTTCATCCACCTGTTCCCGGAGTTCGGCTCCATGTCCGGCATCCACCGGACCCGGTACAACCAGTACGACTCGATCGTGCGCCCGCTGACGGCCTGGCTGCGCAGCCACGGCGTGACCATCCACCCCGGATGCACGGTCACCGACCTCGGCTTCGCTCCCGGCATCGGCAGCGGCACGGTGGAGACCATCACCGTGTCCCGGGCCGGCCGCGACGAGCGGATCACCGTCGCCCCCGGCGATCTGGTCCTGGTCACCAACGGCTCCATGACCGACGCCTCCAGCCGGGGCACGCACACCTCTCCCCCGCCGCCGCCCTCCCATCGCTCGGACGCCTGGCTGCTCTGGCACCGGCTGGCCCGCGGACGCGAGAACTTCGGGAACCCCGGCACCTTCGACAAGCATGTGAAGGAATCCCGCTGGGAGTCGTTCACCGTCACCGCCAAGGATCCCGTATTCCTGGACGCGCTGGCGGAGTTCAGCGGCCGGGAGACCGGCAAGGGCGGGCTGATGACCTTCACCGGCTCCAACTGGCTGCTCACCATCGTCGCGAACCGCCAGCCCGTCTACCGCGACCAGCCCGAGGACGTCTCGGTCTGGTGGGGCTACGGCCTCTTCCCCGGCCGGGCCGGGAACAGCACGCCCAAGCCGATGACCATGTGCTCGGGGCGGGAGATCCTCGAAGAGGTCCTGCACCACCTGCACTTCGACGACCGCACCCGCGCCCGCGTCCTCGAAACGTCCACGGTGATCCCGTGCCTGATGCCCTACATCACCAGCCAGTTCCTGAGCCGCCGCCGCGACGACCGCCCCGACGTCGTGCCGGAGGGCTCGGTCAACCTCGCCTTCATCGGCCAGTTCGCCGAGGTGCCGGACGACGTCGTCTTCACGGTCGAGTACTCCGTCCGCACGGCGTGGACGGCCGTGTCCCGCCTGCTCCACCTCGACAAGCAGCCACCGCCCGTCTACAAGGGCCACCACGACCCCCGCGTCCTGGCAGCCGCGTTGGAGACCATGCACCGCCGCTGAAGCGCGCACCCCGCCGTCCCGGGCCCGGCCTCTCGTTCCGCCGCCGCGGCCCGGGGCTGCCCCGTGCGCACCGCTCCGGCAGGGGCAGGGCCTACCGGCCCTGCGCAGGGCCGTCCGGGACCTGTCGTCCGCCCGCCTCCCGCGAGAACCATGGAGACGAACCCGTCCCACGGGCGTCCGCCCGGACGTCGCCGAACTGGGGAAGTGATCCATGATGATGTACTGGTACGGACACGGCACGAGCGGCTGGGCCTGGTTGTGGATGACCGCCGGCAATCTGCTGTTCTGGGCCGCCCTCATCGCCGTCGCGGTGCTGCTCTTCCGCAGTGTGCTGCGCCCCGGTACGCACGCCGGCGCACACCCCGGCTGGAGCGCACCGCCACCGCCCGGCGGACCGGACGCCGAACAGATCCTCGCCGAACGCTACGCCCGTGGCGAGATCGACGAGGAGGAGTACCGACGCCGCCTGGACACCCTGCGCGGCTCGCGGTCAGGACCGGCCGAGAACTGAGCCGAACGAGGGACCTGTCGGGGCCGACCGGCCCATCGGCGGGGACCGACAGCACCTGCCCCCTCCGACGCCGACGGCCGGACGCTGGAGAGAGCATCCAGCCGAAGCCCGACGGAGGAGACCCAGATCATGGTCCGTTACGTGTACGACTTCGCAGAAGGCGGCCGTGACCTGGCCGGCCTGCTCGGCGGCAAGGGAGCGAACCTCGCCGAGATGACCCGGCTGGGGCTGCCGGTGCCGCCTGGCTTCACCGTGACGACCGAGGCCTGCCGGGCGTTTCTCAGCACCGGCAGCGAGCCGGACGGACTGGCCGACGAGATCTCCGCGCGTCTGCTCGCCCTGGAGAACGCGGCCGGCCGGAAGCTGGGGCAGCCCGACGACCCGCTGCTGCTGTCCGTCCGTTCCGGGGCACGCTTCTCCATGCCCGGCATGATGGAGACGATCCTCGACATCGGTCTCGGCGACGACTCCGTGCTCGGCCTGGCGAAGGTCTCGGGCAACGAGCGCTTCGCCTGGGACTCCTACCGTCGGCTCGTGCAGATGTTCGGAAACACGGTCATGGGTGTCGACAGCGGTCTGTTCGAGAGCGCCCTGTCCGATCTCAAGCGCACACGAGGCGCGGCCGACGACCTCGGCCTGGATGCCACGGACCTCGCCGGGCTCGTCGAGACGTACAAGGCCCTGATCCGCCGGGAGACCGGCGAGGACTTCCCGCAGTCCCCGGACGAGCAGCTGCGCCGGGCCGTCCTCGCCGTCTTCGAGTCCTGGAACGGCGAGCGGGCCCGGATCTACCGGCGCCGCGAGCACATCGCCGACGACCTCGGGACCGCGGTGAACGTGCAGACCATGGTCTTCGGGAACCTCGGCGCCGACTCGGGCAGCGGGGTGGCCTTCACTCGCGACCCCGCCACCGGGCGCCCCGGCCTGTACGGCGACTACCTGCCGAACGCGCAGGGCGAGGACGTCGTGGCGGGCATCCGCAACACCGTGTCGCTGACCGACCTGGAAGAGCTCGACCCTGTCTCGTACGCCCAGTTGTGCGGTCACATGGCGACTCTGGAGAGGCACTACCGGGATCTGTGCGACATCGAGTTCACCATCGAGCGCGGCCGGCTGTGGATGCTGCAGACCCGGGTCGGCAAGCGCACCGCCGAGGCCGCGTTCGCCATCGCCTCCGAGCTGGCGGACGAGGGCCTGATCAGCCCCGCGGAGGCGCTGGGCCGGGTCGCCGGGGACGGGCTCGCCCGGCTGATGTTCCCCCGTTTCGACACCTCGGGCGTCGGCGAGGCGCTCGCGCACGGCCTTCCCGCCTCGCCGGGCGCAGCCGTGGGCGCCGCCGTGTTCGACTCCGCCGAGGCCGTCCGCCGGGCCGCCGCGGGCGAGCAGGTGGTGCTCGTCCGCCAGGAGACCACCCCCGACGACCTGCCGGGCATGATCGCCGCGCAGGCGGTGCTGACCAGCCGCGGCGGCAAGACCAGCCACGCCGCCGTGGTCGCGCGCGGCATGGGCACGGTCTGCGTCTGCGGGGCGGAGGAGATCGCCGTGGACACCGCGGCCCGTCGCTTCACCGTGGGCGACACCGTCGTCCACGAGGGCGACGTCATCTCCGTCGACGGCTCCGAGGGCGCGGTGTACCCGGGCGCGGCTCCGCTGGTCGACTCCGCGGTGATGCGGTACTTCGAGTCGGGCGAGCGGTCGGCCGGGCTGGTCGAGTCCGTGGCCCGCGCCATGGAACAGGCCGACCGCAGCGCCCGGTTGGAGGTCCGCGCGAACGCCGACAACCCGGAGGACGCGGCCCGCGCCCGGCGGTTCGGCGCGCGGGGCATCGGGCTGTGCCGTACCGAGCACATGTTCCTGGGCGAGCGGCGCAAGCTGGTCGAGGCGATGATCCTGGCTCGCGACGACGCCGAGCGCAAGGAGGCGCTGGGCGCGCTGCTTCCGCTCCAGCGCGCGGACTTCGTCGGGATCCTGGAGGCGATGGACGGTCTGCCGGTCACCATCCGGCTCATCGACCCGCCCCTGCACGAGTTCCTGCCCGACCGCACGGACCTGGCCGTGCGGATCGCCGCCGCCGAGGCCCGGGGCGAACAACCGGACCCGCACGAGGTGGAGTTGCTGGCGGCGGTCAACCGGATGCACGAGGAGAACCCGATGCTCGGGTTGCGGGGCGTGCGCCTGGGACTGGTGGTGCCCGGTCTGGTGGCCATGCAGGTACGGGCGATCGCCGAGGCGGTCGTGGCCCGCACCAGGGCCGGCGGTTCCCCGGAGGCGGAGATCATGGTGCCGCTGGTCGGCGCCGTCGAGGAACTGCGCATCGAGCGGACCGAGGTGGAGCGGGTCCTGGCCGAGGTGTCCGAGGAGACCGGCGTGCCCGTGCACTGCCCGGTCGGCACCATGATCGAGCTGCCCCGGGCCGCCCTCACCGCGGGCCGGATCGCCGAGGAGGCGGAGTTCTTCTCCTTCGGCACGAACGACCTCACCCAGACCACCTGGGGCTTCTCCCGCGACGACGTCGAGGCCGCGTTCTTCTCCGCCTACCTCGACAAGGGCATCTTCGCCACCTCTCCGTTCGAGACCCTCGACCGTGACGGCGTCGGCCGGCTGGTCCGCCTCGCCGTCGAGGAGGGCCGCGCCGCCCGCCCCGACCTGAAGATCGGCGTCTGCGGCGAGCACGGCGGCGACCCCGAGTCCGTCCACTTCTTCCACCACGCCGGGCTGGACTACGTCTCCTGCTCGCCGTTCCGCGTCCCGGTCGCCCGGCTGGAGGCCGGACGGGCCGCCCTTCCCGAGACCGGCGGCAGCGACACCCGCTGAACGCGCGGGGGCCCGGGCTCGCGCCCCCGAGCCCGGGCCCCCGGCGAAAGCAACCTGACCCATCGTCAGGCGGTGTGCCACGGCGCGGTGCCGGACCGTGCGCCGCGCGCACCGCGACCGGACGCGACGGTGGACTGATCGGCCCCCGTGAGCGGGGGCCGATCAGTCCCTCACGGGGACCAACGGGACCTGGGTGCACGGCAGCTGACGAGAGAAGCTGCTGGTGGGAGCGGTGCCCATCCCCCGAGGTGCCGCTCCCTCCCGCGCCGCCACCCGCGCGGTTGCCGCTTGCGCGGTTGCCGCCCTCTCCACGACGGAGGCCTGCCGACATGACCCGCCACGACGACCGCAGCGCGACCACCGGACTCACCGGTGCTCCCTCCGACATCGCCATCGCGGTGGACCGCCTGGTGACGAACGGGCTCAAGGCGCTCGCCGACTACGAGGAGCTCGACCAGGAACAGGTCGACCACATCGTGAAGAAGGCCTCGGTCGCCGCCCTGGACCAGCACACCGGACTCGCGCGGCTCGCCGTGCAGGAGACCGGACGCGGAGTGTTCGAGGACAAGGCCGCCAAGAACATGTTCGCCTGCGAGTACGTCACGCACAGCATGGGCCCGATGAAGACGGTCGGCGTCATCGCCCGCGACGACATCGACGACATGATCGAGGTGGCCGAACCGGTCGGAGTGGTGTGCGCGGTCACCCCGGTCACCAACCCGACCTCCACCACCGTCTTCAAGGCCCTGATGGCGTTGAAGACCCGCAACCCGGTGGTGTTCGCCTTCCACCCCTCCGCCCAGCAGTGCAGTGCGGAGGCGGCCCGTGTCGTGCGCGACGCGGCGGTCGCCGCGGGCGCGCCGGAGCACTGCGTCCAGTGGATCGAGACCCCGTCCGTCGAGGCGACCGGCGCGCTGATGCGCCATCCCGGCGTCTCGCTGATCCTTGCCACCGGCGGCAACGCCATGGTCAAGGCCGCGTACTCGGCCGGCAAGCCCGCGCTCGGCGTGGGGGCGGGCAATGTCCCCGCCTATGTCCACCACAGCGCGGACATACGCCGGGCCGTGAACGACCTGGTGCTGTCCAAGTCGTTCGACAACGGCATGATCTGCGCCTCCGAACAGGCCGTCATCCTGGACGAGGAGATCTACGACCAGGTCATCACCGAATTCCGCACGCTGCACGCCTACGTGGCGACCGCCGAGGAGAAGGCGAAGCTGGAGGCGTTCCTGTTCCCGGCCGGCGATCCTGCGGGCGGGGGCTGCGAGCCCAAGGTCAACTCGGCGGCCGTCGGGCAGAGTCCGGTGTGGATCGCCGAGCAGGCCGGGTTCTCCGTACCGCAGGACACGTCGCTCATCCTGGTCGAGGCCGAGCAGGTCGGGCCGCAGGAGCCGCTCACCCGTGAGAAGCTCTGCCCTGTCCTCGCCGTCCTGCGGGCCGGCTCCGCGGAGCAGGGCTTCGACCTCGCCGCCGCCATGGTCGCCTTCCACGGGCAGGGACACAGCGCCGTCATCCACACCGGGGACCTCGAACTGGCCGAGGCGTACGGCCGTCGTATGAAGACGGTGCGGATCATCGTCAACGCCCCTTCCTCA
Source organism: Streptomyces sp. NPDC086519 (assembly GCF_040686075.1). Lineage (NCBI taxonomy): Bacteria > Bacillati > Actinomycetota > Actinomycetes > Kitasatosporales > Streptomycetaceae > Streptomyces > Streptomyces sp. NPDC086519. The sequence goes on from NZ_JBFBJL010000017.1 coordinate 35,027, forward strand.
CAGGGCGCGATCGGCGGCATCTACAACAGCCTGCTGCCGTCGCTGACGCTCGGCTGCGGCTCCTGGGGCAGCACCTCGGTGTCCAACAACGTCTCCGCCGCCCAGTTGCTGAACGTCAAGCGAGTCTCCGTGCGCCGCAACAACCTCCAGTGGTTCAAGGTCCCGCCGAAGGTCTACTTCGAGCCGCAGTCCATCCGCTACCTGACCTCGATGCCGGACGTCCACCGCGTCACCGTCGTCACCGACGCGACGATGACCCGCCTCGGGCTCGTCGACCGGGTCGAGCGCGTGCTGCGGCGGCGCCGGGACCCGGTCACCATCCAGGTCATCGACAACGTCGAACCCGAACCCAGCATCGACTCCGTCCGGCGCGGCGCCCGCCTCATGGGCGACTTCCGCCCGGACACCATCATCGCCCTGGGCGGCGGATCCCCGATGGACGCGGCCAAGGTGATGTGGCTGCTGTACGAACAGCAGGCCGAGGGCAAAGACGTCGACTTCGCCGACATGCGGCACAAGTTCTCCGACATCCGCAAGCGCGCCTTCCGTTTTCCCGTCCTGGGGAAGCTCGCCCGCCTGGTGTGCGTCCCCACCACGTCGGGCACGGGCGCCGAGGTCACCCCGTTCGCGGTGATCTCCGACCCGGCCACCGGCAAGAAGTACCCGCTGGCCGACTACGCGCTCACGCCCAGCGTGGCCATCATCGACCCGCTGCTCACCACCGAACTCCCGCAGGCGCTGGCGGCCGACAGCGGCTTCGACGCCCTCACCCACGCCATCGAGGCGTATGTGTCCGTCTACGCCAACGACTTCACCGACGGCCTCGCCCTGCACGCGATCCGGCTGATCTTCGAGAACATCGAGGCGGCGGTGAACGACCGGGCGAACCGGCCCGAGGCACGGGAGAAGATGCACAACGCAGGCACCATCGCCGGCATGGCCTTCGGCAACGCCTTCCTCGGCATCGTCCACGCCATGTCCCACACGCTCGGCGCCACCTTCCACATCGCGCACGGCCGCACCAACGCGGTCCTGCTGCCGCACGTCATCCGCTACAACGGCACCGTCCCCACGAAGCTCACCGGCTGGCCGAAGTACGAGCACTACCGTGCGCCCGAGCGCTTCCAGGACATCGCCCGCGCCCTCGGCCTGCCGGCCGCCACCCCGGCGGAGGGAGTCGAGTCGCTGGCCAAGGCGGTGGAGCGGCTCCGGGACGCCGTGGGCATCGAGCCGTCGTTCCAGGCTCTCGCCGTCGACGAGCGGTCCTTCCTCGACGCGCTGCCCCAGCAGGCCCTGAACGCCTTCGAGGACCAGTGCGCGCCCGCCAACCCTCGGATGCCCATGCTCGACGACATGCAGCAGCTCATGCGGGCCGCCTACTACGGGCGCAGCTCGTAGCCCGCCCCGGCGGTGCCCGACCGCCGGTCCGCAGGGCGCCGTCCCACGGCGACGCCGTCGCCTCCTTCCCATCGTCCACCCCGTCCGGGAGACCCCATGCTGTCCGCGGAATCCGCCGCCCTGGTACGCGCCACCCTGCCCGCCGTGGCCGGAGCGCTCGACGAGATCACGACCCGTTTCTACGCCACGATGTTCCATGACCGGCCGGAGCTGCTCGACGGCATGTTCAACCGCGGCAACCAGGCGAGCGGGGAGCAGCGCCGTGCGCTGGCCGGTGCGATCGCCGCGTTCGCGGGCGCGCTGCTGGAGAACCCCGGGACCCGGCCGGACCAGCTGCTGTCCCGGATCGCGCACAAGCACGCCGCGGTCGGCGTCACCGACGACCAGTACACGATCGTGCACAAGTACCTGTTCGGCGCGATCGCCGAGGTCCTCGGGGACGCGGTCACCCCGGAGGTGGCGGCCGCCTGGGACGAGGTGTACTGGCTCATGGCCGGTGCCCTGATCAGCCGGGAGGCGCTCCTCTACCAGGACGCGGGCGTCCAGCCCGGCGGGATCTGGCGGCCCTGGACGGTCGTCGAACGCCGTACCGAGACCCCCGACGCCGTCTCCTTCGTGCTGCGGCCGGCGGACGGCGAACGCATCCCGCGTGCCCGCGCGGGCCAGTACGTCAGCGTCCGCGTGTGCATGGCGGACGGGGTGCACCAGCTGCGCCAGTACAGCCTCTCCTCGGACCCGGGGGACGGACTGCGGCGGATCACCGTGAAGCGGGTCACGGGGCACGCCGGCGATCCGGACGGGGAGGTCTCCAACCTGCTGTTCGACACCGTCCACGAGGGCGATGAGCTGCTGCTGTCCGCGCCGTTCGGTGACGTCTTCCTCGACGACCCGGTGGACACCACCACGCCCGTCGTCCTGGTCTCGGCGGGCATCGGCTGCACCCCCATGACCGGCATCCTCGCCCACCTGGCCGGCCTCCGCTCGATCCGCCGGGTCCTGGTCCTGCACGCCGACCGCTCCCCCACCGAGCACGCCCTGCGCGCCGAGACGCACGACCTCGTCACCCGGCTGCCGAGCGCCCGCGCCGTCTTCTGGTACGAGCGCCCCGGACCGGAGGAACCCGACGCGCGCACCGGCCCGATGGACCTGAGCCACATCGAACTCCCCGACAACGCAACGGTGTTCCTGTGCGGTCCGCTCCCCTTCATGCGGGACGTACGGGGGCAGCTGCTGCGCTCCGGCGTGCCCGCACGCCGCATCCGCTACGAGGTGTTCGGCCCCGATCTGTGGCTGCCGGACACCACCGCCTGAACCGACTCAAGGAGAACCGCATGACCACCGACCACACCCGGACGACGCCCGCCGTCGAGCTGCGCTCCGACGGCACCGCCGACCAGGAGACCCTGGCGTACGCCCGGACGAAGATCGACGCCGTGCTGAGCAGGCCGGGGCTGCCCGCCGTCAGCGGCGAGGTGCGCATCCTGCGCGCGGTCGCCCACCACGCCGGCCACCCGTGGTCGGCCACGGCCGACCTGCACATCGGCGGCCGTCAGGTGGTCGTCACGGTGCCCGGGGAGGCCACGGCCACGGAGGCCGTCGACCGGCTCCAGGACCGACTGCGCCGCCAGACGGACCGGGCCGCCGAGGCCTGGAGCGACGGACGCCGGGCGGCCACCCCGCCGTGGCGCGGCGGACGCCCGCAGTCCCACGGCACGGACGGCGACACCGCCGACGAGGGCTCCCGCCCGGCCTGACGCCGACGTCGAACGACCGGAGCGGCACCGCTTCCTCGCGGTGCCGCTCCGGTCATGTGCGAAAGGCCGTCAGCCGTGCGGGGGTCATCCCTCCGGTACGACGATCAGGGGGCAGTGCGACCGGTGCAACAGCAGGTGGGTGACCGGGCCGAGGCGTGGTCCGAACACACCGGTGCGGCGGTGGGCGCCGACGACCACCACGGCGGCTTCCGCGGACGCCGCCAGCAGTGCCGGAGCGGGCGCGGAACGGACCGTGTGGGACTCCACGACGACCTCGGGATACTGGTCCTCCAGGTGGCTGAGGGCGAAGTGCGTCACGGCGTCCTCGGCCAGGCTCTCCCGCACCATCCGCTCCTGGCCGGGGCTGCGCACCGCCATGAGGGAGGGCAGCTCGGGGGTGACGTGCCGGTGGCTCCAGGAATGCAGGACACGCAGGCTCACGCCGCGCCGCTCGGCCTCCTGGAAGGCGTACTCCGCCGCCCGCACGTCCGAGTCGTCGGCGAGGCCCAGCAGCACGGGCCGGCCCTCGTCGCAGCGGTGGTCCCCGCGGACGACCAGGAGCGGTCCGTGGGCCAGCGCGGCCAGCCGCAGACTCACCGAGCCGAACGCCGAGCCCGCGACCGTGCCCAGGCCGCGTGTTCCGACCACGGTGAGGGTGGCGCCCTCGCTCTCGCGCGCCAGGGCGTGCGCCACGCCCCCCTCGGCCGCGACGGTCTCGACGGACAGCCCCGGATGCCGCTCGCTGAGGCGCGAGACGGCGTAGCCCAGGACCGGTTCGGCCTCGTCGCGGTCGGGAACCGCATACAGCACGCGCAGCGTGACGCCGTGCCGGACGGCCTCGGCCGCGGCCCGGTCCAGAGCTCGCACAGAGGTCATGGAGCCGTCGACGCCGACGACTATGTGACGCAGGGTCATGGTCGTACCTCTCCTTCCCACGGCAGGCGGTGTGGTGGCAGCACCGTTCGACACCGCGCAGCGGATTCTTCGGACGATGCTTCCCGTACGCCGCCGCCCCCAGCAGATGCCGATGGAACCCGGGCAACCGCCGAACGGCCCATGGGCAAGGGCCGTTCAGACCGTATGGGGTCGCCGGGCGAGTGCCGCCACGCACCGTCAGGCCGTGGAGCCGGTGCCAAGTGGCCCTGTGACCGCCCCTGTTCGGCTCATGCCCGGCCACCGCGCCGGCTGTCACCTTCAGGGATGTCACCACGACGACATGAAGAAGGTGCGGACCGATGCCCAGGGGCAAGTACGCGAGGAAATGGCTGTGGCGGTGGCGGAGCAACCCGCTGCGGCGCCACGACGACATCGTGGAGTCCTGGATCGTGCTGGCCGTATGGGCGGTCTTCGCCGCGGGCGGTGCCGTCACCGGGCTGGTGACGGCCCACGCCGCGGACGAGGCGTTCGCACAGCTGCGGGCCGAACGGCAGTCCGTCCGCGCCGTGCTCCTCGACGACGTGCCGCGCGCCACCCCGGCGATCGGCACGACGACCGAGCGCCGTGTGACGACGGTGCGCTGGACCGCACCCGACGGCCGGACGCACACCGGCCGGACCCTGGTGCACGCCGGCCTCAAGGCAGGGTCCGAGGTCACGGTCTGGCAGGACGGCCAGGGCCGTCTGACCCCGGCGCCGCCGGACCCCGCGGAAGCGGCGATCGAGTCGGGCTTCCTGGGCGCGGCGGCGGCGGCCGCTCTCGGCGGTGTGGTGTTCGCGGCAGGCGCGGTCGCCCGGCGGCGGCTCGACCGGCGCCGCATCGACGAGTGGGACAGGCAGTGGGAGCTCGTGGGACCCCGGTGGGGCCACAAGACCAGCTGAGGACGCGCAGGATCCCGGCTCCGGGCCACGGGGCCGGAGCAACCCGTCCGCCACGCCACGTGCCCCCTTCAGCACCCCGTGTCGCCGCCGAAGCGTCCGGTCCGCTCCCGGGCGCCGGCCGGGCCGCATCCCTCACCTCCCCGATCGCGGCATCGGCGGCGATGGAAGTGACGCACGGGAGCGAGTGGAGAACGATAGAGACGAAGACGACACAAACGAGGAACAAGGTCGATGCGGTGAGACCGGCCGCCTCGGACGTTCCATGACCGTCCGGCGTTCGTCCGGGGCCACGGCGGCCGAGCCGGCAGAACGGGCGGTGACCGGCATGCGTGATGCCAACCCACTCGGCGGGAGCGGAGCCGTAGCGCCCGATCCGGCGGACCCGGCCACGGCGGTCGTCGACGACCGGGGAGTCGTGACCGGGTGGAGTGCGGGCGCCGAGCGGCTGCTGGGCTACCCCTGTCAGGAGGCCGTCGGCAGCCCTGTCACTCGTCTGATCGCATCGGACGACGGCACCGGGGACGGCCTCGCGGCCCTGAGCGGGGCCGCGACGACGGCCCTGCTCCGGCACCGGGACGGCCGGCCCGTGGCGGTGCGGGTGCGGGCGTATCCGTCGGTCGACGGAGCGGGCCGCGCCCAGCGGCTTCTGGTGGTGACGCGACCGGAGCCGTCGCCGCCGGAGGAGGTCACGGGCGACGAGGCGTTCGTCCAGTGCCGGCTGCCCGTGATGGTGTACGACGGCTCCCTGCGGGCGGTGCGGGCGAGCGCCGGTGCCGTGCGCGAGCTGGGTCTGTGCGAGGAGCGGATGCGCGGCCAGCGGGTCACCGACATCCTGCCCGCGCACCTGTGCCACCGGGTCGAGGACGGCATGGGCAGGGTCCTGGCGACGGGTGTGCCCGAGGAGCTCCACCTGCGGGGCCGGGCCCGGCCGGACGGCCCCGAGAAGGTCTGGTCCGTCACCGTCTCCCCGCTGGTCACACCGGCGGGGCAGGTGCGGCACGTGGAGGTGTCCGCGCTGGACGTCAGCGAACAGTTCCTGGCGCGGGAACGGCTCACGCTGCTCAACGACGTCAGCGCCCAGCTGGGCAGCACGCTGGACGTGATGCGCACGGCGCAGGAGATGGCGGACGTCACGGTGGACCGGCTCGCCGACTTCGTCACCGTCGACCTGCTCGACTCCCTGTGCCGCGGCGTCGAGCCGAAACAGTCCGCCACGGGCATGGTCCTGCTGCGGCGGGCGGCGCAGCAGTCCGTGCTGCCCGGGACGCCCGAGGCGGTGATCGAGCCGGGAGACGCCGACGCCTACCCCGCGTCCGCGCCCCCTGTCCGCTGCCTGGCCACCGGCCGGCCCTCGCTGCACAACGCCGAGGACGAGGCGATCCGGGACTGGGTGGGGGCCGATCCCGAGCGGGCGGGGGTGGTCCGCAAGTTCCGGATGCACTCGATCATGGTCGTTCCGCTGCGCGCCCGCGGCATCACCCTCGGCGTGGCGGTCCTGGTCCGGCACCGGCGTGCGGAGCCGTTCACCCACGACGACCTGCTGCTGGCCGAGGAGATCGCCGCGCGCACCGCCGTGGCCGTGGACAACGCCCGCCGCTACACCCTCGAACGCGACACCGCGCTGGCCCTGCAGCGCAGCCTCCTGCCGCACCGGCTCGCGGCCCAGGACGCGGTCGAGGTGGCCCATCGCTACCTTCCGGCCCGTACCCGGGCGGGGCTGGGCGGTGACTGGTACGACGTGATCCCGCTCTCGGGCGCCAGGGTGGCGCTGGTGGTGGGCGACGTGGTGGGGCACGGGCTGCGGGCGTCGGCCACCATGGGGCGGCTGCGGACCGCGGTGCGCACGCTGGCCGACGTCGAGCTTCCCCCCGACGAACTGCTCACCCACCTTGACGACCTCGTCTCGCACCTGGCGGCCGAGGAGGACAGCACGGCGGGCCACGAGTCCGACCTCGATCCCTGTACCGATCTCGTCGCCACCTGCCTGTACGTGGTCTACGACCCCATCTCGCGCCGGTGCACGGCCGCCAGCGCGGGGCATCCGCCACCCGCGCTCGTCGGCCCGGACGGCCCGGCGGACTTCCTCGACGTACCGCCCGGGCCGCCGCTGGGCGTGGGAGGGCTGCCCTTCGAGACCGTCGAGCGGGAGCTGCCCGCGGGCAGCCTCCTGGTGCTGTACACCGACGGCCTGGTCCAGAACACCGGGCACGACGTGGGCAGTGGCCTGGCGCGGCTGCGCCGTCTGCTCGACCGGGCCGCCTGCCGACCGCTGGAGGAGCTGTGCGACGACCTGACCCGGAGGCTGCTGCCCCCGCAGCCCGAGGACGACGTCGCCCTGCTCGTCGCCCGCAGCCGGGTGCTGGACGCCGGCCGGGTCGCCACCTGGGACGTGCCCTTCGACCCGGCCCGGGTGACCGACGCCCGCACCCAGGTGCTGGCCCGGCTGGAGGCCTGGCACCTGCCGGAGGCGGCGTTCACCACCGAGCTGGTGGTCAGCGAACTCGTCACCAACGCGATCCGCTACGGGCAGCCGCCCGTCCAGCTGCGGCTGATCCGGGACGCGACGCTGATCTGCGAGGTCTCCGACGCCAGCGGCACCGCCCCGCACCTGCGCCGGGCCCGCACCTATGACGAGGGCGGCCGCGGCCTGCTGCTGGTCGCCCAGCTCGCCTCGCGTTGGGGCACCCGTCACGAGCCGGGCGGCAAGACCATCTGGGCCGAGATCGAACTGGCCGGGCAGGACACGTGACGGCAGGCGGGCAGCAGCGATGCCCGCTCACGCACGAGCCGTACGAGCCGCGCACGCCGGCCGGCGCGGTCCGTGAGTACGTGCGGGGCGGGCCCGAGATAGGGCCTGTCGGCCCTACAGCCCCGAACACGCCAGGAGGAGTATGGACGGATGCCCCCGAACGACGGCTTTCGCGCACTCGACCGCCAGGAGTGCCTTCGCCTGCTCGCCAAGGTGCCGGTCGGTCGGGTGGTCTACACCCAGCAGGCACTGCCCGCGGTCCTTCCGGTCAACTTCGCGCTGGACACGGATGCCTCGGTGCTGCTGTGCACCGCCGCTGGGTCGGATCTGGTCCGTGCGATCGGAGGCGTGGTGGTGGCCTTCGAGGCGGACGAGATCGACGCCGAGAACCGGTCCGGCTGGAGCGTGGTCGTCACCGGACGGGCCGCGGTGGTGAGCGATCCCGCGGAGCGGGCACGGCTGTCGCAGGCCGGCCCCCACTCATGGCTGCCGATCAGCGAACCGGTGTTCGTCCGGATCGAGTCCGAGATGGTCACCGGGCGTGAACTGGGCCTGCCCCACCGCCTCGTGGCCCCGCCGAAGCAACAGCCGGACGGCTGACGCCGGCCCCGGGGCCGGGGGGCGAGACCGCCGGTCGGGCATCCCGACCGGGCCGTGTCACAGCCGCAGCGTGAACCAAATCGTCTTGCCCTCGTCGGTGGGACGCACGCCCCAGGTGTCGGCGAGGGTGCGGACCAGGAACAGGCCGCGGCCCGACTCCTCGTCCCCGGCCGCGATACGGGGCTGGGGCAGGTGCGGGCTGCGGTCGCTGACCTCGACGGTGAGTTCGGTGGCGGTGCGGCACAGGTGCAGACCGATGGGGCCCTCGGCGTGCTGCACGGCGTTGGTGAGGGTCTCGGACAGCAGCAGGAGGGCCTCGTCCACCGGGCCCGTGCAGTCCCAGGAGAGCAGCGCCTTGCTGAGGAACGCACGGCCCTCGGGCACCGACGAGGGGACGGCCAGGAGGTCGGTCGTGACGGCCGCCGGGGGTGCGGCCGGCAGTTGGGCGAGCAGGAGCGTCACATCGTCGTCGTGGCTGTCGGCCTCCGGCAGCAGCCGGGTCAGGACGTGATCGGCGGCGGTCTCCAGACTCGGCGGGGCGGTGAAGAACCCGCCCAGCACCGAGGTGAGTTCGGCGATCCGGAACTCGATGTCGCTGCCGGGCGTCTCGACCAGGCCGTCGGTGTAGAGGATGAGGGTGGCGCCGGGCGGCACGGCCGTCGACGACTGCTCGTAGAGGACGTCCCCCACCCCGAGCGGGGCGTTGACTGGCGCCGGGAGTCTGTCGACGGTGCCGCCGGGGGTGGCCACCAGGGTCGGCAGGTGACCGGCGGAGCAGACGGTCACCGTGCCCGTGTCCGGGGCTATGGTGAGGTAGCAGCAGGTCACCAGCTGGTCCGGCACGTCGAGGTCCTCGACGCAGGTGTCGAGGGCCTGCATCAGCTGCCGGGGCTGCATGCCGGTCTTGGCCAGGGCGTGCGCGGCCGAGCGCAACTGGCCCATCACCGCGGCGGCTTCGAGTCCGCGGCCCATCACGTCCCCGATGAGGACGCCGACCCGGCCCGCGCCCAGCGGTATGAGGTCGAACCAGTCACCGCCCACTCCCGCGCCCTGCGTGGCCGGCCGGTAGCGGCTCGCCGTGGCCAGGCCGGGGATCGCGGGCGGCGTGCCCATGAGGCTGCGCTGAAGGGTGAGCGCGATGTGCCGCTGCTGCTCGTACAGCGCGGTCAGTTCGGCCTCCGCGCGCTTGCGGTCGCTGATGTCCCGCACGATGGCGCACGCCCCGACGACCGTGCCGTCGGTGTCCCGGGTCGGCCAGAGTGTGACGTCCACGTCCAGCAGACCGCCGCCCTTGGTCATCCGGAGCGTCTCGAAGTGCTCGACCTTCTCGCCGTGCAGCAGCCGCTCCAGGAGTGCGCTGATCTCGCCGCGCAGTTCGGGCGGGGACAGCAGCGACACGTGCCGGCCCATGGCCTCCTCGGCCGTGTAGCCGTACAGCCGCTGGGCTGCCGCGTTCCAGTAGGTGATGTAGCCGTCGAGGGTCTTCGCCAGGATCGCGTCCTGGGACGACTCGACGAGCGCGGCGAGTTCGTTGATGCGGGCCTCGGCCGCCTTGCGGTCGCTGACGTCACGGACGGCGGCGGAGACCAGCAGTCCGTCCGCGGTCTCCAGCGGGCTGAGGCTGATCTCGACGGGGAACTCGGTGCCGTCCTTGCGCAGCCCGTGCAGGTCGAGTCCCACGCCCATCGGACGGACCTGGCGGTTGGCGGCGTATCCGCCGCGGTGCACCGTGTGCTGGCCACGGAAACGGTGCGGCATCAGCAACTCGACCGGGCGGTCCAGGAGTTCCTCGCGTCCGTAGCCGAAGAGGGCCTCGGTCTGGGCGTTGACGAGTCGGATGGTTCCGGTGTCGTCCACGATCACCATGGCGTCGGGTGCCGCCTCCAGCAGGCCGCGGAATCTCTCCTCGGCGGCCTTCGGCCCGTCAGCGCCGACAGCCGCGCCACACCGGCAGGCCTCCCGGCCCGCTACGGTCGCCGAACAAGCCAGACCCGACTCGGCAAACGTGTCCATGTCCGCCCCCCTCCCGCCGGTTGCGCCGAATCAGGTCATCTCAGCGCATCAGGACGGGAAACAGGGTGAAATGTCGGTTACTGTCCGCCATGCGTTCGAATCTGTACGTCAACGGCCCGCTGCGGCTCGGTTCGGTGAGAGGACACGGAACCTGGCCGGGAACCGCCCAGAGGGGTCATGGGCTCGGATCCGGTTCGTTGCCGGCCGGCGCGTGCCCCCGTCGCGAGGGCCGCTCGTGGGCAGCGGACGGGGCGCTGCCGTACCCCTCCCGGACCTGGCGGTCGCTGACGCGGAGGGCCAGGAAGCAGGCGCACAGGCACAGGGAGGCCAGGGCGAGGAAGGCGACGCGGTGGGCGAAGGCGCCGCCGGGGCCATCGGCGCCCCCTTCGGCGGCTACCGGCACAGCGGCTTCGGCCGGTCCATGGGCCCCGACTACCTGGAGGACTGGACGCAGGTCAAATGCCTGGTCATCAACGCGGGCTGACCCGCGGCGGCGCCCGCTGCGGCGGTACGGCGCACCGGAGGGGGCCGGGCGCGCGGGAGCCCGCCGGTTCCGACACCGCGGAGAAGGCGGCGCGTCGTGCCCGGCTCGGTCAGCTGGTCCCTGGCGGTTCGGCCCGGCGGGCGCAGGAGGCCACGCGGTCGGCGTGCGCGACGACGAGGTCGCGCAGTTCGCCGGGGCGCTCGATGACGAACGGCCGGTCGAGTGAGGCGAGGAGCGGGGGCAACCAGTCGAGCCGCTCCGCCCGCAGCTCGACGCGCAGCCAGCGCTCGGCCGCCCGGTCCCGGCCCGCCGCGGGCTCGTGCCCGTCTTCGGCCTCCTGAAGGATCGCGACGCCGGCGGGCAGGCGGGCGCGGATCTGCTCGGCCGTCCCGTGGATCCTCAGGGTCACCGCGTGCCGGTAGTCGGCCGTGGCGAACCCTGACAGCAGACGCTGTGCCGGATCGAGGCCCGCGGGCGGTTCGAAGGAGCCGGGCAGGGTCCGCGCGTCCGCGATGCGGTCGAGCCGGAAGGTGCGGTCCTCGCCGATCCCGGCGTCCTTGCCGGTGACGTACCAGCGGCCGGCGTGGGCGACGATCCCGTACGGGTGCAGTGTGCGTTCGCTGCGCCGTGCTTCGCGGTCGGTGTAGCGAACGGCGACGGGCCGGCGGTGGCGCACCGCGTCGGCGACGGTGAGCAGGACGCCGGCGTCCGGGGTGTCGAACTCCCCGGGCCGGTCCGTGAAGGCGAGTGCCTCCAGGAGGGCGTCGAGGCGACGGGCGGTGTGCTTGGGCAGCACCCGCCGGATCTTCGCCGCCGCGGTCTCGCCTGCCGTGAGCTGCGCCGTCGTCAGCCCTGCCCGGCGGCCGGCGATGAGGCCGAGCAGCACGGCCAGCGCCTCGTCGTCGCTGAGCATCAGGGGAGGCAGGCGGTAGCCGGGCGCGAGCCGGTAGCCGCCGTAGCGGCCGCGCACCGATTCCACGGGGATGTCCAGGTCGATCAACTGGTCCACGTACCGCCGCACGGTGCGTCCCTCGACGCCGAGCCGGTCGGCGAGTTCGGCGACGGTCCGGGTGCCGCCCGACTGCAGCAGCTCCAGGAGTGTCAGTACACGGCCGGTGGGTCGGGACATGCGCCCAACCTAACGCAAAATACCGGACCGATTCTGTCCCCTATTTCTCCTAGCCTGCGCAGTGCACGCCTTCAGTACAGCCGCACGGCCAGGGAGCTTCCATGGAATTCGTCTCGATCCGCATCATCACCGGCGACGTGGCACGCCTCGTCGCGTTCTACGAGCGGGCCACCGGGGCGCGGGCGACGTGGGCCACCGAGGACTTCGCCGAGCTTCACACCGCGGGCGCGGTCCTCGCGATCGCGGGCACCCGCACCGTCCCGCTGTTCGCCCCGGGCTCCGCCCGGCCGGCGGACAACCACAGCGTGATCACCGAGTTCCTCGTCGACGACGTGGACCGCGTCCACCGCGACCTGACCGGCGTCGTCACCGACTTCGTCAGCGGACCCACCACGATGCCCTGGGGCAACCGGTCGCTGCTGCTCCGCGACCCCGACGGCAACCTCGTCAACTTCTTCACCCCCGTCACCCCGGCGGCCGTCGAGAAGTTCGCACGTCGGCACCCCGCACGGCCGCTCGTCCGGGAGCCCTGAGCCGGCGTCGTCACAGGGATGCCAGCCAGGCCGCCGTGTCATCGGGGTGGCCGAAGCGGAGGGTGTCGAGCGGAGCGAAGCGGGGATCGCGGACACGGCGCTCGACCTCGGTACGGCGGGATCCGTGGTGCGACCAGGCCCACCAGGCCGGGTGTTCGCGGCTCAGCCAGCCCGTCCAGGTTTCCCTGTTGCCGCCGAAGAGGACCTCGCGGGTGACGGTGCGCCGCAGGGACCGGTACAGAACGCGGGGCATGACGACGCGTCTGGGATAGTCCAGCCAGATCACGGTGTCGGCCCGGTCCCACAGCAGGTCACGGACTTCCGGATAGCCGAGCGAGTCGATGATCCAGCGCGGCCCGGCGGTCAGCCGTGACACGTCCTCGGTCAGCTTGTCATTGACGGCCCAGCCGGGGCCGTTGAAGTACAGCGCGTCCATCTCGTGGTACGGCAGGCTCAGACGGCTGCTCAAGGTCCTGGCGAGCGTGGATTTGCCCGCACCGGTGACTCCCACCGCCAAGATCCTTTCCATGGGTGCACCCTATCCCGCCGTTGGGCGGGGGCCGCCTGTCCTGCCGAGCAGGACCGCACAGGCCCCGGCGCTGAGCAGTCCGCCGGCGAGGAAGGTGCCCCGTACGCCGGCGAGCGAGAGGATCAGTCCGCCGAGCGCGGCGCCCGCCGCGATGCCGGCGTTGTAGGAGCCGGAGTTCGCCGCGAGCGCGAGGTCGGTGCGGCCCGGGGCGCAGTGCAGCATCTCGTTCTGCGCGGTCATGAACACCGGCCCGAGCGCACCGCCCATGAGCACCAGGGACACCACCGCCCCCGCCGGATTCCCGCCGGCCGTGTACAGGCCGAGCATGCCCACCGCCTGCGTGGCCACGGCGGCGGGCAGCGCGGAGTACGGGAAGCGGTCGAGGAACGCCCCGGTGACGCTCACCCCGGCCAGGCCGGCGGCACCGAACACCACGAACAGGAGGTCGGTCGTACCCGTGGCGAAGCCGCTGACCTCGCCCAGGAACCGCACGAGGTACGTGAACCCGGCGAACGCCCCCGTCGCGGAGAGCGTCCCGGCCGTCAGCACCGTCCTGAACCGGCGGACGTCGGGCCTGGTCGCGTAGGCGGCGGGCTCGTCCTGCGGCCGCGAGGTCGGCAGCAGCGCGGCGATGGTCAGCAGCGAGAGCAGGCCCGAGGCCGCGAGTACGGCGACGGGCACCCGCCAGTCGCTCTGCCGGCCCAGCCACGCCCCGGCGGGCACACCCAGCACGAGGGCGAGCGAACCCGCGACGGACAGCGCCCCGACCACGCGTCCGCGCACCCGGGGCGCGAACAGGCCCACCGCGACCGGCCCCGTCACGGCCCAGAACAGCGCCTGGGCGAGCGCGGTCAGCAGCCTCGCCCCGAGCAGCGGCCAGTAGGAGGTCGCCAGCGCCGCGACCAGGCTGGACACGACGAGCGCGGCCAGCAGCGCCGTGAGGACGTGCCGCCGGGGCACGGCCCGCACGACGTGCGCGATCGGCACCGAGGCGACGGCGACCGTCAGGCCGTAGCCGGTGACCAGGAGACCGACCGCCGACAGCGACACCCGAAGGCTCGCGGAGATGAGTTCCAGAAGGCCGACCGGGAGGTTCTCGGCGGTATTGAAGGTGAAGGCGGCCAGCATCAGGGCCCCGAGCACCGCCGACCGCTGCCATGCGGCCGGTTGCCGCGTGGTCGCACGGGTTCGTCCCGGCCCTGCCCGTCGCACCTGTTCCGTGCCGCCGTCCATGGATACACCTCACCGGGCTCGCCAGCCCGCGGCAACCGAATTCCGCCACGCGCCGCCGGGCCACCGCGCGCGGCCTTTCGCCGGGCTGGCGTGTCCGAGTCGAACGTGGACGGCCAACGCCGACCCGGGTTCGGTCGGCTCCTCGAACTCCTTCGCCGGGCCGGCGACTTCGTCGGCGTCGAGAAACCCCCGTGCGCGCCGTTCCCCTGAGTACGGCTACTCATGCCGCCCCGCGTCGGGGCGGGGACGATGGGCCGTGTCGGCGTGCGGACAGGAGACGGAGACCGGGGCATGGGGAGATTTCTCGCAGCGGTGGCGGCCGTCGTGACGGCGGCCGCGGCGTTGGTTCTCGCGTACGCGGCGGGGGCACCGACCGCCGTGGTGTTCGCCGTGGGGGCGGGTGTGCTGAGCCTGCTGTGGCTACTGCTCCTGCTCACCCTGCCCTGGAACCTGTACTTCCGGGCACATGCGGTGCTCGCCGAGATCGCGGTCAGCCGGGAGAAGGGCATCCAGGTCCCGGCGGCCCGGGACGCCGAGGCCGCGCGCATCGCCCGCGCCATGCTCCGGACGGCGGTCGCGGGGCACGTCCTGACGGCGGCGGTCGTCGTCGCCGTCACCTGGGCGACGGGCGAGTTCACGGGGTACTGGTGCGCCGCGTTCTTCCTGCTGAGCACCTTCTTCCGACCGGCCGGCGCGTACTTCGGCCAGCTCCGCAGGCGCCTGGGCACTCTCCTGAAGGACGTCACGTATCCGCGGGACGACGTCGTCGAAGTGCAGGCCCGGCTGAACCGCGCCGAGGCCGGGACGCGGGTCCTGGAGGAGAAGGCGGAGGAACAGTACCGGGCCCTCGCCGAACTGCGCCGCACCGTGGACGCGCTGACCATGAGCACCTACGAGCGGGCGGAGGAGGCGGACCGCAGGATCACGGCGCTGGGCAGGCAGTTCGAGTCCACGGTGAACCAACTCACCGACAACCAGGAGATCATCGCGGGCGTCAAGGCGTTCCTGCGGCTGCTGCGCTCCACCGACGCGGCCGACGGAACCCCGGCCGCCGGGTGACCGACCGGCCGGCCCCGCACGCACTGTCCAGGGTCGGGACATGTATGCCGGGTACGCCAGGCTGCGGGAGGCCGGGCCCGTGCACCGGGCCGCCGGCACCGACGGGCCGCCGGCCGGCTGGTGACGCGGTACCAGGACGTGCGCCAGGCCCTGGTCGCCCCGCGGCTCACCCGCAAGCGTGCCGAGCCCGCCGACGACCTGCTCTCCGCGGTGATCGCCGTACGGGACGAGGAAGACCGGCAAAGCGAGGACGAGTTGATGTCGCTGACCTTCCTGATCCTGTTCGCCGGGTACGAGAACACCGCCCACCTGATCGGCAACGCAGCTCTGGTGCTGCTGAGCAGGACCCGGTCGCCCGGACGCGGACACGCCGCGGCCCCTCGGGTGGCGCCGCGCGGGCGTCTCCGAGGGGCTGCGCTTCGGCGTGACGTGCCGCCGGGTGCGGCCGTCAGGTGCTGCGCCGGCGGGCCGGTGCGCGGGAGGCGGACTTGGGCTCCCGGTGCAGCGGCTTCGGCGGTGCGGTGTTCCTGGTGTCGAGCACCTCGTCGGCGTCACCGGTGCGGGGCACCCGGTCGCCCTCCTCGGCGGCCAGTATCCGGTCGCCGTACAGGTCCTGGAGCCAGTTGGTCTGGTAGATGGTGTCGAGGTAGCGCTCGCCGAGGTCCGGCGCGATGGCGACCGCGGTGAGGTCACCGGCGTCCTGCCGGGACAGCCAGTCCGTCGCCCCGCTGACCACGGTCCCGGTGGAGCCGCCGAACAGGAAGCCGTGCCGGGCCATGCGATGGCACATCCGTATGGTGTCCGGCTCCTCCACCTGGATCACCTCGTCGACGAGTGACTCGTCGAGCAGCGGCGGGCGCATGCTCATGCCGAGGCCCGGGATCATCCGGCGGCCCGGTTCGCCGCCGAACGCCACCGAGCCCGCCGCGTCCACGGCCACGATCCGCACCGGCCGGTGCCACTCGCGGAAGTAGCGGGCGCAGCCCATCAGGGTTCCGGTGGTGCCCGCGCCGACGAACAGGACGTCCACTTCGGGGAACCGGCGGGCGATCTCCGGGGCGGTCGTGCGGTAGTGCGCCGTCCAGTTGCCCGCGTTGGTGTACTGGCTGAGCCAGACGTACCGGTCGTCCGACGCGCACAGCGAGCGGACGTACTCGATCCGGGTGCCCAGGAACCCGCCGTTGGAGTCCTGGTCGGCCACGATGTGCACCTCGCTGCCGAGCGCCTCCATCAGGAGCCTGGTCGACAGGTTGCAACGGGAGTCCGTCACACACAGGAACCGGTAACCCTTGCTCGCGGCGATCATGCTGAGCGCGACGCCGAGGTTGCCGGAGGAGGACTCGACGAGGACGGAGTCCGCTTTCAGGATTCCGTCCCGCTCGGCGTTCTCCACCATCTCGTTCGCGGCCTTCAGCTTGATGGAACCGGCGAAGTTGAAGGCCTCGCACTTCAGGTAGAGCGGGTGTCCGCAGATCGACTCCAGGTCGACGAAGAGATCGCCCTCGTTGAAGGCGTGGGGAGCGGAGATGACAGGCACGGCGGGCCTCCTGGTGCCGGGCCGAGGACGACGGCCTCAGCCGTAGCGGCGCAGTTCGTGGAAGAAGTCATCGATGAGACAGAGGTCCCCGGCCCGGGACACCTCGTCGTAGACGTACTTGCCGACGGCGAGGTCGAGGACGCCGAGTCCGAAGGGCGAGAAGATCACCGGGCGGTCGGCCGGCGGAGCGGCCCGTCCGCACATGACGTCGCCGAGGGTTCCGTTCAGGAAGTCACGGCTGCCGGTGAGCTGTTCGACCAGATGGGGTGAGGTGTCGGCCTGCAGGCAGTGGTCGATGTCGTCGACGAAGTTGGCCGCGCCCAGCAGGATCTCCGGGGCGAGGTCGCGCAGGGACACGTGCAGGACCAGCGGGTTGTGGGTGAACAGGGCCGGGTCCGTGACGTGGGGCCGGCCGGCGATGGTGGCGAAGACCACGAGGTCGCTGTCGCGGACCAGGTCCTCGGCACGCTCGTGGACGGTGATCCGCGCGCCCGTGCCGGTCTGTTCCAGGTAGCCGCGGAATCCGCCGGCGCTGTCGGCGGACAGGTCGTGCACACCGATCTCGTCGAAGTCCCATCCGGTGCCCGCCAGGAAGGTGTGGAGGTAGCGGGCGATCAGGCCGGTGCCGAAGAACCCGACCCGGGTGGGGCGGGTGCGGCCGCGGCTGAGCCAGTCGGCGGCCAGGGCGGCGGAGGCCGCGGTCCTGGTGGCGCTGATGATCGAACTCTCCAGGCAGGCGAACGGGTAGCCGGTGTCGTGGTCGTTGAGGACCAGCACCGCGGAGGCCCGCGGCAGCCCGGCGGTCACGTTCTCCGGGAAGCTGGAGATCCACTTCAGGCCGTCCACCTGGACCGTCCCGCCGAGGGAGGCCGGCAGCGCGATGATCCGCGAGGTCGGCCGGTCGGCGAAGCGCAGGAAGTACGACGGCGGGTTGACCGAGTCTCCGGCGTCGTGCAGCCGGTAGACGGACTCGATCAGCTCCACGAGTTCCTTCTCGCGGCCGCTCAGGGCGCGCTTGACCCGCTCACCGGTGATCACCGCGAAGGTCGGCGCGGCCGGCCTCCCGGGTACGGCCGCCCGGGCGGCCGACGACAGCACATCGGTCATCGCTCGCTCGCCTCCAGGGCCGGGCAGTCCTCGGCGGGCCGGACGGGTTCGCCCAGGCCGACGAGCACCTGCCGCTCTCCGCTGAACGCCTCTCTGCTGTGCGCGGTGCGGATGTTGTCCACGAGCAGCAGGTCACCCGCCTGCCACGGCTCGCGCCGGGTGTGCGCGTCGTAGGTGCTGTTGATCAGCTGGACGACGTCCTCGGCGATCGGGGTGCCGTCGCCGTGGCGGGTGTTGAAGGGCAGTCCGTCGGCGCCGTAGACGTCCACCAGGTACTCGCGCACCTCGGGGGCGAGGGTCCACTCGTTGAGGAAGGCGATCTGGTTGAACCAGCAGCGCCTGCCGGTGACCGGGTGCCGGACGACGGCGTTGCGGCGCTGTTCGGTGCGCAGGGTGCCGTCGGGCTGCCAGGTGAAGTCGATGGCGTTGGCCCGGCAGTAGCGCTCGATCTCGGCGCGGTCGCCGGTGCCGAAGGACTCGGTGAGACCGGCGCCGATCTCGTCGTTGTAGCTGCGGGTCAGGATCCAGCCCTCCCGCTCGAACCGGTCGACGAGTCCGGCGGGCAGTGCCCGCAGCATCTCCTCGGCGTCGGCGACCGCCGTCGCGCCGCCCTGTCCGGGCGGGGTGAGGCAGGCGAACAGCATCAGGCCCGGCACCTGGAGCGCGTAGCTCAGCTCGTGGTGCATGCACATGGGCTGGTTGGCCGGCCAGGGCGTGGACGCGTACACACCGGGCCGGTGCGTCTCACGGGGGGCGAAGGCCTCCCGTTCCGTCATGAGTTCCCCGGCCAGGTGCTTGAAGACGGCACCAGCCTGGCCGGGGTCGCTCAGTCCGAGACCGCGGACGACCAGTGCCCCGTCCTCGGCGACCTGCGCGCGCAGCGCCTCGCGGTGCTCGGCCGCCCACTTCGGGGGGTCGTCGGGCGGATCGACGCGCAGCAGTGCCGGCTTGTCCGGCCGCCGCTCCACGTCGAGCGGTGATGCCAGGGAGGAGAACGGCATCTCGGGTTCCTTTCGGTCGACCGCCTGGTGTGACGGATCAGGAGGAGGCGAGGGGGAGGACGGTGGTCAGGACGGCCTGCGCGGCCTCGGCCGGGCGGGTCCGCAGGAAGTGGTGTCCGCCGTCCGCGAGTTCGAGCAGTTCGACGCGGTCGGCCAGGAGCAGCCAGTCCCGGTGGTGCCGGGCGTGGCCGGCGGTGTGCGGGTCGTCGGCGGCGACGACCACCGAGAGGGGGGCGGACAGCTTGGCGGGCGGCGGGGCTTCGAGGGCCGCGCCGAAGTAGCGGTGGGCCTCGGCGCAGTCGTGCCGGTAGGCGGCGGCGATGTGCGCGGCGTGCCGCGGGTTCAGTTCGGCGAGTTCGGGATAAGCGCCGTCCGCGGCCAGGCGCGCCGCGATCTCGGCGTCGCTCAGGTGCGTCAGTTCGGCGACACCGGCGTGCCGTCCGGCGGCGGTGCCGAGCAGTTGGGCGCCGAGGAAGAGCCGCTCCACGGGTACGCCGCGCCGCTGGAGCCGGCGCGCCGTCTCGACGGCCGGGGCGGCTCCCGAGGAGTGGCCCCACAGCATGACCCGGGTCAGTCCGCGTGCCGTGATCTCGGCGGCGACCCGTTCGGCCACCTCCTCGACGGGCGCGAACGGTTCGGGGGACGCGGCCAGGTTGTGGCCGGGCGGGTCCACGGCGAGGACCGCGAGGCCGCTGCCGGCCAGGGCGCTCGCCATCGGCTGGTAGTTGACCGCGTTGCCGCCCGCGTACGGGAAGCACACCAGGGCGCACTCGGCCGTGCCGTTCCCGTCCGCCAGGGTCAGCAGCAGCTCCGGGCGCTGCCGGGCCGGGGCGTCGAGGAGGGCGGCCAGGTCGGCGAGGACGGGGTGCCGGGTGATGTCCTTCAGGGACACCGCGCGGTCGAGGGCGAGGCTGAGCTTGACCGCGGTCAGGGAGGTGCCGCCGGAGTCGAAGAAGTGGTCGGTGCGGCCGATCTCCTCCTCGGGCACCCCGAGCAGGCCGGCCCAGGCGGCGGCCAGTCTCCGCTCGGTCGCGGTGAGCTGGTCCGTGGCCGTACGGTGTGCGTCACCGTGCGGCGTGCTCTCGGCCAGCCTGGTCAGGGCCTTCTTGTCGATCTTGCCGTTGGCGGTCAGCGGCAGGCTGTCCTGCCGGTGGAAGGCCGCGGGGACCATGTAGGCGGGCAGCGCCGCGCCGAGCTCCTCGCGCAGGGCCTCGGGGCGCTGCCGGCTGCCGGAGTAGAAGGCGACGAGCTGCTTGCCGCCGCCGGACCGCTCGGCGACGACCACCGCGCAGTCCCGGACGCCGGCCACCCGCAGCAGGCCGTTCTCGATCTCGCCGATCTCGATCCGGAAGCCGCGGATCTTGACCTGGCTGTCCCGGCGGCCGAGGAACTCCAGCTTGCCGCCGGGGTGCCAGCGCCCCCAGTCGCCGCCCAGGTAGAGCCGCTCGCCGGGCCGGTACGGGTCGGTGCGGTACGCCTCCCGGGTGCGCTCGGGATCGTTGACGTATCCGCGGCCCACGCACACGCCGGAGAAGGCGATCAGTCCGGGGGCGCCCAGCGGGACCAGCGACAGGTGCTCGTCGACGACGTACACGCGGACGTTGCCGACGGCCCGGCCGAGCAGCACCCGCTCGGGGACCTCCCGCAGCAGCTCGTGGTTGGTGTCGTCCGACGTCTCCGTCAGACCGTAGGCGTTGAGCAGCCCGATGTCCGGCTGGACCGCGAACCAGCGCTGGACCAGCTCCCGTTTGAGTGCCTCGCCGGTCACCGACACGCACCGCAGGTCCGGCAGGGTGCGCGGGTGCTGCTCCAGGCAGGAGACGACGACCTCCAGGTACGACGGCACCAGCTGGACCACGCCGACCCGGGCGCGCTCCAGGGTGTCGATGAACCGGGCCACGTCCGTGATCACGTCCTGCTCGACGAGCAGGGTCCGTCCGCCCGTCAGGAGCGGGGCGACGAGCTGCCACAGGGAGATGTCGAAGCACTGCGGCGCGGTCTGCGCCACCACGGTCCCCTCGCCGATCGCCAGGTCGTCGATCTTGGCGTGGAGGTGGTTGAGCATGCCCGCGTGCTCGCACATCGCCCCCTTGGGCTCGCCGGTGGAGCCGGAGGTGAAGTAGATGTAGGCGAGCTGGCCGGGGTCGACACGGATCCCGGGGTCGTCGTCGGCGTGCGGTTCGGCGTACGCCGTGTCGAACGGCAGCTTCTCGACGCCCGGCAGGGCGGCCAGCGCCCGGTCCAGGGTGCCGGTGCTGCCGGGTTCGGTCAGGGCCAGCCGGCATCCGGCCCGGGACAGGGTGGCCTCGATGCGGCCGGCCGGGAAGTGCGGTTCGATCGGCAGGTACACACCGCCCGCCTTGAACACCGCCAGCACCGCCGCCAGCCAGTCGAGGGTTCGCTCGGTGACGACGGCGACCACGTCCTCCCGGCCCAGGCCTCTGGCCAGCAGGGCGCGTGCCAGCCTGTTGGCGCGCCGGTTGAGTTCGTCGTACGTCCACTCCCGCGTGCCGTGCACGGCGGCCACGGCCTGCGGATGCGCCCGTACCCGCTGCTCGAACAGTTCGTGAGCGCGGGCGTCCGGCAGCGGGCGGTGCGGCCCGGCCAGGTCTTCCAGCTGCTCGCGGTGTTCCTCGGCCGACAGCAGACTCTGCCGGCCGTGGTCGGCGTCCGGGTCCGCCGTCATCAGCCGCAGCGCGGTCAGGTGGTAGCCGCCGATGCGGGCGGCCGCCTCGCCGTCCAGGACGTCCGTGCGGTACCGCAGGCGCAGGGTCAGCCGGCCGTCCCGGTCGGAAAAGCGCACGTGCAGGACGCCCTCGTCGGCGTGGGTCTCGTCGGCGTGGGTCTCGTCGGCTCCGAGGGAGCCCCAGACGACCTCGTACGGCGGCTCCGTCAGGCCGAGTTCGCGCCGCAGCTCGGTCACCGGGTGGTCCCGGTGGGCCAGCACCTCCGCCTCGGCGTGCCCGGCGGCCGCCAGCAGCGCCGCCCAGCTTCCCGCGGGGACGGACACCCGGCACGGCAGCGGCTCGCCGCCCGCACCGGTCGCGTGACCCGTGACCACCTCCGGCTCACCGCAGAGCGCGGACAGCACCTTGAGGTGGGCGGCCAGCAGCACCGCGCCGGCCGACAGGCCCCGCTGCCAGGCCAGTTCCCGCACCGCCCGCGCCACGTCGTCCGGCACCGGTGTCTCGTGCCCGGCCGTTCCCGGCACCGGTACCCGGACCCACCGGGGCACGGCGGTGGCACCGCCGGCGGTCAGTGTCCGGGTCCAGAAGTCCCGGTCCGTCTCCACGCGCGTTCCCATCGAATGGCCTTCCTCAACTCGCGGTCGCCGTGGCGGCGTCGGCTGCTGCTGGGGTGATCCGGCCGACGCCCGCGAACCGGCTGCCGTCCGGTACGTCCACCGCGGGATTGCCTCCCCAGCGGGCGTCGGCGGGGACTTCCTCGCCCTTCATGAGGAAGGAGTCGGGCGCCAGCACGGAGCCGTCGCCCATGGTCACGCCGTAGTGCACATGGGCACCGACGCCCAGGGTGCAGCCACGGCCGAGCGTGGTGACGTCGGACTTGAAGGTGCCGTCCTCCTGCGAGTGGCACTGGATCTTGCTGCCGGCGTTGAGGGTGCAGTCGTCGCCAATGGTGGCGAGGGTCCGCTCGGTCAGGTAGCAGCCGTCGTCGAACACCCTGCGGCCGATGCGTACTCCCAGCAGCCGCCAGACCAGGCTCTTGAACGGGGTCCCGTTGAAGATCTCGAGGAAGTGGTCCGGCACCTTCCACAGGCGTTCGTGCCACCAGAAGTACGGGTCGTAGATGGAGCAGAGCCGGGGGCGCAGCGGGCGGAACCTCGCGAGGCAGCGCTCCAGCAGGATGAAGTAGGCGGTGGAGAAGGCGAGGGTGAGCGCCAGGTAGCCGGCGATCACCATGTGTCCGGCCACTCCGTACAGGTCCACCGAGGCGAGTCCGAACAGGGTGAGCGCGAAGGTGTGCAGCCAGCGCACGCCCAGCATGAGTGCCATGGAGCGGAGGTTGTAGCGGTTCTTCGCGGCCAGCCGGCGGTGGAAGGTGTCGCCCGTCCGAAGGTGGTCGAAGCGGGTGTCGCGGTCCACCGAGCGGGGGATCTCGAAGCACGGTGAGCCGAGGAGCCCGACGCCTTCGCGGATCTCGCCGTCGAGGGGAACCATCACCTTGGTCGCGAGCAGGCAGTTCTCGCCGGTCCTGCCGCCGGCCGGATAGGCGATGTTGTTGCCCAGGAAGTTGTGCGCGCCGATCGAGGCCCGGGACAGCCGGAAGGACGTGCTGGAGAAGTCGGCGTTGAGGACGGAGAGGCCGTCGGCCACCATCGTTCCGCTGCCGACGGTGACCAGCAGCGGTGTCTCGTGCTGCACCTCGCTGCCGAAGTTCGACCCGGTCTGCTCCACCTGTGACAGGTCGTAGCCGATGCCGCGGAGGTAACCGACGATGTAGGAGCTGTCGCCGAAGAGCCAGGCGAAGAACTTGACGTTCGTCATGCGGGCCGTGGCCCGGTGCAGCGCGTAGTGGAGTCCGTAGAGCGGATAGACCCTGTCGGGCCTGACCACGAGGCCCACCAGGCGCGGCAGGGTGCACAGGGCCGCCAGCCCGAGGACGACGAACCCGAAGAACAGCGCGAGGGAGAGCAGCAGCGCGTCGGGCAGCAGTTGCGACCAGCCGAGCGCGACCGTCGTGGGGTCGAGTCGCTTGCCGATCGCCGGTACCTCGGTGAACAGCATGTAGACGCCGCCGATGACCAGCGGGATGTACAGGAAGATCAGCTGAAGCAGCGTGCCGAGGCCGAACCAGGCACGGCGCAGGGTGCCGCAGCTCGCCGGGGCGACCCGGATGTACTCGGTCCCGGTGGGTTCCGCCGGTGAGCCGTGCCAGTGCTCGCCGTCCGGGACCGCCTGGCCGCGGTGCAGGGCGGAGGCGTGGCCGAGCTGGGCACCGCGGCCCAGCGAGGTGTCGATGTCCAGGACGGTCTTCTCGCCGACGAAGGCGTTCGCGCCGATGGTGACGCGGCCGGTCTGGATGTGTCCGGCGTAGGCCCGGTAGCAGAGGAAGAAGGAGTCCTTGCGGATCACCGTGCCCTCGCCGATCGTCAGGAGGTCGGTGCAGACGGGGACGGAGTGGGACAGGATCGTGACGCCCTTGCCGATGCGCGCGCCGAGGGCCCGCAGGTACAGCACGTACAGCGGGGTCCCGGTGAGGAAGACCATCGGGTTCGCGTGCAGCAGCACCTTGACGAGCCAGAAGCGCAGGTACGTCGGGCCCCAGACGGGGAACTCGCGGGGGCGCCAGCGTCCGACGAGCACCCACTTCGCGGCGACGGGGAACGCGCACAGCGCCACGAACACGCCGCTTCCGAAGAGCAGCGACCGCAGATAGACGTCGGCCAGTCCCTTGCCGGTGGCGATCCACTCGTATCCCGCGGCGGTGACGTATCCGGAGGCCAGGGAGGAGACGAGGAAGACCAGCAGCTGGAAGGTCCCGCAGAGCAGATGGCTGTGCCGGTTCACGCGCCTGTTCGGCGGCGGCGCCGGCGCGGGCGGCTGCGGGCTGTGCGCCAGAGCGGCGGGCGCGGTCTCTTCGAGGGCCGCCGCCAGGCTCTGGATCGTGGGGTGCCGGTAGACGTCCCGCATGGACGGCGAGGGAAGACCGGCCGTCTTGCGTATTCGTGCGCAGAACTGGGCCATGACCAGGGAGTTGGCGCCGAGGTCGGCGAAGAAGTGGGCGTCGACCGGGACACTCTCGGCTTCGAGGAGGCCGGCCAGCGCCTGCGCGAGTCTGCGCTCGGTCTCCGGCCCACCGGGGCCGGTGCCGGTCAGGGTGACAGCGGGTTCATCCGGCTCCGACACGACCTCGGAGGACTGTTCCACCATGCGATCTCCTGGAGCGTGGATGTTCCTGATCACGAACCGGCGGATTCAGTTTGTCCGGATAAGAGCACTACCTGCCACTTGTCCCGAGGTCTTGGCCGAGTGCCCGTCATGAGCCGTCAGGCCAGCATTCCCTTGGTTTCACGCCAGGAAGAGGAGCACACGAAGTCACCCGAACGGCGGCCCCCCGGCCGGCAGCCCGCACCGCGGTCCCGGCACCGGAGCGGCGCCCCACCGCGGGCGGCCGGACCGACCTTCACGGCCCCGCCCGACGTTCACGGCCGGACCGACCTTCACGAGCGCGACCCACGCTCACGGCCCGACCAGCCTTCACGAACCCGCCCGACGTTCGCGGCCCGACCGGCCTTCACGAACCCGACCCACGCTCACGGCCCTGCCGGCCTCCGCAAGCCCGCCCGACGTTCGCGGCCCGACCAGCCTTGACGAACCCGACCCGACCGACACTCGCGGCCCGACCGACCTTCACGGCTCGTCCGGACCGCGTGGCCCGAAGCGGGCCCTCTTCACCGGCTCGCCCGGTCTTCGCGGCTCGCCGGCCCCCCAGGGGCGAGCACGCGACGGTGTCACGGAACGGGCAGGCGGAATCTCGTCACCGCATCCGGTGCGGCGGCCGTACACGGATCCGGCCCGCGCCGACGGGAGTCCGCACCGGCGGCGCGGGGACGCGGATCCTCAGGGCACCTCAGGCGTCGGCGCCGGCCGCCGCCGCGGCGGTCTCGTACGCCGCCATGCCGACGAAGCGGCGCACTGCCTCCACGGGCATGTCGAGCCCCTCGGATGCGGCACGCTCGTCGCCGAACACCTGTACTGCTTCGGCGACGGCCACCGCCAGTTCGGCTTCCGCCTTGCGGACCTTGACCTCGGCCTTGTCCACCATGTCGGCCACCGCCAGCTGACGGCGCTGCTTCTCCTGGAGTCGCTGCTTGCGAGAAAGTGTCTTGTCAGAGTTCTGCACAGTCACGACCAAGATCATATGCAGTTCCGCGCACCCGCGTGAAATCAGCAACTCCCCCTCTCCGAAGCCCTGTTCACAACCCGTCGAGGCACCGGAGTCAGGCCGTGAGCATCGCCCACACCGCGTGGCCGCTGGTGAGCCTCGACCGGTCGACGCCCCAGGAGTCGGCGAGCTGCTCGACGAGCAGCAGCCCCCGGCCCCCCTCGTCGTCGGGGCCGGGCTCGCGCCGGGGCAGGTCGCGTCCGGAGTAGTCGTGGTCATGGACCTCGAGCCGCAGACATCCGTCGGCGACCAGTCCCATGCCGCACAGGATCCGCACGCTCAGCGTGTGGATGACGGCGTTGGTGGCCAGCTCGGACACGAGCAGCACCGCGTCCTCGCACACCTCGCGGGAGAATCCCCACTCACCGAGCCGGGCTCTCACCGAGCGGCGGGCGACCCTGACGCTGGAGCGGTGCGAGGGCAGCTCGATCCAGTGCGCCCGGTCGGGCGTGACAACGTCTAACAGGTCGCGGGGGGAGGTCGCGTGGGGGGACACGATGACTGCCTTCCGTAATGCGGGCGCGGCGAAGAGCCGGGCAGAGCGGCGGAGCAGAACAGGCACGGCGCAGCAACGGCCGCACGGAGAGCGTGTCATCGCCCGCGATGGTGGCCGCGACTTACTCAAGTAATCATGCGCGCATGCGAGTTCAGGCTGCAACCGACTCCCTGATAATTTCAGAATGCCGGTATCGGTATGGTCGCTTCAACAACTGCCTGTCACACTCGTCCGGGTGACAGACCCTCAGGAGGTTGGGCGTGAGCGAAGGACGTTCGAACGCGGGCGGCACCAGTGCGCCCACCGTTCTCCGCATGATCCTGGGCCGCAGGCTCCAGGAGCGGCGTCAGGACGCGGGCGTGTCCCTGGAGGACGCGGCGCGGGCGCTTCGGGTCACCCCCCTGACCATTCGCCGGCTGGAGAAGGCCGAGGTGACGCTCAAGCCGCTCTATGTGGACAAGCTGCTTGAGACCTACGGCGCCGACCGGCAGGAGCGTGACGAGTTCGTCGCCTTCGCCGAGCGCGCCAACGAGCCCGGCTGGTGGCACACGTACCGGGATGTGCTGCCCAGCTGGTTCAGCGCCTATGTGAGCCTGGAGACCGGCGCGACCACCCTGCGCACGTACGAGCCGCACTACGTCACGGGGCTGCTGCAGACCCAGCAGTACGCGCGCTCCGTGCTCAGCGGCGGTTTCCCGAACGACAGCGACGAGGACCTGGAGCGGCGGGTGAACCTGCGGCTGCGCCGTCAGGTCCTGCTGGAGCGCTCCGACGCCCCGACGCTGTGGGTGGTGATGGAGGAGGCCGTCCTGCACCGGGTGGTCGGCGGGCCCGAGGTGATGCGGGAGCAGATCGAACGGCTGCTGGAGATCTCGGAGCTGGCGCACGTCAGCGTCGACGTCGTCCCGTTCACCGCCGGTGCCCATGTGGGCGCGTGCGCCCCGTTCACCTACTTCCGGTTCGCGGAGCCCGAGCTGCCGGACGTCGTCTACACCGAGATCCTCTCCGGCGCGATGTACCTGGACCAGCGCTCCGACGTGGTGGCCCACCTGGAGGCGCACAACCGCATGTCCCTGCTCACTTCCGACGCGCAGAGCAGGGGGCTCCTGAACCGCATGCGCAAGGAGTACTCATGACCACCTTCGACGAAGGAGTACTCATGACCACCTTCGACGGCAGCGTCCACGACGTGTACAACGGCATGCCCGCATCGGACCTGGGGGAACAGGGCTGGGAATCGCCCTGGAGCGGCCCCAACGGCGGTCAGTGCGTGCAGACGAAACAGCTCGCCGACGGCCGGATCGCGCTGCGCCAGTCGACGGATCCGGCCGGTCCCGCGTTGATCTACACCCCGGAAGAGATCACCGCGTTCGTCACCGGGGTCAAGCGGGGCCTCGCGGACCACCTCACGACTGGCTGACCCCTCCCCCACGCTCCTCCTCTGAAAGGTTCAGGATGACCAACTCCCCCATAGCCCGGGACATCGACACCAGCAGGCCCCACTCCGCCCGCATGTACGACTACTACCTGGGCGGCAAGGACCACTTCGAGGTGGACACACAGGCCGCCGAGACCGTGGCGTCCGCCTACCCGGGCATCTTCGTGTGCGCGCGGGAGAACCGCGCCTTCATGCACCGGGCCACCCGCGTTCTCGCCCGCGAGCACGGCATCAGGCAGTGGCTGGACATCGGCACCGGCATCCCCACCGAGCCGAACCTGCACCAGGTGGCCCAGTCCGTGGTCCCCGAGGCCCGGGTGGTGTACGCCGACAACGACCCGCTGGTGCTCAAGTACGCCGAGCGTCTCATGCGCAGCACGGCACAGGGCCGTACCACCTACATCGAGGCGGACGTCAACGACCCGCAGGCCCTGCTGGACGCCCCCGAGCTCGCGGAGGTCCTGGACCTCGGCCGGCCGGTGGCACTGTCGCTGAACGCCCTGATGCACTTCGTGACGGACGCGCAGGACCCGTACGGCATCGTCAGCCGGCTGCTCGACGTGCTTCCCTCGGGCAGCGCGCTCGCCCTGAGCCACTGCACGCCCGACTTCGACCCGGGCACCTGGCAGAAGGTCACCGACATCTACAACAGCGCCGGGACCCCGGTGCAGTTCCGCTCGCGGGCGGACGTGGCACGGTTCTTCGACGGGCTGGAACTGCTCGACCCCGGCGTGTCCGTGGGCCACCGCTGGCGCCCGGACGAGGAGCCGACCGCCACCGACGCCGAGGTCAGCCTGTGGACCGGGGTGGGCATCAAGCCGTGACGGCCGCGGTGAGGGGGGTCCGCCTCTGGGCTGTCGTACCGCGCGGGGAATCGGCGGTACGACAGCCCGGGGGTCAGCCGATGTGGTAGCTGTCGCCGTACACCTTCCAGTCCAGCGGGGTGTTCAGGCACAGGTTGCCCTTTTTCAGGAAGACCCGCTGCTCGGTGTCGACCCTGGTGGTGTCGCTGTGGGCCTCCTCCTGCTTCATGGCCCACACGCGGGCGTCGAGGAAGGCGTTGAGGTACGTCACCTCGTTGCCGCCCTGCGCCGGGGGCTTGGCCTTGCCGAGGGCGCGCTTGCGTATGTTGCGGAAGCTGGTGGGGTCGTCGCCGTCACCGTGCATGACGATGGCGTCGTAGTACGTGAACTGCCCCAGCGTGCCCAGCCCGTCCGTCTTGCCCTGCTGGACGGCCGGGTTGAAGTACACGCGGTCGCGTTCGTCGTTCTGGGCCTGCTGGAAGGCGGTGTCCTGGGCGGCCTTGCGCCAGTCGGCGGGGAAGTTCGGGTCGAGGCCGCTGTGCGAGTCGGTGCCGTTGACCTGCCGCAGGGCGGGAAGGTACTTGGCGAGCACGTTGCCGGGCTTGCGGTCGGTGTAGAGCTGGACGAGGTCGAGCATGTCGCCGGTGCCGGAGCAGAAGCCGATGATCCCGGCGGTGTAGCCGCGGCCGTCGCCGATGTCCTCGATGTACTTGTACTGCGCCTTCCAGTCGAGCGAGGAGTTCTCCGCGCTCGACACCAGCTTCATGGCGATCTCCTTCTTCGCCGGGTCGTCGAGGCCCGCACAGCTCGCGGCGGTCGCGGCGGCGGAGGCGTGCGCCGGGCGCAGCAGTACGGCTCCGGCGCCGACGGCGGACGCGCCGAGCAGGGCGAGCAGGGTGCGGCGGGAGGTCAGGACCGGGTTCGTGGTGGTGTCGTTCGGGTTCCGCACAGGGACTCCAGTGGGGGGTTGGGATCAGTCATCGATAGGAAGGTTTCCTATCAGTAGATGGGACTGATGTGTACCCGTCACACAGAAAGTTCGTAGGGTCGAACAACTCCGCCGGTGCGGTCCGGGTCGTCCGACGCGGGTCAGCCGGTGGCCGTCCAGGCCTTCGGGCCGATGCCGCGCCACTCGATCAGCTCGGGGTCGTCGACCGTCGTACTGGCCTCGGGCAGGCCCGCGCGACGCAGGAACTCGACGATGTCGAGCAGGTGGTACGCGATGCCGACGTACTCCCCGCGGATGGTGACCCGTCGGCCGCCGTCGGGGCCCGGCGGCTGCACGATCACAGGCGCGCCTTCCATAAGGACCGCATGCCCCCGAGCGGCGCGGATCATGCGGCGGACCGGGCCCGCTTCCGCGCCTCGCGACGATTGGGCGCGGGCGAACGCGGCTACCCGGGATGCAGAGAGCGCGCCGGGATCACCACCGAGACCACCACCGGGAGCGCCGCCGGGAGGAGTCATGCCGGAGTTGCCGGACGTCGAGGGCTTTCGCGAGGTGCTGGACTCCTGCGGCCGGGGGCACCGCGTCCGGCGCGTCGACGTGCGGGACGCGGGTGTCCTGCGCGGCGTCGGGGTGCGGCGGCTGCGGCGCGAGGTCGAGGGCCGGCGGCTGGGTACGCCGCGCCGCCACGGCAAACTGCTGGTGGCGCCGTTCGGCGACGGGCCGGCCCTGGTGTGGCACTTCGGCATGACCGGCCGGCTGATAGCGGCCTCGGCCGACGACCCGCCGGACCGGCACGACCGGGTCGTCCTCACCTTCGACGGCGAGCGCCAGCTGCGCTATCGCGACCAGCGCAAACTCCAGGGCGTACGGCTGGCCGACGGACCCGAGGCGGTGGAGCGCATACTGGCCGGGCTGGGGCCCGACGCCCTCGACATCGGCCGCGAGGACTTCCTGGCGCTGCTCGCCGGGCGGCGGGGCGCCGTCAAGGGTCTGCTGATGGACCAGTCCGCCATCGCCGGCCTGGGGAACCTTCTCTGCGACGAGATCCTGTGGCGGGCCCGGGTGGCGCCGGGGCGTCCCGGCCGGGAACTCGACGAGGCCGAGGCGCGTCGGGTGTTCACCGCGATGCGCCGGGTGCTCACCTCGTCCTGCCGCGCCGCCCGCGTGCCCCCGCGCACCACCTGGCTCACCGGCCACCGTGACGACGCCGAGCCCACCTGCCCCCGCTGCGGTACCGGCCTGCGCTCACGCCGCATCTCCGGCCGCCGCACGGTCTGGTGCCCGGCCTGCCAGCACTGACGCGGCCGCCCGGCGGAGGCGGGACGGCAAGACAGCGGCCGGCCGAGCAGGGCCGGCGTCGCACCCGCCGCCCCTGCCGCCTCCTCGGACGGCTCGTTCACGCCGTCGCCCCGGCGTGCACGGGAAGGTCGGCGAGGCGCCACTCGAGCATGCCGTCGTTGAGCCGGATCGCCCGCCGTCCGCGGTCGGTGAGCAGGCGTACGGCGTCGTAGGCGAGCGCGCAGTACTCGCCGCGGCAGTAGACGACGACCTCGGTCTCGCCGGGCAGTTCTCCGACGCGGTCGGCCAGCTCGGCGACCGGGATGCAGACGGCCCCGGGGATGTGGCCGGCGAGGTACTCCTCCACCGGCCGCACATCGAGCACGACCACGTTGCCGGCCTCCACCCGGGCCAGCAGCTCCTCGTGGGTGACCTCCGCGGCGCCGTCCTCGCCGAGGTAGGCGTCGCGAGCGGCGGGGACGGCGGCCTGATGGCGGTCGGCGACCCTGCGCAGCAGGGCGAAGAGCTGGGCGACGTCGTCTCCCGCGAGCCGGTAGTGGATGCGTACGCCGTCGCGGCGGGTGGCGACGAAACCGGCCTGCTTGAGGATCTGAAGGTGCGCCGAGGCGGTGGTCAGGTTCAGCCCGGCGGCCTTGGCCAGAGCGTCCACGGTGCGCTCGCCCTGGGCGAGCAGGTCGAGCAGCTCAAGGCGCTTTCCGCTGGCCAGCGCCTTGCCGCTGGCCGCGAACGCGTCGTAGAGGGCGGCCTTGGTGCCGCCTGTGGTGGCATCCCGCATTGCTTCCTCCAAATATCTATGGATTACTGTAACCGATGCTCGGCGGTGACGCCCTACTCCGCCCGGCGCCCCGAGGAAGGACGGCACGATGGGCTTCGCCGACGATCACCCGATACCGCCGGTCGACAACGGGCCGGGCAGCCGCACCCCCACCAGCAGCCGACCCCGCCGCCCACGGCCAGAAGCTCATCCAGGGCACAGAGGACACGAACACGTGAACACCACCACCGCGGCCACCACGCCGACCGACGCCCGCGGCCGGCCCGTACGCCTCGGACTGCGGGAGAACCGGCTTCAGTTCACCCTGCTGGTCATCGTCAACGTCTGCGTCGGCGGCCTGGTCGGCCTGGAACGCACCACCGTCCCGCTCATCGGCTCGCAGACGTTCGGCCTGACCAGCGACCTGGCCGTCTTCTCGTTCATCATCGCCTTCGGCGTCACCAAGGCACTGACCAACCTCGCCGCCGGAGCCCTCACCGCCCGCTTCCGCCGCAAGCAGCTGCTGGTGGCCGGATGGCTGATCGGCATCCCCGTCCCCTTCGCCCTCGCCTGGGCACCGTCCTGGGGCTGGATCGTCGCCGCCAACGTGCTGCTCGGCCTGAACCAGGGCCTGACCTGGTCGATGACCGTCAACATGAAGATCGATCTCGTGGGCCCGGCCCGCCGCGGGCTGGCCACCGGTCTGAACGAGGCCGCCGGCTACACCGCCGTCGGCGTCACCGCTCTGCTCACCGGCTACCTCGCCACCCGCCACGGCCTGCGCCCGGTCCCCGAGCTCATCGGCGTCGTCTTCGTCATCGCGGGCCTCGCGCTGGCCCTGGTCGTCCGCGACACCGCCGCCCACGTCGCGCTCGAACTCGCCCACCACACCAAGCCCCTGCCCACCGACGAGGACACCGGCCTGAAGGCGGCGTTCAGACGCACCTCCTGGCAGCACCGCTCCCTGCGCGGCGCCAGCCAGGCCGGGCTGGTCAACAACCTCAACGACGGCCTCACCTGGGGCGTCTTCCCCCTGCTGTTCACCGAGCACGGCCTCGGCCTGGCCGCCGTCGGACTGATCAAGGGCCTCTATCCCGTCCTGTGGGGCCTCGGGCAGATCCCCACCGGCCACCTCGCCGACCGCATCGGCCGCAGACCCCTCATCGTCTGCGGAATGCTCGTCCAGGCCGGCGGCTTCGTGCTCGCCCTCGCCCTGCTCGGACGCCCGCTGCTCGCGGGGATCCTGTCCGCCGTCGCGCTCGGCCTGGGCACCGCCATGGTCTACCCGGCCCTGATCGCCTCCGTCTCCGACCACGCCCACCCCGCCTGGCGGGCCAACGCCCTGGGCACGTACCGGTTCTGGCGGGACATCGGCTACGCCCTCGGCGCGCTCGTCGCCGGCGTCGTCGCCGACGCCGTCGGCCTGAATGCCACCGTCGTCGCCGCCGCCGTCCTCACCGCCGCCTCCGGGCTCCTCGCCGCCCGCTGGATCACCGAGCACCGGCCCGACCCCCGGTGATCGACCGGCCCGTCCCGGCCACGGCCGGGGCAGGCTCTCCGTGCCGAGGGCGGCGGCGAGGACGCCGGGCATGGGTGGTGGAATTTTCAAGCATCTCTGCCTGTTGTCGGCGCCGAAGGAGGTCACGAGTGGACACCACGTACGACACGACGTACTACGACCAGGGAACCGCCGCCGAGCGCTGGACCCGGGCACAGCTGTTCTTCGACGCCAGGGACTACGCGGGCGCCGCACGGGTGCTCGCCAGGCTGGTCGAGGAGGTGCCGGAGCAGACCGGACCCCGGCTGCTGCTGGCGCGCGCCTACTACCACTCGGCCCAACTGCGCCGCGCGGAGGCCGAGTTGCGCGAGATCATCGAGCGCGACCCGGTGGAGCACTACGCCCGGCTGATGCTGGGCCGTACGCTCCAGCGGCAGGCCCGGCACGAAGAGGCGGCGCCGCATCTGCGGATCGCCTCGGCGCTGGCCGGCGATTTCCCGCAGGAGTGACGAGGAGGGGCCCCTGGCAGTGCCGGGGGCCCCTTCGGCGCCGTGCGGCCGGACGACGTCACAGCGGTGCGGCCGCGCGCAGGATCAGGAACAGGGTGACCGCCGAGTTCGCCGAGGACATCGCCGATACGAGGGTGCCCGCGGCGGCGCCCCAGACCGCGAGGCCGGCCGTGGTGAAGGCGGCGGGCCAGCCGCGGGCCACCGGAGCGGGACCGAGCAGCGCGGCGACCCGGCGCGGCACCGGACCGGTGGCGGCGAGCCCGGCCACGGTCGGCGCCGGGGTGCCGCGAGACAGCAGCGCCGCCTTGCCGATGGCACGCGCGACCGTCGGCCGGTCCGCCACCGAACCGGCCGCCTCCTCGTCCGCCCAGCGCTCGGCCGTGTAGCGGACGGCGGTGCGCAGGGGCCGCAGGAAGGGGTTGGCGCGGGCCGCCAGGTGCACGGCGAGCAGGTGCCGGTGGTGCCGGGCGGCGAGATGGGCGCGTTCGTGGGCGAACAGGGCCCGGCGTTCACCGGGGGCGAGGCCGTCGAGGAGCGCGGTGCTGACGACGATCCGGCCGGGGAGCGCGTAGGCGTAGGGGGTGCTGTCGGGCAGCACGCAGACCGCCCGGCCGGGCAGTCCGGTGAGCGCCCGGCGGGCCAGCCGGATGACGCGGCGGTGCCGGTGGAGGGCACGGCCGCACAGCGCCGCGACCGCCGCGAGGGCGGGGATGGCGGCGCGGCCGGCGATCTCGTCGTGCGGGACGGCGGCCCGCACCTCCGGGTCGGACCAGCCGTCCGGGAGCGGGTTGCCGGGCAACTGGGCGGTGCCGACCACCATCAGCAGGGCCAGGCACAGCGTGCTGCACCCGGCCATGACCACGGCCATCGCGGTGAGCAGCCGGGTGGCGGCGCGCGGGTGCAGCCGCCCCTCGGCCAGCCGGGCGACGGGCCACGCGGTCAGCGGCAGGACCAAGGGCAGGAAGACGAAGACCCCCATGGCCGGTCAGTCTTCCGTACCGCCGTCGTCGCTGGGCGCGGCGTTCCGAGTGTTCACCTGCCCCGGTCCGGCGGCCTCCAGCAGGGCCCGCAGCACCTGCTCGTCACCGGGCGGCAGGTCGGTGACGAAGCTGGCGAGCACCGCCGCACGGTCCCGTTCGCCGTCGAGGAGCCGGCGCATCCGCAGGGCGGCGAGCCGGGCCACGTCGGCGGTGGGGGTCCACAGGAAGGAGCGGCCCCGCCGCTCACGGGCGACGACGTCCTTGGCGAGCAGCCGGGTCAGGATGGTCACGACGGTGGTGTAGGCGAGGTCGCCGCCGAGCCGCTCCTGCACCCAGGCGGCGGTGACGGGACCGCCGGCCTCGCGCAGCGCGCCCAGCACCTGGCCCTCCAGCTCCCCCTGCCCCCGCCGGGCCCGCGCCATCGTCCCGTCTCCCCTCTCCTGCACTCGGTTCACCCCCGAGGCGCCCCCGTCGGTGCCGAACGCCCCCGGGCTCACTCGCCGCCACCGCGAGCAGCGTGTCTGACCACGCTACTTCACGCCGGCGCTCCTCCCGTACGAGCGCCGCCCACGACGGTACGCGATCTCGCCGAGCACGATGTCCACGGCGAGAAAGGCGGCCAGCGGGATCCCGAGCAGCGGCACGAAACAGCCGAGGACCGCGATCACCCCCAGCGCCGGGACGAGGAGGTACGGCGGGACCTCGGCCCAGGCACCGCGCGGGACCGGCCGACCGAAGGCGGAGCCGCGGCCGCGCTGCCACCACATGCGGTAGCCCCACAGGATCAGCAGGATCAGGCAGAGCGCGAGCAGGGCCAGGGCCAGCTGGTTGACCACGCCGAAGAGGATGCCGGTGTGCAGGTCGATGCCCCAGCGGGTGAGTCTGGCGAGCACCGGATAGTCGGCGAAGCGCAGCACGTCGGTCACCTCGCCGGTGCCCGGGTCCACGGCGACGGAGTCCTGCTTCTCGGGCCAGCTGCGCTGGACCTGCCTGACCACGTAGGCGCTGTTCGCGTCGGCGGGCGGGACGATCTCGACGGGGTCGCCCAGCCCCTCGGCGCGGGCGGCGGCGAGCACCTTGTCCAGGCCGACGCCGTGCTCGGCGTCGCCGCCGGTTCCGGCCGCCGTACCGTGTCCCGCGTGTTCGCCGCCGCTCGCGGCCGCGGAGACCGCCGGGGTGGCCTGGCCGAGGGAGGTGCGCAGTTCGTCTTCTCCGGGGACTGGTGCGGGGGTGCGGACGGTCCAGTAGTCGGAGCGCGGCCGGGCCGAGTTCCCCACATTTGAAGTGACCCGCGTCACACGCCCTGCCATGGCATGCTGGCTCGATGGCATCTCCCAGCGAGCGCGCACCCCTTGCCGAGCGGATCGAGGAACTCCTCGCCCCCGGCGGGCCGTTGCCCGTCGTCGCGGCCGGCGACCCGGTCCTGCGACGCGGAACCGAGCCCTACGACGGCCAGTTGGCCCCGGCCCTGCTGGCCCGGTTCGTCGAGGCGCTGCGCGTCACCATGCACGCGGCCCCGGGCGTGGGCCTGGCCGCTCCCCAGGTCGGCGTCCCGCTCCGCATCGCCGTGCTCGAGGACCCGGCACCGGTACCGGAGGAGGTGGCGGTGGCCCGGGGCCGGGTCCCGCAGCCGTTCCGGGTGCTGGTCAACCCGGTGTACGAGCCCGCCGGCACCGCCCGCGCCGCCTTCTTCGAGGGCTGCCTGAGCGTGCCGGGCTGGCAGGCGGTGGTGGCCCGGCACGCGAGCGTGCGGCTGACCGGCACGGACGAGCACGGGCATCCGCTGGACGAGGTGTTCACGGGGTGGCCGGCCCGCATCGTCCAGCACGAGACCGACCACCTCGACGGCACGCTGTACCTGGACAGGGCAGAGCTGCGCTCACTGTCGTCGAACGAGGCGATGGCGGGGCGCTGGGCCCAGCCGACCCCGGCGACGGCGGCGGAGGCGCTGGGCTTCGACCTGCCGTAGGCCGACGGGACCCGACCGCGCCCCGAAGGGGTGCGGGGCTGTATCGACATGCGGCTACCGCCGCGTGGGCGCGACAAGCCCCCACCGGCCCGCGGACAACCCACGCACCCCGTGCCCCTCGGGACTACCCCCGGTACGCCTCCAGCAGCCGCAGCCACACCTCGCTCAACGTCGGATAAGACGGCACCGCATGCCACAACCGGCTGATCGGCACCTCCCCCGCGACCGCGATCGTCGCCGAGTGGATCAGCTCGCCCACCCCGGGCCCCACGAACGTGACCCCGCGCAGGATCTCCGCCTCCAGGTCGACGACCATCCGGGCGCGCCCCTTGTACCCGTCGGCGTACAGTCCCGCCCCGGCGACGGAGGAGAACTCGACGTCGACCGCCCGCACCCGGTGGCCGGCCTGCTCCGCCTCCGCGAAGGAGAGCCCGACGGCCGCCGCCTCCGGATCGGTGAAGACGACCTGCGGTACGGCGTGCAGGTCGGCGGTGGCCGCATGCGCACCCCACGGCATGTCCAGGAGCGGTGTGTCCGCGGCGCGCGCCGCGATCGCCGCGCCCGCGATCCGGGCCTGGTACTTGCCCTGGTGGGTGAGGAGCGCCCGGTGGTTGACGTCCCCGACGGCGTAGAGCCAGTCGGTGCCCTCGACCAGCAGGGTGTCGTCCACCGGCAGCCAGGAACCCGGCTCCAGACCGACCGTGTCGAGGCCGATGTCGTCGGTGTGCGGGACGCGCCCCGTGGCGAAGAGGATCTCGTCGGCCTCGATGCGGTCGCCGCTGTCGGTCACGACCACGACCGTGCCGTTCTCGCGGGTCACCGACCGCACGGAGGTACCGGTGCGGACGTCGGCGCCGGCCTCCTTGAGCGCGTCGGCGACGAGTTCGCCGGCGAACGGCTCCATGCGGTTGAGCAGCCCCTTGCCGCGGACCAGGACGGTGACCCGGGAGCCGAGGGCCTGCCAGGCGGTCGCCATCTCGGTGGCGACGACACCGCCGCCGACGACGATCAGCCTGCCGGGTGCCTCCTGGGCGCTGGTGGCCTCGCGGCTGGTCCAGGGCTTCACCTCGGCGAGGCCGGGCAGGCCGGGCAACTGGGCACGGGTGCCGGTGGCGACGGCCACCGCGTGCCGGGCGGTGAGGGTGGTGAGGGTGCCGTCGGGGCCGGTCACGGTGACCGTGCGCGGCCCGGCGAGGCGGCCGTGGCCTCGGTAGAGGTCGGCGCTGATGCCGTCCAGCCAGGCGACCTGGCCGTCGTCCTTCCAGTTCGAGGTGAAGTAGTTGCGGCGGGCGAGCACCGCCGGGGTGTCGAGCGGGCCCTGGACCGCCTGGGCGAGGCCGGGCAGGCGGCGGGCGTCCGCCTGGGCGATGACCGGGCGCAGCAGGGCCTTGCTGGGCATACAGGCCCAGTACGAGCATTCGCCGCCGACGAGTTCGCTCTCCACGACCGCGGTGGAGAGGCCGGCCGCACGGGTGCGGTCGGCGACGTTCTCCCCCACGGGCCCGGCCCCGAGCACCACGACGTCGTAAGCGATGGTTTCCGTTTCCGTCATGGGGTCAGTCTTGCTGGTGGTGTGCGCCCGGGCCACACGGGTAGGGGGCGGAATACCTGTCCGGCCGGACATGTTGTGCGGACGGTTCGCCCCGTCCCGGGGTGCCCCCCACGTCAGGAAGAGGGAAGCACGCATGAGCAGCACCGTGGAGCTCACCAAGGAGAACTTCGACCAGACGGTCACGGAGAACGAGTTCGTCCTGATCGACTTCTGGGCGTCCTGGTGCGGCCCGTGCCGGATGTTCGCCCCGGTCTACGAGAAGGCCGCCCAGGACAACCCCGACCTGGTGTTCGGCAAGGTGGACACCGAGGCGCAGCCGGAGCTGGCCCAGGCCTTCGGCATCCAGTCGATCCCGACCCTGATGATCGTCCGCGACCAGGTCGCCGTCTTCGCCCAGCCCGGCGCCCTGCCGGAGGCGGCCCTGACGGACGTCATCGGCCAGGCCCGCAAGCTGGACATGGACGAGGTCCGCAAGAGCATCACCGCACAGCAGGGCGACGCGCAGTAGTCCCGGTCAGAAGGGGTACGGCGCCACGTCCCCGCGCACCGTCGTCCAGCGCACGTCCGTGAACGCCTCCAGGTTGGACTCGCCGCCGAACCGGGCACCGGTGCCGGAGGCGGCGACTCCGCCGAAGGGGGCCACGGCCTCGTCGTTCACGGTCTGGTCGTTGATGTGGACGATGCCGGTCGGGATGCGTTCGGCGAGGTCCAGGCCGCGCGCCGTGTCCCGGGTGACGATGCCGAGGGAGAGGCCGTAGGAGCTGTCGGCCGCGAGCGCGGCGGCCTCGTCGAGGTCGGCGAAGGACCGCACGGGCGCGACCGGTCCGAAGACCTCCTCGGCGTAGGCGGGTGTGCGGTCGTCGACGCCGGTCAGGACCGTCGGCCGGTAGAAGAGGTTCTCATGGGTGCCGCCGGCGGCGAGTCGGGCGCCCTGGGCGGTGCTCGACTCCACCAGGCCGCGGATCTTGGCGAGTTGACCGGCGTCGATGACCGGTCCGAGGTGGACCTGTTCGCGGTGCGGGTCGCCGACGGCGAGCGAGTCGGCCTTCGCTGCGAGGCGCTCGGCGTACTCGTCGGCGAGCGAGGCGTGGACCAGGTGCCGTCCGGTGGTCATGCAGATCTGGCCCTGGTGGAAGAAGGATCCCCAGGCGGCCGTGGAGATCACCGCGTCGAGGTCGGCGTCCTCCAGCACGATCAGGGCGGAGTTGCCGCCGAGTTCGAGATGGGCGCGCTTGAGACGGCGGCCCGCGGCCTCGCCGACCGCACGGCCGGCCGCCGTGGAGCCGGTGAACGAGATGACCGGCACCAGCGGGTCCTCGACCAGCGCCGCGCCGACGTCCGCCCCGCCGGGCAGCACGTGCAGCAGCCCCTCCGGCAGTCCGGCCTCCGCGAACACCGCGGCGAGCGCGAGCCCACCGCACACGGCGGTGCGCGGATCGGGTTTGAGGACGACCCCGTTGCCGAGGGCGAGGGCGGGCGCGACGGAGCGGATGGACAGGATCAGCGGCGCGTTGAACGGCGAGATGACCCCGACGACACCGACCGGGATCCGGCGGGTGTACGACAGCCGGGGCGCCTCGCTGGGCAGCACCTGGCCGGCCGGGCGGGAGGCGAGGGCGGCGGCCTCGTAGCACTCCTGGGCGGCGACGTGCAGCTCGAAGTCCGCCTTGCCGGGTATGGACCCGGACTCGCGGACGATCCACTCGCGCAGTTCGTCGGCGTGCTCCGTGAACAAGTCACCTGCCCTGCGCAGGACTTGGGCCCTGACGAAGTGCGGGGCGCGAGCCCAGTCGCGGTGCGCGGCGCGGGCGGCCGCGGCGGCCGGGGAGACGTCCGCGGGCGCGGCCAGGGTGACCGTGCCGAGCGTGTCGCCGGTGGCGGGCTCGGTGACTTCGTACTGTGCGCCGGACAGGGTGCTCGCCTGCCAGGTCTTCGGGTCGAGCAACGGCATGACGGCTCTCCGATCGATCACCGGGGTTGCGCGGCCCACGGCGCTGCCATGAGCCGTTTGGTTGAGCGCGCAACATCTTAGCCAGGGGGCCCGGAAAAGCACCGCCCCCGATCAGGGTGACCCGTCAGCTGGATTCGCGCTGCACCACCGAGGCGCCGAGCACCCGGTGCGTCTCCGGTGCGCCGCCCGGATCGCGGACCGCACGGTCGACCAGCTCCGCGAGGTCGCGGCCGGAGGGCAGGTCGATCCGGATCGTGGAGAGCCGGGGCCGCAGCAGCCGGCCGAGCATCAGGTCGTCGGCGCCGAGCACCGCCGTGTCCTCGGGGATGCGCACGCCCGCGTCCTGGAGGGCGCGCATGAACAGCATCGCGTACTCGTCGTTGTACGCGAACACCGCGTCGAGCCCCAACTCGGGCCAGCGTGCCGCGAGTTCGGCCGCCGACTGTTCGGTGTAGCCGAGCGGCAGCACGGTCACCTCGGCGTCGGTGCCGCGCAGCACCTGGCGTACGCCTTCGAGGCGGGGCCGGGAGTAGGTCTCCAGGCCGGTCTCCTCGGGGACGAGCACGCCGATCCGGCGCCGGCCGCGGGCGTGCAGGTGGCTGCCGGCGCACTTGCCGACGGCGTCGTGGTCCATCAGCAGGGCATGGGCGCCCTCGACGCGCTCGGGGCCGAAGGTGACCACGGCCCGGGCGCCGGCCCGCTTGAGCACCGCGACACCCTCGGGGCCGAGTTCGGCACCCGGCACCAGCACGGCGACCGGCCTCAACTCGGCCCAGGCGCGGGCGGCTTCGTGACCACGCAGGCCGGCGGTGCCGTACTGGACGACCGTGTAGTCGAGGCGGCTGAGGGCCCACTGGAGTTCGTTGATGAACTGCCCGTACCGCGGGCCCGTCGGAATGGCCGGGGCGGGCATCAGGACCATCCGGGTGTGTCCGGCACGCAGGCTGCGGGCGGCCGCGTGGGGAACGTACCCGAGTTCCTTCGCGGCCTCGTGGACCCGGCGACGGGTGGGCTCGCTGATCCGGACGGCACTGGTCTTGTTGAGGACGTAGGAGACGGTCGCGCGGGAGACTCCGGCCAGGCGGGCCACATCGGCGCTCGTGGGGACCGAGCGCGGGACCGGCGACGCTGCCGAGGGCGGTTTCGGGATGTGCACCATGACGTACGGCATCTTGGCAGAGGCCCGGGCAGGGGGGTCCGGCGGGGCAAGGTGATTGAGAGGTTGACGAGTTGGGCTCTGGCCGTCGGAGCCCACGACGCCGGCGCCCCATCGACGAACATGTTCGTCACGAACTTGTTCGCAACGAACATGTTCGTTATGGTGGGCGCATGCCAGCAACTCCCCGCTCCCGCCGGGAGCGTCCCGCCAAGCCCGCCCTGACCAGGGAGGGCATCGTCGCCGCCGCCGTGGGGATCCTGCGCGCCGAAGGGCTGCAGAAGGTCACCATGCGGCGCCTGGCCCAGGAGCTCGACACCGGCCCGGCCTCGCTGTACGTCTACGTCCGCAACACCGCCGAGCTGCACGCGGCGGTCCTGGACGAACTCCTGGGCACCGTGGGCCCGGCCCCGGCGGAGGGCACGTGGCGGGAGCGGCTGGAGCAGGTGCTCGTCGCCTACACCACGATGCTGCTGGAGCATCCGAGCCTGGCCCGCTCCGCGCTGACCTCCTGGCCGAGCGGCCCGCACTACCTGAACCTGATCGAGACCCTGCTGGGCCTGCTCGCCGAGGGCGGGGTGGCACGCGAGCGGGCCGCCTGGGGCGTCGACCTGCTGCTCCAGCGCGCCACCGCGACCGCCGCCGAGCACGCGGGCGGGGCGTCCCAGGAGGACAGGGACTCGCTCGGCCGGGCGCTGAGCCAGGTGTCGGACCGTACCCACCCGCACATCGCCGCCGCCTCCGGGGCGCTGCTGTCGGGCGCACCCGCGGCCCGCGTGTCCTGGGGGTTCCAGGCCCTGATCAACGGCATCGAGCACACCCCCGTACCCGGATCCCACGACTAGGAGCCCTTCATGTCCACTCCCCACCACCCCGTCGCGATCGTCGGGGCCGGCCTCGGCGGGCTCACGCTCGCCCGGGTGCTGCGGGTGCACGGCGTCGAGGCGGCCGTCTTCGACCTCGACGCCTCCCCCGAGGCCCGCACCCAGGGCGGCATGCTCGACATCCACGACGACTCCGGCCAGGTGGCGCTGCGCGCGGCCGGGCTGTACGACGCGTTCCTGGCGCACGTCCACGCGGGCGGCCAGGCGACGCGGGTACTGGACAAGGACGCCCGGGTCCTGCTGGACGAGCCGGACGACGGCACCGGCGGGCGGCCGGAGATCGACCGGGGCGAGCTGCGCCGGCTGCTGCTCGGCTCCCTGCCCGAGGGCGTGATCCGCTGGGGCGCGAAGGTCACCGGCGCCCGCCCGCTCGGTGCCGGCCGGCACGAGGTGACCCTTGCGGACGGCGGCTCCTTCACCACCGATCTGCTGGTCGGCGCGGACGGCGCCTGGTCCCGGGTGCGCCCGCTGGTCTCGGACGCGCGGCCCGCGTACACCGGGATCTCGTTCGTGGAGACGGACCTGCCGGAGGCGGACGTACGCCATCCGGTGAGCGCCGAAGTGGTCGGCGGCGGCATGCTGTTCGCGCTCGGCGCGGGCCGGGGCTTCCTCGGCCACCGGGAGAGCGACGGCAGCCTGCATGTGTATACGGCGGTGGAGGCGCCCGAGGAGTGGCTGGACGGGATCGACTTCACCGACACCGAGGCGGCCAAGCGGGCGGTGCTCGACCACTTCGACGACTGGGACAAGAGCCTGCGGGCGCTGGTCGCGGACGCCGAGGGCACGCTGGTGCCGCGGCGGATCCACGCCCTGCCGGTCGGCCACCGCTGGGACCGGGCGCCCGGGGTCACACTGCTCGGCGACGCGGCGCACCTGATGTCGCCGTTCGCCGGTGAGGGCGCCAACCTGGCGCTGATCGACGGCGCCGACCTGGGCCTCGCGCTCGTCGCGCACCCGGGCGACACCGAGGCGGCCCTGACCGCCTACGAGGAGAAGATGTTCGCGCGTGCCGAGCGGTCCGCGGCGGACTCCGCGCGCAGCGGTGCCATGCTGTTCCGCGCCGACGCGCCGCGTGGTCTGGTCGACATGTTCACCGGCGGCGGGCCGGACGCCGGCGGGCAGGGCCTCGTCGGGGCGGACGTCAGCGGGCCGGTGCCGTCCGCGTGACGCGGTCGACCAGGTCGATCCAGCCGGCCTCCAGGCGCTCCATCGGCATCCCGCACTGCCTGGCCAGATAGTGGATCTGGGCGGGGTCGAGGTAGGCGAGCAGCGTCTGGGCGAGCAGTTCGCAGTCGGCGTCCGGCTGGATCTGCCGCAGCAGCATCGTGACATGCGTGCGCAGCGCCTGGATCGGCGGATTGGCATAGCGCCGGGTGGGCTCGGGCTGGGCGGCCAGCTGGAGGTCGAGCTGCTCGGCCGCGCGGTAGAGGACCGCGACGCCGAACGCCCGGAGCCGCTCGACCGGCGGCGCGCCGGGGCCCAGCGGCGGGGGGCCGCCGAGGAAGTCGGCCTGAAGCCGCCGCGAGGAGTGGTCCAGCAGCGCCATCAGCAGGCCGGTGCGGTCGCCGAACCGGCGGAAGACCGTGCCCTTGCCCACCTCGGCCGCCGCGGCCACCGCCTCCATGGTCACGCCGGCCACCCCGTGCTCGGCGATCAGCCGGGCGGCGGCCTCCAGCAGCCGGGCGCGGTTGCGGGCGGCGTCGGCACGCAGGCACTGCTCTTCCGGAGCGGGTCCGACCTCGAGCAACTGCGGGCGGTCGAAGGGCTCCTGGGGCTGTGGGAGAGGCGGCAGGACGCTGGACATGAAGACAGCGTAAAGCATGGGGAACAAAACTGGACCGCGGTCCGGTTAGAGTGTTAGAAATTAAACGGACCTCGGTCCGGATTCGTTACGGCAGTGTTTCATCCCCCCTGGAGTTCCCCATGTCTGTCCGCATCCTTGCTCTCGTCGGCAGCCTCCGCGCCGGTTCGCACAACCGCCAGCTCGCCGAGGCGGCCGTCAAGCTGGCCCCCGAGGGTGCCGTGGTCGAGGTCTTCGAGGGCCTGGCCGACATCCCGTTCTACAACGAGGACATCGACGTCGAGGGCAACGTCCCGGCCGCCGCCGCGAAGCTGCGCGAGGCCGCCCAGGCCGCCGACGCGTTCCTGCTCTTCTCCCCCGAGTACAACGGCACCATCCCGGCCGTCCTGAAGAACGGCATCGACTGGCTGTCCCGCCCGTACGGCGCCGGCGCCTTCGGCGGCAAGCCGGTCGCCGTCATCGGCACCGCCTTCGGCCAGTACGGCGGCGTGTGGGCGCAGGACGAGGCCCGCAAGGCCGTGGGCATCGCCGGCGGCAAGGTGGTCGAGGACATCAAGCTGTCGATCCCCGGCTCGGTGACCCGCTTCGCCGAGACCCACCCGGCCGACGACGCCGAGGTGGCCGCCCAGCTGACCGAGGTCGTCGCCCGCCTGCACGGCAACGTGGGCGTGGCCGCCTGAGGCACCCCGCAAAGGGGCCGGAGCTCACCAGCTCCGGCCCCTTTCACGTCCGGCCCGGCC
Organism: Streptomyces sp. NPDC086519; assembly: GCF_040686075.1. Lineage (NCBI taxonomy): Bacteria > Bacillati > Actinomycetota > Actinomycetes > Kitasatosporales > Streptomycetaceae > Streptomyces > Streptomyces sp. NPDC086519. Next base: position 79,655 of record NZ_JBFBJL010000017.1, read on the forward strand.
CCGCTACGGCCCCGTCACCGGCGCGGGCACGCAGAGGGGCTCGGCGAGCTGGTGGTGCCGGCCCTCGAAGGGGCCGTTGTCCTCCGGGTCCCGCATCTGCGGGCAGACCCGCAGCGTCTCCCCCAGCCGCTCGACGTCAAGCCTCGGCGTCGGCGGCCCGGCGGGGCCGGGACGGGCACCCGCCGGACGGCGGGGAGCTTCCGCCGTCCGGCGGCCCCGCGGATCGTACGACCGCGCGGATCATAGGCGTACGAGCCGCAGCGCACCACCGCGAGGAGCCGCCATGACCTCCGTACCGCCCCCGTTCGACCCCGAGCTGTCCGCCGCCCTGGAGCTGATCAAGGACGTGATCTCCCCGGGGTTCACGATGGCGGACATCGCCACGCTCCGGCAGAGCGCGGGGATACAGCTGCTCGCCGAGCTGGACCTCACCCTGGACGGGGCGTTCGAGGTGCAGGACCGCACGGTCCCCGGCCCGGCGGACGCGCCGGAGATCTCGCTCCTGATCTGCCGCCCGGTCGCCCCGGCCGTCCCCGGCCCGCTCCCGGTGATCTACCACGTGCACGGCGGCGGCATGGTGCTCGGCAACAACCGGGTGGGCCTGGACGTGCCGCTGGCCTGGGCGCAGGAGCTGGGCGCGGTGGTGGTGTCGGTGGAGTACCGGCTGGCGCCCGAACATCCCCATCCCGCGCCGGTGGAGGACGTGTACGCCGGGCTGCTGTGGACGGCGGAGCACGCGAAGGAGCTCGGCGGCGACCCGGAACGGATCGTGATCGCCGGCGCCAGCGCGGGCGGCGGCCTCACCGCGGCCCTGGCCCTTCTGCTGAGGGACCGTCAGGGCCCCGCGGTGATCGGCCAGATGCTGCTCTGCCCGATGCTCGACGACCGCAACGACACCCCTTCCGGCCACCAGATGAAGGGCCTCGGTGTCTGGGACCGTACGGCCAACGAGACCGGCTGGACCGCCCTGCTGGGCGAGCGCCGGGGCGGCCCCGACGTCTCCCCCTACGCGTCCCCGGCCCGCGCCACCGACCTCACCGGCCTCCCCCCGGCCTTCCTCGACGTCGGCTCCGCCGAGACCTTCCGCGACGAGACCGTCACCTACGCCTCCCGCATCTGGCAGTCCGGCGGCATCGCCGAACTCCACGTCTGGCCCGGCGGCTTCCACGGCTTCGACGGCTTCGCCCCCCAGGCCGCCCTCTCCCAGGCGGCCAGGGCGGCCCATGTGGACTGGCTGCGCCGGCTGCTGGCGCGGTGAGCGGACGTCAGCCGACGGGCGTACCGTGACGTGCGCGCGCCCGCCGGCCCGACGCCCGGTCGAGGTGGACTGCCACGGTGCCGTAGAACCGCCGCACCGCGTCGTCGACGCTGCGGATGAATCCGGTCCCGGCGGCGACCGCGAGGACGCCGGGGGTGCTTTCCCTGCGCGGCTCGGCCTGGAGCCGCCCCGGGAGCCGCGAACCGGGAGCGCCTTCTGCCCGAGTTCGCCGCCAGGGCCCGGACGGACCTGCCGGATGAGGGGGCTCAGCTCCCCTTTGCCGACGCCTTCTTGATCGCCTCCCTGATCCTGGAGTAGGTGCCGCAGCGGCAGACGTTCTCGATGTCGTCGATGTCTGCGTCCGTGGGGTGCGGGGTGCGTTTGAGCAGGGCGGCGGCCGCCATGATCTGGCCGGGCTGGCAGAAGCCGCACTGCGCCACGTCGCGGTCCAGCCAGGCCTGTTGGACGGGGTGCAGGGTGTCGCCGTCGGCGAGGCCCTCGATGGTGGTGACCGCGCGTTCCGCGCAGTCGGCGACCGGGACGACGCAGGGCTGGATCTCCTCGCCGTCGAGGTGGCTGGTGCAGGCGCGGCAGACCCCCACCCCGCAGCCGTACTTGGGGCCGGTGACGCCGAGCAGGTCGCGCAGGACCCACAGGAGCGGCATGTCGGCGGGGGCCTCGACCGTCACCGGTCTGCCGTTGAGGACGAACGAATACGAACGCATCGGTGCCTTCGGGGAGTCGGGAAGCGGCTGGTCAGAAGTCGAGGGGGAAGCTGCGCGGCCTGTGGCCGGTGGCGCGGGCGTAGGCGTTGGCGACGGCGCCCGCCGCCGCGGGGACGCCGAGTTCGCCGGCGCCGCCCGGTTCCCCGCCGGACGGAAGGATGTGGGCCTCGAACTCCAGCGGGGCGTGCCGCTGGCGGGCGTAGTGGAAGTCGGCGAAGCTGCCCTCCCGGACCGTGCCCCGGTCGATGTGCAGCCCGGCCCGCAGCACGGTGGAGATGCCGTCGACGGCGGTGCCCATGAGCTGCGCCTCCAGGCCGCGCGGGTTGACGGCCGTACCGACGTCGGCGGCCATCACCACCTTGGTGACCCGGGGGTTCTTCGGGTCGGTGGCGTCGATCTCGGCCAGGCAGGCGACGGCGGAGCCGTACTCCTCGTGGACGGCGACGCCCTGGGCGGTGCCCGCGGGCATGCGGCGGCCCCAGTGACCGGCGGCCGCCGCCTTGGCGAGGACGGCCTTCACCGTGCTGCCGCGCAGGGTGGCACGGCGGAAGGCGACCGGGTCCTGGCCCAGCGCGCGGGCGATGTCGTCGACGACGATCTCCTCCGCCGTGCGCATGGTCCCGGAGTCCACCGAGCGCCAGGCGCCGAGCGGTACCGGCAGTTCGATGCCGCCCGCGTCACCGCCCACCCGGCCGAAGTCGTACAGCCCGCTGTCACTGGGCAACGGCCGGACCGCCCCGGACTGCGCGGTCACGCCCTTCCCGTCGGACGACTCCCCCACCGAGGCCGACATGTGCTGGAAGGCCACCACCCGGCCCCCGGCGAGACTGGCCCGGATCCGGTGGTGGTCGGCGGGGCGCATCCTGCCGTGCCGGGTGTCGTCGTTGCGGCTCCACATCAGCTTCACGGGTCTGCGGGCCGCCTTGGAGACGAGCGCCGCCTCGATCGCCTGGTCGAAGGTGAGCCGCCGCCCGAACGAGCCGCCCCCGCGCGTCACATGGACCCGTACGGCGCTCTTCGAGAGGCCGAGCAGGTCGGCGAGGGTGTCCCGGGCGTCCATCGGTGTCTGGGTGGCGAACCACAGCTCGGCCCGGTCGGAGCGGACGTCGGCGACGGCGGTGAGCACCTCCATCGGGGCGTGGCTGACGAACGCGAACGCGAACTCGCCCTCGATCTGGGTGGATCCGCGCGGCGGGGTGCCGAGCCGGGGTACCGCGGCCCGCAGCCGGGCGCGGATCTCCTTGTCGGACAGGGGTGCCAGCGGCCCGTCGGCCCAGGTGATCCGGAGTGCGTCCCGGGCCTGGAAGGCGTGGTGGAAGGTCTCGGCCACGACGGCGACCCCGGCGGGGATCCGCACGACCGCGTGGACGCCCGGCAGGGCGCGGGCGGCCGTGTCGTCGAGAGAGAGCAGTCTGCCGCGCAGGGTCGGGGGCCGGGCCACCACGGTCGGCTTCGCGCCCGCCACCGCCAGGTCGCCGGCGTACTTCGCGGCGCCGGTGACGATGTCCCGAGCGTCGATCCTGGTCGTCGGCTTCCCGATCAGCCGGTGCCGGGAGGCCGGCTTGGGTTTGCCCGGCACGTCCGGGGTGCGGATCCGGGCGGCGCTCGCGGTGAGGGAGCCGAAGGTGGCCGTCCGGCCGTCGGGGGCCACGACCATGGTGTTCCGGGTGCGCAGGCTGCGCGCGGGCAGCCGCCAACGGCGGGCGGCCGCGGTCACCAGCCGGGCGCGCGCGGTGGCGGCGAGCTGCCGGGCCGGGCCGTAGAGCGAACGGACCGAGCTGGAGCCGCCGGTGTACTGGCTGCCCCTGCTGCGGGCGTCGGCGAGCGGGATCCGGACGTCGGCGAGACGGGCGTCCAGCTCCTCGGCGATCATCATGGCGACGGCGGTGGTGATGCCCTGGCCGACCTCGACCCGGGGCAGCCGTACGACGACCTCGTTGGCGGCGGTGACCTCCAGGACGAGCATCTCCTCGTCGGTGCCGGTGACCAGGACGCCGGGGGCCGCGGTGGCGCCGTCGGCCTCCGGGGTGCCGCAGCCGAGCGGGGCGGCGATCGTGAGGGTGGCCGCGGCGACCGTGTACACCATGAATCTCCGGCGGGACGGTCCGGCGGCCCGCCGGGGCTCGTTGCGGTCCAAGCGGGGGCTCCTGTCGGTCGGTTCCGGTGCGGGCGCGGTACGGCACCGGGTCTCGACAGCTAGGAGGGGCGGGTGTCCGCACGGGTTGCCTGCCGTGCCCGGCTCTCCTCGCCGCGGGGCCGGATGGCGCATCATGGCGGTATGAAAGAGCTGGCGGGGCGGCTGGCCGCGGTGGACCCGGATGCCGGGGCCGCCGTCGCGGTCATCGCCTACTTCGACCGGCTGGCCGAGACCCGGGCCGGTCTGGAGGCGCTGGTGCGCGGGGCCGCCGTGCTCGCCGGGTGCCCGGCCCGGCTGGCCGACGAGGAGCGGCGGGTCCGGCTGCGGGTGGAGCCGGACGGACGGCGGACGGACGCCGCGAGCGCGCCCGAGCCGGGCTGGCCGAGCGCGCCGCTGGTACCGGGCGGCCCGCCGGGGCTGTGGCTGGAGCGGGCCGGGGGTGAGGGTCCGAGCGTCGTCGACGCGGTGATCCTGGAGCGGGCCTCGGCGGCCGTACGCTCCGTGCTCGACCGCACCCGGGGGCGGGCTCCGGGGCCGCCGGCGGACGACCCGGCGCTGGTCGAGACGGTCCTGGACGCGGGCGCCCCGCTGCCGGCCCGGCTGCACGCGGCCCGCCGGCTCGGCCTGGACACCGCCGACCCGGCGGCGCGGTTCCGGGCGGTGGCGGTCGCCGACGGCTCACCCCGGATCGCGGCCGACGGGACGCCCGGGATCGCGGCCGACGGGACGCCGGTGGTGCTGCCGGCGGGACGCGCGGGCGTGGGTCCTGCCGTGGCCGCCGCGGATCTCCCCCGGTCCTGGGCCGCGGCCAGGACCGCGCTGCGGTTCACCTCCGACGGCGGCGCGCAGGAGTCCGGCGGCCCGCCCGTGGTGTACGCGGACGAGCTGGGCGGGGTCGCGCTGCTCGCCGGTCTCGTCGTGCCCGGCGGGGAGCCGGCGCCGGACGTCCGCGCCGTGCAGGCCGCCGCGGCGGACGCGCCCTGGATGCTGCGCACGCTGCACGCGGTCGCGTCGACGGCGAGTCTGCGGGCGGCGGCCGCCGAGGTCAACGTCCACCACTCCACGCTCCAGGACCGGCTGACGCACGCGGAGCATCTGCTGGGCTGGTCGGTGCGCACCCCGCACGGCCGGTTCCGGCTGCAACTGGCCCTCACCATGCGCCACCTGATGGTGAACCAGTAGAACTCGATAGAAATCGGCAGAACTCAGTAGACGTCCCGGACGTAACGCCGGTCCGCGGTCAGCTGCTTGACGTACACGGTCGCCTCGTCCTCGGTCAGTCCGCCGTGCACGGTGGCGATGTCCCTCAGGGCCCGGTCCACGTCCTTGGCCATCCGGGAGGCGTCGCCGCAGACGTAGAAGTGGGCGCCGTCCTGGAGCCAGGACCACAGCAGCGGGCCGTGTTCGCGCATCCGGTCCTGGACGTAGACCTTGGCGCGCTGGTCGCGGGAGAACGCGGTGTCGAGGCGGCTCAGGGTGCCCTCGGCGAGCAGGGCGGTGAGCTCCTCCTCGTAGTAGAAGTCGGTGGCCCGGTGCTGTTCGCCGAAGAACAGCCAGTTGGGGGCGCGGTGGCCGCGGGCGCGGCGCTCCTCCAGGAAGCCCACGAACGGCGCCACGCCGGTGCCGGGGCCGACCATGACCATGGGGGTCGCCGGATCGGCGGGCGGGCGGAAGTGCGCGGAGCGCTGGACGTGCACCGGCACCTCGGTGCCGGGTTCGGCGTCGGCCAGGAACGGCGAGCAGACGCCATGCCGGGGCGTGCCGCGCAGGTTCTCGTAGCGGACGACGGAGACGGTGAGCGAGACCTGGTGGGGGTCGGTGAGCGGACTGGACGAGATGGAGTACAGGCGCGGCTGGAGCCTGCCGAGGACTTCCGCCCATTCGCCGGCGTCGGCGCGGATCCCGAACTCGGCGACCACGTCGACCGCCTGCCGGCCCCAGGACCACTTGGCCAGCTCGTCCTTGTTGTCGGGGCGCAGCAGTTTCCGCAACTCGCGCGGGTCACGGGTGCGTTCGGCGGCGAAACGGAGCAGGTCCGGGGTGACGCGGGTGATGTCCAGATGGCGGGAGAGCGCTTCACCGAGGGGGACTTCACCGACTCCGTTGACCTCCACGCCGGTTGTGGCGTCGAGACCGGTGACGTCCAGCCATTCCGCGACCAGGTCCCGGGAGTTGAGCGGGCGGACTGCGAGCGCGTCGCCGGCCTCGTAGACCAGCGGGGTCTCGCTGTCGCGGCTGTCGAAGGTGAAGCGGCGGACCTCCTTGCCGGCGCCGGGCAGGCTGAGCAGCCGGTTGCCGACCAGCCGGGCGGTGACGGGGGCGGGGCGCCGGGGCCTGGCGGGCGCGGGGGCCGCCGCGGGGGACGGCGGGGCCTCGGCCTTGAGGGCGGTGAGTACCTGGTCGAGCCAGGCCTCCGCCTGGGTCTCGTAGTCCGGTTCGCAGTCGGTGCGCGGCGCAAGCCGGACCGCGCCGAGTTCGTCCATACGACTGTCCAGGCGCCGCCCGTGGCCGCAGAAGTCGTCGTAGGCGGAGTCACCGAAGGCCAGTACGGCGAACCGGCGGCCCGCGAGCCGGCCGGTGTCGAGGGCGGCGAGGCCGTCCCAGAAACCGGCGCCGTTGTCGGGGGCGTCGCCGTCGCCGAAGGTGCTGGTGATCAGGAGCAGGTCGGCGCCGGTGGGCAGGGCGGCCGGGTCGGCCTGGTCCATGGGGACGAGGGAGGCCGCGTGGCCGCCGGCGGCGAGCCGCTCGGCGGCGGTGGCGGCGAAGTCCTCGGCGTTGCCGGTCTGCGAGGCCCACAGGACCACCACCTGACGGGTCGGCGACGCCGGCGCGGCGACCGGGGCCGCGCCGGTGCGTGAGTACATGCCGGCGAGGGTGCCGTTGACCCACAGGGCGTGCTCGGGGCTGAACGGCGCGTCCGGCGGCAGCACGGGGACGCCGGGGGCGCCGACCGGAATGCCGGCGAGGAAGCCGACCAGGTACTGCCGTTCACGATCGGTGAGGACCGGCGGCGGCGCCGGGTCGAGGCCGAAGACGGAGGCGGCGGAGGGCGGCACGGCGGCGGGCGCGACAGCGCCGGCGGCGGGTACGACGTCGGCGGCAGCGGGTACGACGACCGCGGCCGGGGTCTCCTCGGTCCCGGGCGCCTGCACGGTCACCGGCGTGGACACCTTGGTCAGCGACACCGCGCACACCTTCAACTCGGGCTGGAAGGACAGGGGGTCGACCGCGTCGCTGGTCACCGCGTTGACGCTGAGGTACTCGCCGAACAGGTCGTTCCAGTGGAACGGCGCGAAGCAGGAGCCCGGCAGCACCCGGTCCGTGACGACCGCCGGCAGCACCGCCCGGCCGCGCCGCGAGGCGACCTCGACGGAGTCGCCGTCGGCGAGCCCGAGCGCGGCCGCGTCCTCGGGGTGGATCTCGACGAACGGGCCGGGGTCGAGCTTGTTCAGCTTGGCGACCTTCGCGGTCTTGGTCAGGGTGTGCCACTGGTGCTGGAGACGGCCGGTGTTGAGGACGAACGGGTAGTCGTCGTCCGGCATCTCGGCGGGATCCACGTGCGGCCGGGCGTGGAAGACGGCGCGCCCGGAGGCGGTGGCGAAGGTGAGGGAGCCGTCGGGGTTGCGGTACCGGACGGGGTTGCGGTCGGGGCCGTCGGCGGTGGCGGCCGGCCACTGGACGGGGGCGGTGCGCAGCCGGTCGTAGGTCACGCCCCGCAGGTCATAGCCGGTCTGCGGGTTGTGGAAGCGTTTGATCTCCTCGAAGATCTCCTCCGCGCTGGCGTAGGAGAAGCCGTCCTCGAAGCCCATCGCGCGGGCGACGCCGGCGATCAGCCGCCAGTCGGCGGTGGCCTCGCCGGGCGGGTCGGCGGCGGGACGGGCGAGGGTGAGGTTGCGCTCGCTGTTGATGAGGACGCCCTCGGTCTCAGTCCACAGGGCGGCGGGCAGCACGACGTCGGCGTAGGCGTTGGTCTCGGTGTCGGCGAAGACGTCCTGGGTGACGACGAACTCGGCGGCCTCCAGGCCCTCGATGACGGTCCTGCGGTTGGCGACGGAGGCGACCGGGTTGGTGCAGATGATCCAGCAGGCCTTGATCTGGCCGTCCGCCATCTTCTGGAACATCTCCACCGTGCCCTTGCCGACGCCGTCGGGGCGGATCGTGCCGGGCGCGAGCCCCCACTGCTCCTCGACGAAGGCGCGGTCGGCGTCGACGAGCACCGAGCGCTGGCCGGGCAGGCCGGGTCCCATGTACCCCATCTCCCGGCCGCCCATGGCGTTGGGCTGGCCGGTGAGGGAGAGCGGGCCACTGCCCGGGCGGCAGATCTTCCCGGTCGCGAGGTGCAGGTTGACCAGGGCGTTGGTGTTCCAGGTGCCGTGCGTGGACTGGTTGAGGCCCATGGTCCAGCAGCTGGTCCACTCCCCCGCCTCGCCGATCAGCCGGGCGGCCTCGCGCAGGTCGGCCTCGGGGATCCCGGTGATGTCGGCGACGGCGGCGGGCGGGTAGTCGGCGAGGAACTCCGGCATCGCCTCCCAGCCCTCGGTGTACGCGGCGACGAAGTCGGGGTCGGTGTGCCCGTTCTCGTGCAGCAGGTGGAGCAGGCCGTTCAGGAGCGCGAGGTCGGTGCCGGGCCTGACCTGGAGGAAGAGGTCCGCCTTGGCGGCCGTGGCGGTACGGCGCGGGTCGACGACGATCAGCTTGGCGCCCGCCTTCACCCGGTCCATGAGCCGCAGGAAGAGGATGGGGTGGCAGTCGGCCATGTTGGCGCCGATGACCAGGAAGACGTCCGCCTTGTCGAGGTCCTGGTACGAGCCGGGCGGGCCGTCGGCGCCGAGGGAGAGCTTGTAGCCGGTGCCGGCGCTGGCCATGCACAGCCGGGAGTTGGACTCGATGTTGTTGGTGCGCAGCCAGCCCTTGGTGAGTTTGTTGGCGAGGTACTGGGCCTCCAGGCTCATCTGGCCGGAGACGTAGAGGGCGACCGCGTCGGGGCCGTGCTCGTCGACGATCGCACGCAGCCGTCGCGCGGTCTCGGCGACCGCCGCGTCCACGGCGGACGGCACCGCCTCCTCGCCCCGCTCGGGCCGCAGCAGGGCGGTGGTCAGGCGGCCGGGCGCGGCGAGCATGTCGGCGGTGGTGGCGCCCTTCGTGCAGAGCCTGCCGGCGTTCGCGGGGTGCTCCTTGTCCCCGGAGGCCTTGAGGACGGTGCGGCGGCCGTCCGGGCCCGTGCCGATGTCCAGGACCATGCCGCAGCCGACCCCGCAGTACGAGCAGACGGTCCGCACCTTGCCGGTGTCGGTGCTGCGCGAGTCCGGCGCGGCCACGGGCACCCCCTGTTCCTGCTGGTCAGCCTCATCCATCCGACCCCGACCGTATGTACGGCTGATTACGCCGGCGTCACCGCTCCCGATCAACAGGGGTTAAGGCCGCCGCACAGACCCGCTCCGGGCGATGTGAGCGGACCCGCCCGGGACGCCGGCCGGACCCCTGCCTCTCCGTCGATCCGCGCATGACCCGGAGGACGGGACTGCCCGCCGGCGACGCCTTCGCCACCGGACGCACCCGGGCGGCCTCGCCCTGCCAGGTCCGGGAGTGGCGGTGCCCGGACCACCGGCTCGTGGACGGCACCGGCGAGGTCGTGGACGCCGCCGCGGTGGCCTGGAGACGTCGTGGTGCCCACCGATCCGCTGGACAAGATCCTCGACACGGGCCTCACCCGCCTCGCCCCCGGCTGGGAGGACGACATCATGCTGCTCCCGGCGTGCCCGCCGCGCCTCCGGCCGCCGGGTGAGACACCGTGATGCGTGGCTCGTCCACCGGCAGGGAAACGATCAGCAGTGAGGAACGGGGATGCGGCACGAGGAGAACGGCACGGCGGCCGCCGTGGAGCAGGCGCTGCGGGACTGGCTGTCCCGGGATGCCGGGGGGCCGCTCGCGGAGGTGCACCGCTGGGCGCTGCACCCGCCGGGGAAGCTGCTGCGGCCGGTACTGCTGCTGGAGTCGGCGGCGGCCGTGGGCGGGTCCTACGAGCGGGTCATGCCTGCGGCGGTCGGGGTGGAGCTGGTGCATGTGGCGAGCCTGCTGCACGACGACATCCTCGACGACGACCAGCTGCGCCGCGGCAAGCCGTCGGTGCACGCCAGGTTCGGGGCGGGCGCGGCGGTCCTGGGCGGTGACGCGCTGATGTTCGCGCTGTTCGAGCAGGTGGTGGAGTGCGGTCGGCGCGGGGTGCCGGAGGCCGCCGTGATCCGGGCCGTGGGCACGCTGGCGCGGGCCGGCCGGCGGATGGCACGGGGGGTGGCCCGGGAGCTGGACCCGGTCCGGGCGCCGGACGCGGTCGGCGGGTATCTGGAGATGGTCCGGCTGAAGACGTCGGCGCTGCTGAGCGCGTGCTGCGAGGCGGGCGCGGTGCTGGGCGGCGGCTCGCCGAGGCAGGTGCGGGCGCTGGCCGGGTACGGCGACGCCCTCGGGGTGGCGTTCCAGATCCGCGACGACCTGCTGCCGTACGGCCCGGAGGCCGGGCGGGAGGGCAAGCCCGCCGACAGCGATCTGCGCAACGGCCGGCCCAGCCTGCCCCTGCTGCTGGCCGGGCCGGTCCCGAACGATCCGGAGCAGGTGGGGCGGCTGCTGGTGGAGACGGGCGCGCTGGAGGAGTCCACGCGGCTGGCGCGCAGGTACGCGGAGCAGGCCCGCCGGGAGCTGGACGCGCTGCCCCGGGGCCCGCACCGGTCCGCGCTGTACCGGACGGCCGAGGCCCTCGCCCCCGAGCCGTGGCGCACGGAAGGTGCCGGGTGAGGACGCGGCTGTCCGGCGATCTGGGAGACGCCGCGCCCGTACGACCTGGCGGTCATCCCGGTCCGCACCGCGCAGGCGGTCGAACCGCGCGGGTACGGGCGAACGCCGCCGCGGCCCGAGCGGCACGAGGAAGGAGCGGTGCGGTCGGTGCGTGACGCTCAGTCGTAGGTGATGACCATCCGGAAGCGCGCGGCCCCGGTGAGCATCTTCTGGTAGGCCTCGCCCGCCTGCTCCAGCGGTACGGTCTCGATCGTCGGGCGGATCTGGTGCAGGGCGCTGAACTCCATGGTGTCCTGCACCTCCTGCGCGGTGCCGGACGGATGGCCGCGGACCACCCGCGCGGCCGCGAGCAGCTGGAGCGGGCTGATCTGGAGCGGCTCGGGGTCGATGCCGATCACCACCAGTTCGCCCCGGGGGGCCAGGCCGTCCACGGCCGCCGAGATCGCCTGGGAGTTGCCCGCGGTGGCGAGTACGGCCTTGGCGCCGCCCAGCGACTGGAGGGCCTCCGCGACCGGGGTCCGGGCCGTGGAGTCGACGTAGTGGTGGGCGCCGAGCTGTTTGGCGAAGTCGGCCTTCTCCGCGCCGCGGGCGACGGCCACCGTCTCGAAGCCCATGGCCACCGCGTATTTCACCCCGAGGTGGCCGAGCCCGCCGAGGCCGACGACGGCGACCAGGTCACCGGGCTCGGCCGGGCTGCGCCGCAGGCCGTTGAAGGTGGTCACGCCCGCGCAGCCCATGGGGGCCGCGTCGGCCGCGGTCAGCCCGTCGGGAATGCGGGCCAGTGCGTCGACCGGCGCGATGACCTGCTCGCCGAAGCCGCCGTCGTAGGTCCAGCCGGGCGTCTTCATGTTCTCGCAGACGATGAAGTCGCCCTGGCGGCAGGGCTTGCAGTGGCCGCAGCTGCCGCCGAACCAGCCGACCGCCACCCGGTCGCCGGTCTGCCAGCCCCAGTCCTCGATGCCCTCGCCGAGCTCCTCGATCCGCCCGGCGATCTCGTGGCCGGGGACCACCGGGAACGTGACGCCCGGCAGTGCGGCGGTGACGAAGAAGGCGTCGCTGTGGCAGACGCCGCAGGCCTCCACGGCGATCCGCACCTGGCCGCGGCCCGGCCTCGGCACCTCCCGCTCGACGATCTCGAAGGGTCCGCCCAGGGCGGGCACCTGCGCGACTCGGTAGATACTCATGGGTCACTCCCGTAACGGGTATGACGGGCAAGGTCCGAAGCCCCCTCACCCAGCACACCAGCTCCGGGCCGATCGCGCGCGTCGAGCGGCAGGGCGGGCCCGTCGTGCGATCAGGAGGTGATGCCGTTGTACTGGTCCCAGGTGTAGGCGAGGTCCGGCGAGGAGGGCTTGCCGGGCCAGTTGAAGTAGTCCCAGACGAGTTCGGCGGGGTTGGTGGCCAGGTAGCCCCGGCCGGGCAGGTCGTCGGCGTCGTCCCAGGCCCAGGGCGGGTTGGCGGCGTCGGTGTCGCAGGCGCCGTTGGCCGGGCCGAGGACCCCGCCGGCGCCGCACTTGGCACCGTAGGGGTTGGAGCTGTCGTCGCCGGCGAAGTTGTCGGGCGTCGCGAACAGCGAGGTGAGGGTGCGGTCGGCCCACATGCCGTTCGCGGCGAAGACGTCGGTCAGCGTGTACTGCACGTCACGGTCGTTGGAGCCGGACGGCACCTCGGCGGTGGAGCCGGGGTAGTAGACGATGCCGTCGCCGCTCGCGTACTGGTCGCGTTCCTTGGAGAGGTAGCCCTCGGCCCACGCGGCGTGGGTGTTGGGCTGCTGGGTGGTGAAGGGGCGGCCGTGGCCGTCGTCGTGCGGGTCGCCCTGCAGCCTGAGCGTGCCGTCCACGCTCTCCTGCCCGCTGGCGAAGTCGCTGCCGGAGGGCACCCAGGAGTAGAAGTTGCTGTGCGCGACCGTGATGGCGGCCTTCAACTGCCCTTGCTCGGAGCCGTCGTTGGCCACGACGACCAGGACGCCCTCGGAGTCGTTCTCGTGCTCGGTGAGGTCCTCCTGGTAGTTGTCGAGGACGCCGTCCGACCAGTCGCGCGGGTGGAAGTACATGTAGAGCAGGTACGAGAAGCTCGGGGTCTGGACGACCGAGTAGTAGACGTGCGCCGCGAGCGGGAACTGGCTGGTGTTCTCCCAGTTGTCGCGGCCGTTGAGGTCACCGTCGTAGTCGTACGACGTGATGTAGTCGGACTTGCCGCCGAGCGCGGTCTCGCCGGTGGAGTCGACGTCCTGGAAGTTGACCGGGGCCCACCACTGGGCGAGGGCGGCGCGGTCGGTGGCGGCGTCCGCACTGGCCGGGGTCGGCCGGGTGAGGCCGGCGCAGCAGACGGCGGCCAGGGCGGCGGTCACGGCGAGGGATCTGCGGCGGGTCAGAGGCACACGGGAGCGGTGGGGGCGGCTGGTTGCCACGGTTCCTCCGGGAGCGGCGTAAGGAACCGGCACGTCGCTGAAGTCGGCGTGCCGGTAAGGAAGTTGACGCTGTGAGCCGGTGGTGCGTGTGGTGCCGCGGGTACGATACAGCGCGGTATCGGCGCCGTGCGGGTCCTAGGGTGAGGTGCCCGTCGTGCCGGGCACGTTCGCCGGCGGGGCGGTGAGCGGCGACGACGACGGCGGGGACGCCTCCCCCGAGTCGGCCTGAACGACGAGGACGACCGCGATGACCGCCGTGGTCAGGGCAGCCATCGTGGCCAGCCACCAGATCCTGAGTGTTTTCGCATGAGCGGCCATGGCCCCCCCCTTCGACGCGGAGCGTACGCCGTTGCCTGAAGAGGGGAGTCTCTTTTCACAGCACGCGGCAGCCGGCGCCGCACGCCACCGGCCTCACCGCCACATTGTGGCCGTCTTTCGCGTCTGTCGCACCGGATTGCCGAATCCGCGAGGCAACTGACTCCCTGTCAAGGGTGTCGGTGCGGAGCGGCTGTCCCCACGACGTCGTCCGGAACGTCACAGCTCTCTCGGGAACCTGACACTTGACAGCGCCCCGCCGCTGCTGGCGTACTGCTCGGAGCCGTTTAGAACGTTCTAGTCTCCGGGTGGCCGGGAAGAGGAGAGCCGCGATGTTCGCACTGGCGGTCTGTGCGGAGATGGTCTTCCGCGACCTGCCGATCGAGGAGCGCGCCCGGCGCCTCCACGAGGCCGGTTTCCAGGTCGAGATCTGGGACTGGACGAGGCACGACCTCGACGCCCTCGCCCGGACACCCGCCGACATCGTCTCCATGACGGGATACGTCAGCGGAAGCCTCACCGACGAGGACGGCGCCGCCGCACTGCTGCGCACCGCCGAGGAGTCGCTCAAGGCCGCCGAGCACCTGGGCTGCACCCGGCTGAACCTCCACGGAACCGGGCTGGACGGGCAGGGGCTGCCCGTGGTGCCGGTGCCCGGGGAACCCACCGGCGCGATGTGGCTGGCCGCGCAGCGCACCCTCACCCGGATCGCCGAGCTCGGCGAGAACGCCGGCGTCACCTTCACCCTGGAGAACCTCAACACCGCGGTCGACCACCCCGGCGTGCCCTTCGCCAGGGCCGCCGACACCATGACGCTGGTCGCCGCTGTGAACCGGCCGGGGCTGCGTATGAACCTGGACCTCTACCACGCCCAGATCGGCGAGGGGAACCTGATCGAGCTGGTACGCCGGGCCCACGGGGCGGGACTCATCGGCGAGATCCAGGTCGCGGACGTACCGGGCCGGTGCGAGCCGGGCACCGGAGAGGTCAACTACCCGGCCGTCGCCCGGACGCTGGCCGACATCGGCTACGCGGGCACCATCGCCATGGAGGCGTGGGCCTCCGGCGACACCGAGGCCGCGCTGGAGCGCTTCCGCGCCGCCTTCGCCCTGTGAACGGCTCGGAACGGCAGCGCCTGGCCGCGCGCCTCGGCTGTCCGGATGGGCGACGTCCGGGAGCGCGGCGCGACCGTACGGACCGCGTCGTCGCGCCGAGCACGGGTGACGGCAGGCCACGGCCCGGCACCTGCGACCGCGGGGCCCGCTCCCGCGTCCCGGCATGAGGCGAGGGCCTTCTACACTCGTCGCACAGGACGCGACCCCGGACCAGGGAGGACAGAGTGCCGACGCCCCCGGCGCCCCCCGGCGGAAAGCGGCCGACGCTCGCCGACGTGGCGGCACGGGCAGGGGTGTCCACGGCGCTGGTCTCCATCGTGATGCGCGACGCGAAGGGCGCCAGCGCGACCACCCGCGAGCGCGTCCAGGCGGCCGCGCGCGAGATCGGTTACCGCCCGGACACCCGGGCACGTCTGCTGCGCAGCCACCGTTCGCGGCTGCTCGGAGTGCAGTTCGGCCTCCAGCACCCCTTCCATGCCGACCTGGTGGAGGGCATCTACGCGGCGGCCGAACCGGCCGGTTACCAGATCGCGTTGAGCGCCGTGACCGCCGGGCGCGGCGAGCGGCGCGCCGTCGAGTCGCTGCTCGCCGACCGCTGCGAGGCCCTGATCCTGCTCGG
Organism: Streptomyces sp. NPDC086519; assembly: GCF_040686075.1. Taxonomy (NCBI): domain Bacteria; kingdom Bacillati; phylum Actinomycetota; class Actinomycetes; order Kitasatosporales; family Streptomycetaceae; genus Streptomyces; species Streptomyces sp. NPDC086519. The sequence continues at coordinate 95,023 of NZ_JBFBJL010000017.1, forward strand.
CCCGCAGGCCCCCGGCGCACGGCTGGCGGAACTCGCCGGGCAGTTGCCCGTCGTCTCCGTGGCCCGCCGGCTTCGCCCGGCCCTCCCGGGCCTGGACGTCGTACGGACCGCCGACGACGAGGGCGCCCGCCAGGCCGTGGACCACCTCGTCGCGCTCGGCCACCGCGACATCGCCCACATCGACGGCGGCCGGGCACCGGGCGCGGCCGACCGGCGCCGCGGCTACCGCGAGGCCATGAACCGGCACGGCCTGGGCAGCCACGTCCGGGTCCTCTCCGGCGGCCTGACCGAGGAGGACGGCGCCACGGCCGCCCGCACCCTGGCGGCCTGCGCACCGCGCCCCACGGCCGTCCTGGCCTTCAACGACCACTGCGCGACCGGCGTCCTCGACGCCTTCCTCCGCAGCGGCATCGCCGTCCCGGCCGGCGTCTCCGTCGTCGGCTTCGACAACAGCCACCTGGCCCGCCTGGCCCACATCGACCTGACCACCGTCGCACAGGACGTCCCACGTCTCGCGGCACTCGCCGTCGGCCGGGCCGTCGCGCGCCTGGAGGGTGACGAGGCCCCCGCCGGGGAAGCCGTCGTCGCCCCCCGCCTCGTCGTCCGGGGCACGACCGCTCCACCGAGCAGCGTGAGATGAGCGGTCATCCGGTGAACGCCTGGTCACCGGCGCGGTGACGTGGCCCGGCTCGGTGGAGGGACGTCGCCGTCACGCGTGCGGCGGCGACCCGGGTGACCGCGGCGGACAACTGCTTCCGGGTGGGCGCGGGCAGCGGGCCGCCTCTGACGGAGTCCACCAGCTGACCGGCGGTCCGGTGGAGCTTGGTGTTGGTGTTCTGGGAGGTGGCCACCAGGACACTCCAGGCTTCCTCGGGAGTGAGAACGAAGGCGGCCATCAGGATGCCGCGGGCCAGGTCGATGGTGTCCCGGGTCTGAAGCGCCCGCCGTAGCTGTACGACCTCGACGCGCAGGTCGGTGCCAGGATCGCCGGCAGCGGGCCGAGAATCCCCGGCGTCCCCCGCGTCCCCCGCGGCCCCTGCCTCCTCGGCGTCTTCCCGTCCGTCCGGCACGGTGTCCGGCGTGAACAGGGGGAGGGCGCCCGTGATCTCCAGTATCCGCCGCACGGCCGGGCCGGCGTGCCGGAGCGTGACCTGCTTGGACTCCTTGAGGGCCTGCCGCCTCGCGTTCAGAAGGACGTTGAGGCCGGAGCAGTCACAGAACCCGACCCCGCGCAGGTCCAGTTCGATGCCGTGCGAGGAGCGCAGCAGCGCCGCCCGCAAGGCACGCCGAAGTCGTGGCTCACTCGTGAGGTCGAGATCACCGCACACCGTGACGACGGTGCGCCTCCCCTCGTCGCGGCTGCGAATGGTGAGATCCGGCGGCTCGCGCACACCGGCTGGGTCGAGTGTCCGCCCGGTGCCGGGCTGTTCTGGTTCCGGCATGGCCTCGCTCCCGTGGCGCTCGTGCGATGTCCACCACCAGGTTCACCCCGGCATCGACATGCGTCAAGAAAAACAGGAAACAAAATTCGTGTGTTCTGAAACGCGAATCATGAGGCGTAGGATTGGCCCATGGCTGGAGCAGCACCGGAACCTCACACGGGGTGGACCTTCGTCACGAACCACGCCCGTGTCCTGGCCGCCATCGCGGGCGACGAGAGCGCCCGCGTCCGTGACATCGCCGCTCATTGCAGGCTCACGGAGCGCGCCGTCCAGAAGATCATCTCCGATCTGGAGCGGAGCGGTTTCCTCTCCCACACCCGTGAGGGGCGCGGCAATCTCTACCGGATCGAACCGGGAACGGCTCTTCGGCACCCGGCCGAGTCCGGGCTGACCGTGGCCTCCTTGCTGGCCCTGCTCGCCCAGGTCGAGCCCCATGCCGCCGGCCGGCCGGGCGGCGAGGGGGCGTCACCCTCCTGAAAACACCGGCCCCGACACCCGGTCACGTTGCGGCCGTCGGGCTGCGCCTCAAGGACGGCGGGGCTCCAGGGCCCGGCCGGCCACCGCGCGGGCGGTCCCGGCGGGCCGGGCCCGGCGACGGTGCGCGTGCGCGGTGAGCGGCGGCGCCTCCTCGGCGCTCACACCCGGCTGTATCATGATCATCCCGGTGGCCTGGCGCACCTCCTCCCGGTCCGCCGGCGAGGGGGCCGATCCTCGTCGCACGCCGCTGCCCCGCAGGACGGCGCGGATCGCATCGGGCGTACCAGTGTCTCGGTCGCTCCCGACTGCCGGCACCGTCGCCCACCTGTGCCTGGTCAGCCGGCGCCGACGTAGCATCGACGCCGATTCCCCACCGGTTCGGCCCGGGTCCGCCCGGCCTCGCAGCGCACAGGAGTGGCACCGCCCATGGACGCACCCGCGGACAGCCCGTGGTCCGGAACCGGTCTGGACCCGCTGACCGGTCGCGTTCTGGAGCACCTGGTGACCGTGCCCGCGGCGGACGCGGCCGAGGTGGCGGCAGCGGCCGAAGTGTCCACGGCGGACGCGGAACGGGCTCTGCGCCACCTCACCGACACCTCGCTCGCCCTGCGCATCGACGGCGCCGTGCCCCGCTGGGCGGCCGGCCCTCCGCGCACCTCCCTGGGCGTCCTGCTGGCCCGCCAGCGGGCCGAACTGGCCCGCGCCGAGGGGCTCGTGGAGCGCCTGCACGCGGTGTACGAGACCGTGTCCGGGGCGCGCTCCGCACACCTGGTGGAGCTGCTGGAACGCGAGGACGAGGTGTCGGCGCGCTACGGCCAGTTGCTCAAGGGATGTGTGGCGGAGGTGCTGCACCTGGCGAAACCGCCGTACGTCACCGGTTCCGGGGCGGACGCGGGGGGATCGGACGTGGCGGACGGGGTGCGGATGCGTTCGGTGTACGAGACCGAGGGCTTCACCGACGAGGTGTCCCTGGCCACGGCGGTGCGCGGCACCGGGCGGGGCGGGGAACTGCGGCTGGCTCCGCGGCTGCCGGTGAAACTCGTGGTGTTCGACCGGACGGCGGCCCTGCTGCCGGTGCGGGGGGACCGGCCGGCCGCCGGCTCACTGGTGGTTCACTCGCCCGCGCTCGTCGAGGCGCTGGCGGCCCTGTTCGAGAGTGCGTGGGCAGCTGCCGAACCGGTGTCCCTCGCCGGCCGGACCGACGCGCCGCCACCGGCTCGCGGCCACGGCGCCTCGCCGCCCGAGGACACCGGGGCGACGGAGGCACCCGACCCGCGCACCCGGGAGATCCTGCACCTGATGGCCACGGGGATGAAGGACGACACGATCGCCCGCGTGCTCAAGGTGAGCCGCCGCACCGTCCAGAAACATGTCAGCGACGCGGGCACGCGGCTCGGCGCCCGCACCCGCTTCCAGATCGCCCTGCTGGCGGCGGAACGGGGCTGGCTGGGGGCGGGCCAGGGCCTGGGGGATGTCGTGGTCGGGCAGTAGTCGCCGGAAGGCCGGCGCCGCGTACGGTGCCGTACCCGTGGATACGGCACCGTAGCTGGGGCGGGGTGCTACGTCGTGGCCTTCAACGCGAAGTTCCGGTGGGTGACCCGGTCCCCGCGCACCACGATCCGCCGGGTGAGGGGCCGGTGTCCGTCCGCGGTGACCCGGAGGGTGTGTACGCCGGGGGCGGCCGAGAACAGGGTGTAGAGGCCGTCGCCCACGGCCGGGTCCTCGGGTGTGGCCACGGTGAGTGCGGCGGCGTCCGCGGCCGAGGTGTCGGCGACCTTCGCGCCGACGATCGCCTTACCGGTGCGGGCGTCCTCGACGGTTCCCACCGTCAGCCCGCCCGGCACCGGCTCCAGCGTCCGGCTCTGCACGCTCACGTCGTCGACTTCCCAGAAGTAGGCCCAGTTCGCGACGAAGTGGAAGCGCAGCCGCACCGACGGCTGTCCGGCGTACTGCCGCAGCGGGACGCTCACCGAGAGGTGGTCGGCCTCGCCGTTCGCCTTGGGACCGGCCCACACGGTCTGCCAGGTCGCGCCGTCGTCGGTGCTGGCGTCCACGGTCATGTCCTGCTGGCTGAGGTTGGTGATGTAGTGCGTCTTGAAGGTGAGACTGGCCGACTGCGCCGTCGACAGGTCGTAGGCGGGGCTGACCAGCGAGGTGTCCTGGTGCGGTCCGAACGGCGCGTTGTCGCTCTCGACGGTCGCGAAGGAGCCGCTGCCGCCGGTGGCGTTGCCGCGCTGGGTGGGGTCGTCGAACTGCCAGCCGTTGTCGCTGTCCGCCGCGCTCGCCACCGTCCAGCCCTGTGGTGCCGCGGTGGGTGTGTCGAATCCCTCGGAGTGCTCGGTGGTGTGGAGGGCGTAGCCGACGGCGGTGGCCGTGTCCGGGTCGGCGGCCAGGGCGGTGTCGGCGTGCACGGCCTTCTTGCCCACCGTCACCTTGCGGGTTACCGCCTCGTAACCGGGCAGGGCCGCGGTGACGTCCAGGGTGTAACCGGCTTGCTCCGGAAGGGAGATGTCGTACCGGCCGGTGACCGGGTCGGTCCACACCGGCGCCTCCGGCGAACCCTCGACGGCGATCCGGGCGTACAGCGGCCAGCCGTGCCCCGAGCCGTCCCGGACCGTGCCGCGCACATGGGTGCGGGGCAGGGCCTTGAGGCCGAAGTCGCGTGTCGCGGTCTGGCCGTCCGCGATCTCCAGGGAGACCGGTGCCGTGGACGCGTAGCCGAAGGCCGTGACGGTGAGCCCGTCGACCTCACCTGCGGGCAGGTTCAGGGTGTACGTGCCGTCGGCGCTCGTGGTGGCCACGTCGAGGCCGGAGGCCACGGTGGCGGCAGCGACGGGTTTGCCGGTCCTCGTGTCGGTCACCTTGCCGGTCAGGGTCCCGCTCGGGCCGCTGCGGAAGGCCGCCAGTCCGGCCGGGGTGCCCAGGCCGGTGGGGCCGTCGTAGCCGGTGCCCGCGGTGCACAGGTAGGCGGCGGCGCAGGTGCCGTTGGATCCGGAGGTGACGTCGTTCAGTCCGGTGCCGCCGGCCGTGTACGGATACGCGTCGGGGTAGGTGCCCGGGCGCGGTGAGCCGGCCAGCGCGTAGACGCCGGCGATCACCGGGGCGGCCGCGCTGGTGCCGCCGTAGCGCTGCCAGCCGGTGCCGAGCGATCCGAACGTCGAATAGACGGCAACGTTGTCAGCGACCGCGGAGACGTCCGCCACACTGCGTCCCAGGCATCCGGTGTCCTCCTGGAAGGAGGGCTTGGACTGGTACGACGCGCAGCCCGAGCCGGGCCCGTAGGAGCCGCGCTTCCACACGGTCTCGTCCCAGCCGCGGGCCGTGCCCGGGTCGGCGACCAGGTTGGTGCCGCCGACCGCCGTCACCGTGGGAAGGGTGGCCGGGAACGCGACGCCGTAGCCGTTGTCCCCGCTCGCCGCGACGACAGCGACGCCGGGATGGTCGTAGGAGGCGCCGTACGTCGGAGCGTCGGAGGCGTAGTCGCCGGAGCGGCCGTAGGAGTTGGACACGTACTTCGCGCCCAGCTCGACCGCCTTGTCCACCCCGGCCGCGAGCCGGTCGAGTCCGTCGTTGTCGGTCTCCACGAGCAGGATGTGCGCCTGCGGGGCGACCGCGGAGACCATGTCGAGGTCGAGGGCGATCTCCCCGGCCCAGCTGTCGTTGGACAGCGGGTAGTCGGTGCCGCCGCGCTGGTCCACCTTGCTGAAGCAGCCGTTGGCCGTGGTGCACGGCGGCAGCCCGTACTGGGCGCGGTAGACCGCCAGGTCCGCTTCGGCGTCGGGGTTGTCGTAGGCGTCCACGATGGCGATGGTCTGCCCCGCGCCGCCGTCGGCCGGGAGGCTGTAGGCGCTCTGCAGGTCCTGCGGTCCGAGACCCGGCGGCGTCTGGGCCGCGGCCAGCCGGAGCAACGGGGACTCGCTCGCGGAGCGCATGGCGAAGCACGACGCGTGTCCCTTGGCGGGCGTGTCGCACACGGGAGTCAGGCCGGTGCCGGTCTCGGGGTCCAAAGAGGTGTCGAGCCGGGTCGCACGGGCGGTGGCGCCGGAGGCCGGGGCCGGCGCGGCGTGCGCGGGCGCCTCGATGCCGAGGAGAACGAGGGCGGTGAGCCCCAGGGCGGCTACCACCGACCGGGGCCGCGGGGCCACTGATATTCGCTCTCTCCGGAACACGGATTTCTTCACTTCGTACCCATCGTGACGGGCCCTCGTTATTGGGCCGGGGAACTGGAACCTGCGCGCAAGACGACGTCCGGACAATTAGCCGGTTAGGCGTGACGGGATGTCAATAGCCTCTTTGTTACGCGTTCATTTCCCGGGACGGGGCCGACGTCGACGAGGGTTCTCACTTGTGCAGAATCACGAAGTGGCAGGGTAAAGCCCGTGCGCGGCGGACGAGTTCGCGCTCACACTGCATGGGTCCGACCGAACCCGCCGACCGATTCCGACATGCCCCCGCCTTTTCCTCTCAGCGGCCGTCTTCGTCCGGCCGTGCTTCCGACGGGTTCGGATGACATGGTGAGTACCGGCTGCCTTTTCCCCGGAACGGCAATTGGCCCGCCCTGGGTCTGGCGGGGGCGGGTCGCCGGACAATTGCCCGTTCAGCAGCCGTCGGAGGCGGCTCTCGGTTTCGTCGCGCCCGGAGGGAAGGCCGCGGAGGTCGCCCGGCTCCTCGGCATCGCCGACCCGACGGTCCGTGTCCGGCGTCGCCGGCACCTCGTCGTCTTGGGGCGGCTGCCCGGCATGAGGAGCAGTGGCCTGTCCGAGCTCGGGACGGTCACCGCCGACGGCATGCGGAGGCCGTGCCCGACGGGCACGGCCTCCGTTCGGTCACGTACCGGGTACGTGGTCCAGATCGGCGTCGGTACCGGTGACCCAGTCGGGTTCGTGGACCAGGAGGCTCAGCTGCCGGTCCGCCAGATCGACGTCGACGACGTACCGGAATCCCGCCGACGCGGCCCTGTCCGCGGCGTTGCGGTCGCCCTCCGCCACCGCGTACACGACCCGGCGGCAGCGCGGGTCCGCTGCCCGGACGGCACGCACCAGAGTCCGGAGAAGGGCGGAAGCCGTCTCCGTGCCCTGATCCGTCTCCAGCACGACTTCCACGTCGTGGGCGCCGACGGGGTAGGCGTCCTTGAGGCGGCCGGCCGCACAGCGTTCCACACGGACCGTGATCTCGGCTCCGCCCGCGCCCAGTCGCAGCCTGCCCGCGCGACGGCTCCAGGACTCGACGGTCGTCCGCGCCGCACCGTCGACGCGCAGGACCGGAAGTGCGGGCACCGCGAGCATGTCAGACCTCCCCGTCGGCGAGCCGGCGGACGACCACCCGGTCCAGCTTGCCCGAGGCGTTCCTCGGGACAGCGGGCACGACGGTGAGGCGTCTCGGCAGCTTGTAGCGGGCCAGTTGCCCTGCCGCCCACGCGTGCACGGTCTCCAGGGTGACCGCTGTCGGGTCGTCCACGCTCAGCACGGCGGTCACCAGCTCCCCCCACTGCTCGTCGGGTATGCCCACGACCGCGACGTCGGTCACACCGGGCATGGCGGACAGAACGCGTTCGACCTCGGCGGGGTAGACGTTCTCCCCACCACTGATGATCATGTCTTTGAGGCGGTCGACTATGTAGAGACAGCCGTCCTCGTCGAGGTATCCGATGTCGCCCGAGTGGAACCAGCCGTCCTCGTCGAAGGCCGCCCGGTTCGCCTGCGGGTTGTTCCAGTAGCCGGCGGTGACGTTCGGGCCGCGGACGACGATCTCCCCGGGCTCTCCCGCCTTGACGGACCGGTTGGTCGCGGCGTCGACAACCCGGACCTCGGTGAAGGGCATCGGTATGCCGGCGGAGCCGATCTTGTCCAGCGTGCGCTCGGCCGGCAGATGGGTGGCGAACGGAGCGGTCTCGGTCAGCCCCCAGGCCTGCTGGAGCAGCAGCCCGTGCTCGGCGTAGAGCGAGATCAACGAGGGCGGTACCGGCGCTCCCGCGACCACCACCGACCGCAGTCCGCTCAGGTCCGCCTCGAACAGGCCCGGTACCCGGGCGAGGGCGGCGAACATCTGGGCCACCCCGAACATGGAGTTCACCCCGTGCGTCACGAGATCGTCCAGACACGCCTGGGGCTCGAAGCCGCGGCGGATCACCACCGTGCCGCCGCGCACCAGGGTGCGCAGCACGAAGCTGTTCAGTGCGCCCACGTGGAAGAGCGGCGCGGCGGCGTACGTGACGTCACCGCGGCGGGTGTCCAGGCGCAGCTCCACGTTCACGGAGTTCCACCAGATGTTGCCGTGGGTCAGGACGACACCCTTGGGCGTTCCGGTGGTGCCGGAGGTGAACATGAGGATCGCGGGGTCGTCCGCGCCCTTGGCCGCCACGCCGGCGGCCGGGAGCGCGGACGCGAGCAGCGGCGACCACGCCTCCCAGCCCACGGCGTCGGTCGCCGGCGCCTCGCTGTCGTCGTCCACGAGAAGGAACCGGGCAAGGCTCGTCCGGCCGCGTATCGTGTCCACGCTCTGCCTGTGTCCTTCCTCGCAGATCAGGGCGGTGGCACCGCTGCCGTTGAGCACGGCCTCCAGTTCGGCCTCGGCCAGCCGGAAGTTGACCGGGACGAAGACGGCACCGAGCCGGAACACGGCCAGCATCGTCACCAGGAACGAACTGCTGTTGAGACCGAGATACGCCACACGGTCCCCGTCGACGATGCCCCCGTCCGCCAGGACGCCCGCGAGGCGGGCCGCCTTGTCGTCGAGTTGGGCGTAGGTGAGGTCGCCTCCGGCATAGCGGACGACGACGGTGTCCGCGTGGTAGCGGGCGTTGCGTTCGACCGCGGCGGCCGCATTGAGGTCGACCCGCAGGCCCGAGTTGGCCTGGTGCGGGGTCGTGGCGAACGTGGTCACGAGCGGCTCCTCGTTGAGCTACGTCTGGCGTTGTCGAGTGTCAGAGGTGGTCGCCGCCGGCGGCGGTCGCGAACCCGCGTACGCCGATGCCGCCGTCGGCATTGATCGCGTGTCCGGTGATCGGACCGCTCTGGGCACTGGAGGCGAGCAGCACGTAGGACCCGGTGAAGTCACGGGGGTCCGTGCTGGAGTCGTGCAGCGGGATGGGCGGTGGCGGGGAGCCGGGTGCCTTCTTCGCGAACGACGTCGAGATCGAACGGCCGGCGAGCGCCAGCGCCGCGGGGCCGCGCAGGTCGGTGTTCATGCCGCCGCAGGCCACGCCGTTGACACGGACCTTCGGGGCCAGTTCGTAGGCGAGCTCACGCATCAGTCCCAGGCATGCGTGCTTGCTCGCGGTGTAGAGGGGGCCGCCGCCGTTGACGTAGAAGGAGGCGTTGGACAGCGTCATGACGATGCTGCCGCGGGTTTTGACCAGCTCCCGCCAGGCGGCCTCCGCGGCGAGCGCGTATCCCTTGACGTTGACGGAGAAGATCTCGTCGAAGGTGGAGTCCAGTTCCGCGGGGCTGAGCCGGGTGAGCTGGCGCTGGTAGTCCCACAGGCCCGCGTTCGTGACGAGCGTGTCGAGCTTGCCGAAGCGGTCGACCGTCTCGGCGACGGCGGCGTGCAGGGCCGCCGAGTCGCGCACGTCGGCCTCGACGGCGTGGATCCGGGAGGGGTCGGGCGCCGCCTGGACGACCTCGTCGAGCCGGGTCTTGTCGCGGCCGACGATGGTGACCGAGGCTCCCTCGGCGAGGAAGCGCTCGGCGACGGCCCGCCCGATGCCCGAGCCGCCGCCGGTGATCAGGGTCGCGTAGCCCTCCAGCCAGCCGCCGCTCATGACGCGTCCCGCGTGAGGAAGTCGGTGACCATCCGGTCGAACTCGGGCTGCCGTTCGAGCTGCACCCAGTGACCGCACCTGCCGAACACGTGCAGTTGGACGTCCCGGATCTGCTTGAGCATCAGCTGGGCGCCGTCGAGGGTGATGGTGCGGTCGTCCCGGCCCCAGAGCAGCAGGGTCGGCGCCTTGATCCTGTGCAGGTCGCGCCAGAGGGGGTCCATGCCGCCGCGCCTGGCGAAGGCGGCGTTGTACAGGTGGTAGAAGGCGATGTGGCTCTCGTCGAGGGAGGACTCGTAACGGGCCCGGACGACGTCCTCGCCGAACTGCTTGTGGTCGTAGACCATGGTGCGGATGAACGCGGCCATCTTCTTCTCGCTGGGCCCACCGCCGTTGTAGTAGCGGAACATCTCCTTCTGTCCCTCGGTGGGTGTGGGACCGAAGGGCAGCCAGCCGCCGCCGGGTGCCATGAGGACGAGGCGGGTGACCCGGTCCGGGCGCTGCTGCGCCATGGCGATGGCGGCCGCTCCGCCCAGGCTGTTGCCGAGCAGGTGGAAGGTGCCGATGCCGAGTGAGTCGAGGGCCTGGTACAGGGCGTCCACCGTGATCTCGGTGATGGACCGCTGCTGGAGGTCCTCCTCCGTGGGACGGTAGCTGGCGCCGAAGCCGGGCTGGTCCGGCAGGATCACCCGGAAGTGCTCGGCGAGCGCGGGAAGGTTCTGCCGGTAGTTGCTGACGCCGCCGGCGCCGGGCCCGCCGCCGTGCAGCATCACCAGCACGGGCCCCTCGCCGGTTTCGGCGACGGCGATCTCACCGAGTGAGGTGGTCACGCGATGACGCTTGAGTTCGAGGTCGGTCACGGATGTTCCCATCGGAGAGGCACGTTCAGAAGAAGGTCGAGATGTTCTTGGCCTGGAGGATGTTCTGGTCGAGGAGGATGGTGCGGCGCGCGACCTGGAGGCCTCCGTCGCCGGTGCGGCGCAGGATGTCGGTGCGGCCGCCGGCGAAGACGTTCTCCTCGCGCTCCAGCCGGTTGCGGTAGACCAGGAACGCGGACCGCACCCACAGGTCGTCCTCGGTGAACCCGTGGTGGTCGGCCGGGTCCACGTGCCGGACCATCACGTTCGTGACCAGATGACGGGTCCGCGAGGGCGGATCCTCGGCCCAGGCCATCCCGGAGTCGAACCGCCTGATGCGCCAGGCGAGGCTCTCCTTGGTCTCGTCGTAGAAGGCGGCCTCGCCTCGCGCGGCCACGGACAGCGCCTGCTGGCGACGCAGCCGGTTGGTGCGGGTGGGCATCCAGTAGTCGAGGTCGTCGGCGAGCAGGTCGAGCCAGTCGGCGTAGCGGCCGTCGTCGAGGAGGGCGGCCTCTTCATAGTAGAACTGCTCGACCTCGAAGTGCGTGTCCCGGTCCGCGCGCTCTCCCGCACGCGACCGGATCTGCTCAGGGGCTGTACTCACGGTGTCATTCGATCCCTTCTCCGGGCCGGGGTGGTACGGGCTGTGCCGCTGGGCGGCACATCAGCCCCGCAGCAGGTCGCGCGGCTTCACGGACGTGTCGGCCAGCCGGGCCGCGTCGACGGGGATGCGGCGGTCGATCATGCGGCGCGCCGCGCGTACGGCCGACGGGTCGTCGACGGAGGCGGCGGCGACGACAAGTCCGTCGCGCAGGCCGAAGACCGCGCAGGACGGCCCGTCGAAGGAACCGCGCACGACCGTGTGCGTGGCGGCGTCCATGTGTCCGACCGCCTCCACGTGACGTGCGTGCCGGTCCGTCCAGAACCAGGACACCGTCTCCTCGGGCGGCGTGGCACCGAGGAGGGTGGCGGCCGCGCGAGCACCGTCGTGGCGGGCGGCCTCCCAGTGCTCGGTGCGCGGCAGGAGAACACCGCCCCGGCGGACTCGGGCCGGGTCGCCGACGGCGAGCACGGCCGGATGGGAGGTGGTCCGCCGCTCGTCGACCACGATGCCGCGGTCCACCTCGAGACCGGCACCCTGGGCGAGTTCGGTGCACGGCACCATGCCGACACCGAGGACGACGGCGTCGTACACCTGCGGTGCGGCGGATGTGGTGAGCCTCGCCTCGATGCCGGTGCGGCGCTGCTCGAAGGACTCCACGGATGCCTGGACGGTGGTCACGCCGTGCAGGGCGTGCAGCCTGTGCAACCAGGCGCCCAGCTCGGGGCCCAGCGCACCGGCCAGCGGAACGGCCACGGGATCGACCAGGTCGACCTGGCATCCCAGGCGTACGGCGGTGGAGGCGACCTCGGCGCCGATCAGCCCGGCGCCGACGACGAGCAGACGGGCGCCCGGCACCAGGGACGGGCGCAGTCGGTCGGCGTCGTCCGCCGTCCGGAGCACATGTACGCGCTCGCTGTCGATGCCCGGGATCGGCGGACGGGCCGCGCCACCGCCGGTCGCGAGGACGACGCGGTCCGCGGGCAGCAGATGGCCGTCCGCGAGCTCGACGGCCGCGTCCCGTGGCCGCAGCGCGGTGACGGCCGTCCGGTTGATCAGCCGTATCCGCTGGTCGTCGTACCACTGGGACGACTGCAGCGCGATCTGCTTGATGTCCTTGGTGCCGGCCAGGAAGTCCTTCGACAGGGGCGGCCGGTCGTACGGGAACTCACCCAGGTCGACGAGGGTCACCTCGCCCTCGAAGCCGCCGGAGCGCAGGGACGCGGCCGTGCTGACCCCGGCGATGCCGCCGCCGACGATCACCACGCGTTCGGTCATGGTGTCTCTCCCGGGAAGAGATAGACCTCGCCGTCACGGACCTCGACCCGGTGCGGGCAGGCGTTCCTCGTCGCGGGCAGGCCCTGGACCTCGCCGCTCCTCAGGCAGAACTTGCTGGAGTGCAGAGGACACTCCACGAAGCCGTCTTCCACCCAGCCGTCCGCGAGGGAGGCGGTCTCGTGGGTGCAGGTGTCGTCGAGCGCGTAGACGCTGTCATCGGTGTCGCGCAGCAGGGCGATGTTGTCCGAGGTGCCGGTGATCGCCTTGTCGACGGCGATTCCCTCGCCCTGGGGGATGTCGTCCAGGGACGCGACGCGGATTCCGTTGCTCACTTCTTCTCCTCGTGCCAGGCGGCGGTGTTCATCAGCTCGCGCCAGCGCCCGTAGAAGGCGCGTCCGCCCGCGTCGCTGTACAGCTCGCTGGTCCGGCCCGGATAACGGCCGTCCTCGCGCTCCGAGCCCAGCCCCATCTGGTAGTTCAGGGCGACGCCGTTGGTGATGAAGCCGTGCGAGATGGCCTGCACCTCGCTCCAGTTCTCGCCGTCGTCCTGCTCGAAGATGCCGCTGGGGCCGAACGTCCGCAGGTTGTAGAGGCGCTGGGCCTCGCGGACGTCCTCGGGCATGGACTTGTCGACGATGGTCCAGGCCCAGACCTCCATCCTGTCCGGGCCCTTGGGGTGCCAGACCCGGATCGAGCCGTTGACCGGGAGGTAGGAGAAGTTGGGGAAGACGGTGGCGTGCCCGTTGGTCAGCGGACCCTCGACCCGGGCCTCGCCCAGCCGCTCCCGCAGCGCGTCGTAGTCCATCCACTGGTGCACGGTCTGCGCGTCGAAGCGGTTCCTGGGGTGGACCGGGAAGCCCGCGCCGTTGCCGTGGGCGTCGGAGTACTGGCGGCCGGTGCGGTGCACGACCTCGTCCTTGGGCTTCTTGCCGGGCGGCGCGAGGACCATCAGGGCCGAGGCGTGGCTCATGTTCACGTGGTACCAGTCGGTGGCGAACTGCTCGGCCGCCAGCTTCCAGTTGCCCTCCAGGACCCACTTGTGGACCCCGCCGACGACGACCGTGCCCTCCTCGTCGTGGTCGAGCATGGCGTCCATGTACCAGGCCATGTCGCCCAGCGACTCCCGCAGCGGCAGGGGGTCCGGGTTCCAGGTGCCGAAGACCAGACCGTGGTAGCTCTCCACGTGGGGCACCTCCACCAGGCCCCACTTCCCCTCGTCGAAGGCGTCGGGGTAGCCGTCCTTGTTGGGCACGCTGATCAGCGCCCCGTCCAGGTTGAAGGACCAGCCGTGGTAGGTGCAGGTGAAGTTGCGGGTGGTGCCGGAGTCCGCGCGGCAGACACGGGCGCCGCGGTGGCGGCAGGAGTTCAGGTAGGCGCGGATCCGCCGGTCACGGTCGAGGGTGACGATGACCGGGTCCTCACCCATGTACGTGGTGAAGAAGTCGCCGGGCTTGTGGAACTGGTCGGTGTGCGCGAGGAACAGCCAGCTCGGCGCGAAGACACGGCGCAGTTCCTGCCGGTAGAGCTGCTGGTCGGTGAAGATGACGCGGTCCAGCAGTCCGCCCTCGGTGTCCACGAGCCCGGAGACGTCGATGTTCCGTGCCAGGTCTGCCGGACGCCGCAGGGCCCCGTGCGGGGCCGCCGTGGCCGCGCCCTGGGGTTCGTTCGTCGAGGTCATGGGCACAGGCAACAACAGGGGCGAAGAGGTGTGCCACGCGTCGTGCCGCATAGTGGCACACCGGCTGTCGGACCCGGGCGCCCTCGGGAGAGCGTGCTCACATGCTTGCCGCAATCGCCGTCTCCCAGAGCGCGACCGACCCGTTGTCGGGGCTCGTGACGGGAGACATCCCCAAGCCCGAGCCGCGCCCCGGATGGTCCACGGTCCGCGTGGTCGCGTCCTCCCTCAACATGCACGATCTGTGGACCCTGCGCGGGGTGGGCCATCCTCCCGAGCGGCTGCCCATCGTCCTCGGCTGCGATGCCGCCGGATACGACGAAGACGGCAACGAAGTCCTCGTCCACCCGGTGATCGCCGACCCGGACGCCGGCCTCGGCGACGAGACCCTCGACCCGCGACGAGCCCTGCTGTCCGAGCAGCACCACGGCGCGTTCGCCGAGTACCTGTCCGTGCCCACCCGCAATCTCATCCCCAAGCCGGCCTGGCTCACCTTCGCCGAGGCCGCCTGTCTCCCGGTCGCCTGGGGCACCGCTTATCGCATGCTGTTCACCCAGGCGGGCATCCGCGCCGGCGACCGGGTGCTCGTCCAGGGGGCCGGCGGTGGCGTCGCCTCCGCCGCGATCAAGCTCGCCGTGGCCGCGGGAGCCGTCGTCTACGCGACCAGCCGCAGTGCGGACAAGCGGGCGCAGGCCGAGTCCTGGGGCGCGCGCAAGGCCGTACCGACCGGCGAGCGGGTTCCCGAGCGGGTGGACGTGGTGGTCGAGACGGTCGGCGAGGCGACCTGGTCGCACTCGCTCAAGTCGCTCCGCCCGGGCGGCACGGTCGTGATCGCCGGGGCGACCAGCGGCACCAACCCTCCCGCCGACCTCGGTCGGGTCTTCTACCTCCAGCAGCGCATCCTCGGCTCGACCGGCTGCACCCGCAGTGAGCTGGTCGGCCTGCTGAAGCTGATGGACGCCACCGGGCTGCGTCCGGTCATCGACCGCGCCCTGCCGCTGGACGAGATCCACAAGGGCTTCCAGCTCATGATCGACGGGCGGCTCACCGGCAAGCTCGTCATCCACCCGCCCGCCCCCGAACAGTGAGGAGCACCGCGATGACCACCGCCGCCGTCGGCCTGTCCCACTCACCCCTCATCGGCAAGAACGACCCGGCTCCGGAGGTCCTGCGCTCCGTCGAGAACGCCGTCGACGCCGCGCGCGCCTTCGTCCGTGCCTTCGACCCCGAGCTGGTCGTCCTGTACGCCCCCGACCACTACAACGGCTTCTTCTACAAGGAGATGCCCCCGTTCTGCCTGGCGACCGACGCGAACGCGGTGGGCGACTTCGGCTCCGCCGCGGGACCGTTGTCGGTCGACGCCGAGGCCGCCCGCGCCCTCGCCCGCGGTGTTCTCGACCGAGGCGTCGATCTGACCGTCTCGGCCCGCATGACCGTCGACCACGGCTTCGTGCAGCCCCTGGAGGTCCTGTTCGGCGGCATCGACAGGATCCCGGTCGTCCCGGTCTTCGTCAACGGCGTCGCCACCCCGCTCGGCCCGGTCAGCCGCATCCGCGCCCTGGGCACCGCGATCGGCGAAGCGGCGGCGGAACTGGACCGCCGCGTGCTGTTCCTCGCCTCCGGCGGCCTCTCCCACGACCCGCCCGTCCCGGTCCTCGACGGTGCCCCGCCCCGGGTCGCCGACGCCCTCATCGAGGGCCACCCGCCGACGCCCGAACAGCGGGCGCGGGGCGAGGAGCGGGTCGTCCAGGCCGGCCGGGACTACGCCGCCGGCTCGACCACGATGATCCCGATCAACCCGGCGTGGGACACCCACGTGCTCGACACCCTGGAGAGCGGCCGCCTCGGCGACGTGGACGGCTGGAGCGTGCAGTGGATGAGCGCGGAGGGCGGCGGCTCGGCCCACGAGGTGCGCACCTGGATCGCCGCGTTCGCGTCCCTCGCCGCCGCCGGTCCCTACCGCATGACCTCCCGCTTCTACGCGCCGGTCCCCGAGTGGATCGCCGGCTTCGCGGTGGCCACGGCAGAACAGGAGCCGACCCGATGACAGAGCGCACAGAGCGCGAAGCCGCGATCGGGATCGCCGCGGACCGGCTGCTCACGGCCGCGGACAAGCAGGAGCCCTGCGCCCCGGTCCGCGATGTGCTGGGCGCGGAGGACATCGACGGCGCCTATCAGGTCCAGAGGCGTCTCACCACGCTCCGGCTGGCCGGCGGGGCCGTCGTGAGCGGGCGGAAGATCGGGCTCACCTCCCCCGCGGTGCAGCAGCAACTCGGCGTGGACCAGCCCGACTTCGGCGTTCTGTTCGCCGACATGGACGTGACGGCCTACCCCGAGGTGCCCATGTCCCGGCTGCTACAGCCGAAGGCGGAGGCGGAGATCGCCTTCGTCCTGGCGGCGGACCTGGACGGCGACGACATCTCCCCGGCCGACGTCCGCGCCGCGGTCGCCTGCGCGGCACCCGCGCTGGAGATCGTGGACAGCCGCGTCGCCGGCTGGGACATCACCATCACCGACACGGTCGCCGACAACGCCTCCAGCGGACTGTACGTCCTCGGGGAGGCACGCCTGCCGCTCGACGCGTTCGAACCGCGCGCGGCGACCATGCGGATGTTCCTCGACGACGTCCTCGTGTCCGAGGGAACCGGCGCCGCCTGTCTCGGCGACCCTCTCACCGCCCTGCTCTGGCTGGCCCGCACCGCTCGCGCCTACGGGGAGCCCCTGCGCGCCGGGCAGGTCGTCCTGTCGGGCGCGCTCGGTCCCATGGTCGGCGTTTCCCCCGGAGAAACCGTTGTGGCGGAGATCTCCACGCTCGGCACGGTTTCCGCGACGTTCAGCGAGAAGGACGCGTCATGAAGAAGACCAAGGTCGCCGTGATCGGCTCCGGCAACATCGGCTCCGATCTGATGATCAAGGTCATCCGGCTCTCGGAGACGCTGGAGATGGCGGCGATGGTCGGCATCGACCCGGACTCCGACGGCCTCGCCCGCGCCCGCAGGCTCGGCATCCCCACCACCTCCGAGGGGGTGGCCGGCCTGGTCGCCCTGGACGGCTTCGGGGACATCGAGATCGTCTTCGACGCCACCTCGGCCAAGGCCCACATCGCCAACGCCGAGCGGCTGAAGCCGTTCGGCAAGACGCTCATCGACCTGACCCCGGCCGCGATCGGCCCGTTCGTGGTTCCACCGGTCAACCTGGACGACCACCTCGGCGCCGGCAACGTCAACATGGTCACCTGCGGCGGCCAGGCCACGATCCCGATCGTCCACGCCATAGCGCGGGTGACTCCCGTCGCGTACGGGGAGATCGTCGCGTCCATCGCCTCCAGGTCCGCGGGCCCCGGCACCCGAGCGAACATCGACGAGTTCACCGAGACCACCTCGGCCGCGATCGAGAAGGTCGGCGGTGCCGCCCGCGGCAAGGCGATCATCGTGCTCAATCCGGCCGAACCACCGCTGATCATGCGGGACACGGTGTTCTGCCTGATCGGCGACGCCGATCACGACGCCGTCCGGTCCTCCGTCGCCGGCATGGTGGCGGAGGTCGCCCAGTACGTCCCCGGCTACCGGCTCAAGCAGGACGTCCAGTTCACCCCCGTACCACCCGACGAGCCGGTGCACACCCTGCTGCCCGCCGACGCGCCCGAGGTGACCACCAGGGTGTCGGTCTTCCTGGAGGTGGAGGGCGCCGCCCACTACCTCCCGGCCTACGCCGGCAACCTCGACATCATGACCTCGGCCGCCCTTCGTACCGCCGAGCGCATCGCCGGACACGCACGACAGGGGGCCCGGGCATGACCAGAGAACTGTACGTCCAGGACGTCACGCTCCGGGACGGCATGCACGCCGTACGGCACCGCATCGAGCCCGCCGACGTCCGCCGCATCGTCGCCGCCCTCGACGCGGCCGGCGTCGACGCCATCGAGGTGGCACACGGCGACGGCCTGGCCGGCGGCTCACTGAACTACGGCCCCGGCAGCCACACCGACTGGGAGTGGATCGAGGCCGCCGCGTCGGTCCTCGAACGGGCCACGCTCACCACGCTGTTGCTGCCCGGCATCGGCACCATCGCCGAACTGAGGCACGCCTACGCGCTCGGTGTCCGGTCCATCCGCATCGCCACGCACTGCACCGAGGCCGACGTCGCCGCCCAGCACATCGGCACCGCCCGCGAACTCGGCATGGACGTCTCCGGCTTCCTGATGCTCAGTCACATGGCCCCGGCCGGGAAGCTGGCCGAGCAGGCCAAACTGATGGAGTCCTACGGCGCGCACTGCGTGTACGTCACCGACTCCGGCGGCCGCCTGACCATGGACGGCGTCCGCGAACGTGTCCGCGCCTACCGTGAGGTGCTGAACCCCGAGACGCAGATCGGCATCCACGCGCACCAGAACCTCTCGCTGGCCGTGGCGAACTCCGTCGTCGCCGTGGAGGAGGGCGTGACCCGGGTCGACGCGTCGCTGGCCGGGCACGGCGCGGGCGCGGGCAACTGCCCGATCGAGCCGTTCGTCGCGGTGGCCGATCTCCAGGGCTGGAAGCACGGCTGCGATCTGTTCGCCCTCCAGGACGCGGCGGACGATCTCGTGCGACCGCTACAGGACCGTCCCGTCCAGGTCGACCGCGAAACCCTCACCCTCGGGTACGCGGGTGTCTATTCCAGCTTCCTGCGGCACGCCGAAGCCGCGTCCCGGCAGTACGGCATCGACGTCCGCAGCATCCTGCTGGAGGTCGGCAGGCGGGGGCTGGTCGGCGGTCAGGAGGACATGATCGTGGACATCGCACTGGACCTGCTCCGGCCGGCGACCGCTGGAGCGTGACAGGCAGGGCATGGCCCTGGCCATCGGGGCGGGGAGACGAGGTCGGTCGTCTCCCCGCCCGTTTTCGTGGCCTGCGCGCGCCGAGGATCCCGTCGACTCGGGGTTTGCGTTTACATCGCCGTAGCAGTCATTTACATTGGACGTGTGTCCATCTGAATGGCCGCCTGGAATGCAACCCGGAGCCCGTTATGCCCGCGTCCTCACCACTCTCGGATCAAGCCCGCCCCCTGTCTCAGGGCGCTCCCACCGTCGCCTCCGAGCAGCAGACCGCGGTGGACAAGGCCCTCGTGCTGCTCAAGTCGCTCGCGGAACTGGACGGGGAGGTCGGCGTCAGTGAGCTGGCGCGGCGCTCCCAGCTGACCAAATCCACCGCCTTCCGGCTGCTGGGTATCCTCCACCGCAACGACCTGGTCGAACGCGTCGGCAGCAACTACCGGCTGGGCTCCCAGATCTTCGACATCGGCACCCGCGCGTACGGCCCGACTCCCCTGCTGCTGCGGGAGCTGCTGATGCCGTACCTCGCGGACCTGTACGAGCTGACCCACGAGACCGTGCACCTCGCCGTGCTGCACGGCACCGAGATCGTGTACGTCAGCAAGCTCCACGGTCACCGCGCAGCCCACTCGCCCTCCCACGTCGGCGCCCGGCTGCCCGCGTACTGCACGGGTGTGGGCAAGGCCCTGCTGGCCTTCGACCACGACGCGGCGGAGGCGGCCACCGCCCAGGGACTGCCGGCGCGCACCGAGCACACCCTCTCCGACCCCGACCGTTTCCGGGCAGCCCTGGGCCGCATCCGCCAGGACGGCATCGCCTACGACCACCAGGAGGCCGCCCCAGGCCTCACCTGCGTGGCCGTGCCGGTCATGGGCGCGACCGGCCGTCCCGTGGCCGCCCTCTCCATCGCGGGCGCCGACACCCGCTTCGATCCGGCCCGGTTCGCCCCGGCGCTGCGCCGGGTGGCCCACGAGGCCTCCCGGGCGGTCATCGCGGCCCGCACGCGGCAGCGGCGGCCCGCCGCCATGGCTCGTCCCTGACCTGTGCCGTCTCTCAGCGCCGGCCGTTGGCGTGGGTACGTGTGAGGTTCATCGCCCCGGTGCCGGGCTGCACACGCGGCACACTCACCACCACATGCAGGAGGCATTCGCCCTCAAGGGACTCGTAGACATGGGGACGGTCTCCCGGATAGCGCACGAAATCGCCGGCCGACAGCTCGACGGACGAGTCGAGCGGCCCCACCCGCACCCGGCCGCTGATCACGTACAGGTGCTCCAGCGTTCCCACCGGATGCGGCTCGGAGGGCTTCACCACGCCCTGCGGATCACGGCTGACGCGAACCAGATAGTTCTCGATGACACCTGAACCGTAGACGTGATCCAGCGAACGCGACTCATATCCCCCGTGCTCCTGCCAGACGACCTCATCCCGCCGCTGCACGGTCATGACCTGTTCCCGCTCAGCCACCAGCCTGGTGACCGGCACTCCGAGGGCGGCGGCGATGGCGAACAGGGTGTCCACGGTGGGATTGCCCGTCCCCTGTTCCAGATTGGACAGGGTCTGCTTCGACAGCCCGGCCTGCCGGGCCAGTTCGGTCAGGGACAGCCCTCGCTGGTCTCTGAGAATGCGCACGTTGCGCGCCACCACGGCATTTCCTGAGGTCACGCACCCATTTTAGGCCCCGGCAGCGGGACAGCGGCACGGCCCAAGAGCGTCCCGCCTCCCCAAGACCCGGGGCACACGAACCGGACGGCACGGCACCGCTCCCCCGTCCCGGCTCCCCTCCCCACGCGCCGGCCGCCGCTTGCCCTCGGCCCCTGGAGCCATGGGGACGCCGGACTTCCTCGTCGGCAAGGCGAACGTCGTCTTCCTGGGGCCGCCCGGCACCGGCAGGACGCACCCGGTCCTGCGGTCACTGCTTCCTCCGTCCACGGACAGCCGATGTGCCCGGCGGCGGCCAGCCCCACAGCCACGGCACGACCCGCGGCGCCTTGATCGCAGAGCGCCGTCCCTTCCGAGGTCGGTGATCTGGCCGGTGGTCAGGCCCCAGTCGGCGAGCGCGGTGTCGGTGTGCTCACCGGGCCGGGGCAAGGAGGGTGCGTCGCACAGCGTGAAGCCTCCGTGCCGCTGCCGACGTGGCCCTGCGTGGCCTCGACGCGGCACGCGACGCTCAGGAAGGCGATGTCTGGTGGTCAGGGTGGCTGGAGGTGCCGTGGTGCGATGGCGGGTTGGGAAGGATCAGACGGAAAGTGCAGCCCTCGCCTTCGGCGGCGTCGAGTTCGAGGCGGCCTCCATGGCCCTCGGCGATGGTGGCGGCGATCGCCAGGCCGAGGCCACTGCCACCGCGGCTACGGGAGCGGGCGGGATCGGCCCGATAGAAGCGGTCGAAGACGAGCGCGGCGTCGTGCGGAGCCAGCCCGGGGCCGTCGTCCTTGACCTCCAGAACGCTGATGGGGGTACCCGGAGGAAGGGCCGGTGAGGGGCTGCTACGTCCCGGGCGGTCGGTGCCGCCGGTGACGGCGTCGGCGCGTCCGCTCCCTACCCGCACGTGCACGGGAGTGCCCGGTGGCGTGTGAGTGCGGGCGTTGGAGAGGAGATTCTCCAGGATCTGCCGCAGCCGGTGTGTGTCGCCTGTCGTTTCCACGATGTCCAGGTCGGCGGTGCCGTGCGGGTCTGCCGCGGTGTGCAGGGGGCCGAGGTCGATCGGATGGGAGGGGTGGTGGAGGGCGGCGGAGCTCACCGCGTCGGCGGCCAGGGAGAGCAGGTCGACTCTCGCGCGGCGGTAGGACGGTTCCTTGTCCAGCAGGGCCAGCAGTTGCAGATCGTCGACCAGCAGGCCCATGCGCTGTGCGCTCTGCGCGATCTGCCGGTTGGCCTCGCGTTCTTGTTCCGCCGGGCGTCGTTCGGTACGCAGAGCGAGTTCGGCGTAGCCCTGAATGGTGGTCAGCGGGGTGCGCAGTTCGTGGCCGGCGTCGGCGACGAACCGCCGCAGCCGGGCCTCGGACGCCTCTCGTTCGTGCAAGGCTTGGTGCAGGCGGTCGAGCATGCTGTTGAGGACCCGGCCGAGCCGTCCGATCTCGGTGCGGGGGTCGGTGTCGGGCAGCCGCAGATCCAGCTGTCCGGCGGTGATGTGCTCTGCGGTGTGTTCGACGCGGGTCAGGGGCAGCAGGCCGAGGCGCACCACCCAGCGGCCGAGCGTGACGAGGGCGGCGATGGTGAGGGCCAGCAGCACGGCGTCGAGCCAGAGCATCTTGGTGGTGGCACCGTCCACCGTGTCCAGGGGAAGGGCGACAACGGCGTACATGCCGTTCGGGCCGGGGCTGAGCAGTACCCGCCAGTGGCCATCGCCCTGGACGGCGGGCACGGTGACGGGCCGGCCGTCCCGCAGCTCCAGGTCCTGTTCGGCGCCGGGGAGTTGTGGGCCGGCCTTGTCGCGCCCTCCGAGCCATGTGTCCATCAGGTGTCCGGAGCCGTCGTAGAAGTACAGCTGGAAGTCCGAGGGCAGAGTGCCGGAAGGCGGTGGATCGGGCAGAGTGCCGCGGAGGACGTCCGTGAACACCGGGGACGGTGGGTGGAAACCGGTGAGTTGCTCGTCCACCCGGTCCAGCAGCCATGACCTGAGCACCACGAAACCGATCAACTGGGCGACGAGGACCGCGGCGGTGGCCAGAGTCGTCACCCCGAGGACCAGGCGCAGGCGCAGAGACCGGGGAGGCCGCGGGGTGAGGTGTCCCATCACTCGCTCGGCCTTGTGTGTGCGCGGGGCAGCCGCAGGCTGTAACCGACGCCCCGCACGGTGTGGATGAGGGGTGGGTCGGTCTGGTCGATCTTCTTGCGGACGTAGCGGATGTAGGTTTCGACGATGCGGGCGTCGCCGGAGAAGTCGTAACCCCACACGTGCTCAAGGATCTGCATCCTGCTCACCACGCGGCCCGCGTTGGCCAGCAGGTAGGCAAGGAGTTTGAACTCGGTCGGGGACAGCGGTACGTACTGGCCTGCCCGGTGGACCTCGTGTGCCGCTTCGTCCAGTTCGAGGTCGGCGTAGCGCGCGGTCTCCATGGCGTACGGCTCGGCATCGGGGGCGGTGAGCAGCCGCCGAGGCGGATGAACGGCTCGCCGTTCATCCACCCGAGGTCGAGCAGGTACGTCTCCCTGACCGTGGTCCGACCGTGGTACTCGAACATCCCGTGATCGTTGTGAGAGTCAGGCCCAGGACGCCACCGGCACGAACGAACTGTCCTGCCGGAACAGGTCGGTGCCGTCCGAGATGTTCACGCGGAGTTGGTAGTTGTAGTGGCGCAGGTAGTAACCGGGGTAGTTGTACGACTCGAAGCGGACCGAGCCGGTGGCCGTGCCGGTGCGGGCGACGAAGGTGGCGTCCTCGGCGAATGCCGCCGTGCCGTCGTTCGCGTCGAAGCGGCCCCGGAAGTCGTAGTGGCGCAGGTAGTTGCCGGCGGCGTCGCGGAAGGAGTAGCCGCCCGCGTCGGCGAGGCCCGCGACCACCGTGAAGGTGGCCGCCTGCTTGTCGGCGGTGGCGCTGGAGCCGGTCACCACGGGGAGGTCGAGGAGAGAGGACGCCTCCTCCCAGTACCTCGTCGGGTAGTTGACGGACCGGAAGGAGCGGGTCGCGTTCTTCGTCAGGGACGCGCCGCCGGTCACCGTCTCCTTGATGACCGTGAAGTGGCGGGCCGTGCCGGAGAGGGTGGGCAGGGCCGTGGGGGCGGTCCAGGTGGCGAACGTGTCGTGGCTGTCGCTGTAGTAGTAGTTGCCGTCGCCGTAGCCGTCGAAGAAGATCCGCCAGCCGCCGTTGTCGAGTTGGATCACGGAGGGGCCCTCGCGGTAGCTGCCCCAGCCCGCCCAGTCGCCGGTCCTGGAGATCGTGTAGGGGCCCGTGAGGCTGGTGGCCGTGGCGTACTCGATGTACTTCGCCGTCTCGTTCTTCGTGAACGCGTGGTACGTCGAGCCGACCTTCACGATGTACGTGTCGATGTGGTTCGGGCCGATGCCGGAGAGGGCGGTCGGCGCTGTCCACGCCGTGAGGGCGGAGTCGGTCGCGGTCAGGACGTACGGGGTGAAGATCCACTCGTCGTCCGTCGTCGAGCAGGACACGATCACGTTGACGCCGGCGTCGCTGTCCACGAACCACTCCGGCGCCCAGGCGCGGGA
Organism: Streptomyces sp. NPDC086519; assembly: GCF_040686075.1. Classification (NCBI taxonomy): domain Bacteria; kingdom Bacillati; phylum Actinomycetota; class Actinomycetes; order Kitasatosporales; family Streptomycetaceae; genus Streptomyces; species Streptomyces sp. NPDC086519. The sequence goes on from NZ_JBFBJL010000017.1 coordinate 119,085, forward strand.
GAGGTTGGTGATCGGGATCGTGTAGTCGTACAGGAACGTCCAGTTGACCCGGTCGGCGCTGCGGGCGAAGCCGATGGTGGTGCTCACGTCCTGCCAGGTGTGGGTGGTGTAGGTGATGTAGTAGTAGCCGTCCGTGTGCTTGAAGATGCTCGCGTCGCGGATGCGGTTGGCGGGCGGGGTGTAGGCCGAGGACTGCAGGAGCCGGAAGTCCGTGGCGTCGTCGGACTGGTAGACGTTCACCGTGCCGTCGTCGCTGTTGAGGAACGGCACGATGGTGTAGCGGGTGGCGTAGCCGCTCGCGGGGGCGGCGGCCTCGGCCGCGCCGAGCAGGCCGGGCAGTTCACCCAGGGCCAGGGCCGTCACGGGCAGGGCTGTCAGCGCGCGCAGCAGGGTGCGGCGGGACGGGGCGGGGGGACGTGTGGTCACGGCGGCTCTCCGGGGCTCGTGCAGACGCGGACACGGCAGTGCGTCCGGTATTTCGAACTGAGTTCGAGAAGTCGTGCAGAAAGTAGAAGTCGCGGCAGGTTCACGTCAATGGGTTGGGCGGGACCGGGGCCCGGCTGGACGCCCGCTGTGCGAAACCTGTCCCGCGCCGGCCCGCGGACTGCGAGCCGTTGTTCGTCTCCGTCGCCGCCCAGCCGGAGACCGAACCGCGCCGGCACGGACTGTGGCCGCCGCAGCCCGTGACCACGGACTTCGCGGCCGTACCGGGCGGAGTCCCCGGCCGCACCGGCACAGGCGGCTTTCCTCTCGCTTGACCTGCCCGTACCCTCTGGCCATGGACGATGCGTCGATGGTCGGGCTCATGGGGCGGGTCACCGGAACGGTCGGGCCCGGGCTCGTCGGCGAGGTGATCGTCCGGGTCCGCGGGGGTGCCGAGCACTTCCTCGCGTACGCCGCCGACGGCACCGGCCGGTTCGAGCGGGGCACAGTCGTGATGGTGGTCGAGTACCTGCCGCCACGGACGGTCTACGTCACGCCCGCGTACGACAGTTGAGCGAGCATAGCCCCAGGTGAGGGGGGTATGCGTCAAGATTGCAACAAGGAACCGCCTGCGTCTTCACCCGGGGCTCGCACGGGCGCACACTCCCTTCGTTCGGTGCCGAGAGGGCACCAGGCAAAGGGGGGCGTATGCCGATGATCGTCGGCGTCGTCGCGGGGGCGGCGGTTCTCGCCGTTCTCGTGTTGATCGGTGTGTTCAAGATGATGTGGCGGGTGGCCGAGCCGAACGAGGCGCTCATCATCTCCGGTTCGAAGCATCGGACCGAGGGTCTTGAGGAAGGCATGGGGTTCCGCATCGTCACGGGGCGCGGCACGCTGGTGCTGCCGGGCGTGCAGGCGGTGCGCAAGCTCTCCCTGGACCTGAACGAGACCGAGTTGTCGGTGGACTGCGTGACCCAGCAGGGCATTCCGCTGAAGGTGCGGGGCGTGGTCATCTTCAAGGTGGGCGACGACTTCGTGTCGATCGCCAACGCGGGCCGCCGTTTCCTGGACCAGCAGAAGATGATGTCCGAGCGGGTGCACAACGTGTTCGCGGGTCATCTGCGGTCCATCGTGGGCGGGTTGACGGTCGAGGACATGATCCGCGACCGGGACAAGCTCACCGGACAGACCCGGGCCGCCTGCGGCACGGAGATGGAGAAGCTGGGGCTCATCGTGGACTCCCTGCAGATCCACGAGATCGAGGACCCGACCGGGTACATCCAGAACCTGGCGATGCCGCACGCGGCCGCCGTCCAGCGGGACGCGCGGATCGCGCAGGCGGAGGCGAACCGTCTCGCCACGGAGGCGGAGCAGCAGTCGTTCGCCCGGATGGCGGAGGCCACCCGGGACAGCGAGATCCTCCAGGCCGGCTACCAGGCCGAGCGGGACAAGGCGGCGGCCCAGGCCCGTCAGGCCGGTCCGCTCGCCGACGCGGCCGCCCGGCAGGAGGTCGTGGTCCAGGAGACGCGGGTCGCCGAGCTGGAGGCGCACCGGCGCGAGCAGCAGCTCCAGGCGGACGTCCGCAAGCCGGCCGACGCCAAGGCCTACGAGAAGCGGACGCTGGCCGAGGCCGAGCGTGACGCGCGAATCTCGGCGGCCCAGGCCAAGGCGAAGGAGACGGAGCTGGCGGCCGCGGCCGAGGCGACCCGGGTCAAGGCGGCCGCGGGTGCCGACGCCGAGGCCACCAAGTCCCGGGGCGCGGCCGGCGCGGCGGCGACCCGGGCCACCGGTGAGGCCGAGGCGGCCGCCGCGCAGGCCAGGGGGCTGGCGGACGCCGAGGCGGTCAGAGCCAAGGGTCTCGCGGAGGCGGAGGCGATCAAGGCGCGCGCCGCGGCCCTCGCGGAGAACCAGGAGGCGGTGGTCGCCCAGCAACTCGCGGAGAACTGGCCGGAGATCGTCAAGGCCGGCGCCTCCGCCTTCGGCAACGTCGACAACATGGTGCTGCTCAACGGCGCCGACGGCATGGCCGAGTTGTTCGCCAAGGCGCTGACGATGGGCGGCACGGGGCTCGGTCTCGCCCGCCAGCTCCTTGCGTCGATGAATCAGAACGGGCAGACCCCGGCCGGGACTTCGCCGGTGCTCCACGGGGCGACGGGCGCGAAGTCGCAGAAGGTACCGGTGGAGCAGGACGGCGAGTAGCAGCCGAGGGCCGCCGCGGAACAACCGAGGAGACGAGCGAAGAACAAGCGAGGGACAGGGGTGCCCCCGGCCGTGCCGGGGGCATTCCCCTGGTCACTCCTGTGCGTTGAGCCGCCGAAGCAGCTCCAGCAGCGTCGCCCGTTCCGCCGCCGACAGCCCGGCGAAGCAGTCGGCGAGCACCTCGCCGGCCACGCCGTGCCCAGCCGCCAGCGTCCGCCGGCCGTCGGGGGTGAGGTGGTGCCGGATCCGTCGCCCGTGGCCCGGCTGCCGTTCCACCAGGCCCTGCGCGACCAGCCGGCCCACCAGCGTGCCGAAGGCCTGCTCGCTCTGGAAGGTGGCCGCGGCCAGCTCGCGCGCCGAGGCGCCCGGCAACCGGTCGATGGCACGCAGCGCGTCCCACTGCGCGAGGGTGGTGCCGACGGCCGCGAGCGCGCTGTCCATCGCCCGGTGCTGCCGGTACTGGGCCTGTTTCACCGCTCTTCCGAGAACTTGCAGGTCATCGTGCATGGCTCTACTGTAACCGATGACTAAGCTTGTTTATATAAACTTCCTTAGTTAGATTGGACGGCATGACGACGAACCGCATCGCTCACGTGTATCCCGACCTGCCCCTCTCCCTGACCGAGGCCGGTTCCGGCCGCCCGGTGCTCATCCTCCACGGCGGCGGTGGCCCCGCGACGGTCGCCGGACTCGCCGCCCGCCTGGCCGAGTCGGCGCACACCATCGCCCCGGTCCACCCCGGCTGGGACGGCACGCCGCGCCCCGAGTGGCTGACCAGCGTCGACGATCTCGCCGTCGCGTACCTCCACCTGCTCCAGGACAGCGAGCTGAGCGACGTCCTGGTCATCGGCTCCTCGCTCGGCGGCCAGCTCGCCGCCGAGATGGCCGTACGCGACACGGCGGGGCTGATCACCGGCCTGGTCCTGGTCAACGCGGTCGGCGCGGACATCGAGGGCGAGCCGGTCACGGACTTCTTCGCGCTGGACCCGCGCGCCGCGGCCGAGCACTCCTGGCACGACCCGGACCGCTTCTACGTCGACCCGGCCACCCTGACCGCCGCCGAACTCGCCCGCCGCCAGGCCAACATGGCGACCATGCGGCTGCTCACCGACGGCGGCCGGATGACCGACCCGAAGCTGCTGCCCCGGCTCGGGCGGGTGCGGCAGCCCGCGCTGCTGATCTGGGGCGAGAGCGACCGGATCGTCACGCCCGCGTACGGCGCGGCCTACGCGAAGGCCTTCCCGCAGGGCCGGTTCGAGCCGATACCCGAGGCCGGTCACCTTCCGCACATCGAACGCCCCGACGTCACGGCCGAGTTGATCGAGGCGGAGCTGCGCCGCACCGGCACCCCGCCTGTCCTCGCAGGCTGAGGCCCCTTAGGGTGCCCACGTGACTGCGTTTATCGACGACGAGAGCATCCCCGGCCGGTACGGCCCCACCGCGACCGCCGAGGCCGACCCGCACGAGGTCGGCAAGGTGCGCACCGAGTACTCCCCCGCCCACGACGGCGACCCCGACCCCGGTGAGATCGTCTGGACCTGGGTGCCCTTCGAGGAGAACGACGGGCGGGGCAAGGACCGGCCGGTGCTGGTCGTCGCCCGGGAGCCGGCCGGCACCCTGCTCGCCGTCCAGTTGTCCAGCAAGCGGCACGACAACGACCGTGAGTGGGTGGCGATCGGCGGCGGCCCCTGGGACCGCACCGGCCGCGACTCCTGGGTGAACGTGGACCGCGTCCTGCGCCTGCACGAGGACGGCATGCGCCGAGAGGCCTGCGCCCTCGACCGGGGCCGCTTCAACCTCGTACGCCACCGGCTGCACGAGCGTTACGGCTGGAACTGACTCACTGGACGCCCACGGTCCGGAACGCCTCGCTGAAGGCGGCCCGGACCACGGATCCCGGCGTGCGGTCGAGGACGCCGAACACCACGTGTTCGAAGGTCCGTGCGAACCGTCCGCCGGGGCCCAGGAGTTCCCGGAAGGCGCCCGCCACCTGTGCGGGGTCGTTCTGGAACACCCCGCAGCCCCAGGCGCCGAGGACCAGCCGCCGGTAGCCGTGCGCGGCGGCCACCTCCAGCACCCGTTCGGCGCGTACGGCGAGGGCGTCCGGCAGTGCACCGGCCCGCTCCGGGGTCGTACGGCGGATCACGCCCGCGTTGGGCGCGGCGGCGGTCAGGAACCCCGCCCGGTAGGGCTCGGCGAGCAGCGCGCCGCGGTCGTCGCGGAAGACCGGAACGGCCGGTGAGTGGATCACGCGGTCCGTGTAGAAGGGGTCGCGGTGGGCGCGGTGGTGGTCGTAGTACCCGGGGGCCTCGCGCAGGCACGTGTACAGCGCGGAGGCGCGGCACAAGGCCTCCTCCTGCGCCTGGGCGCCGTTCAGATAGCCGCCGCCCGGGTTGCGGGCCGAGGCGAAGTTCAGGACGGCCACCGGGGCGTCGGCGAGGCGGCGGGCCGCCTCCAGGCTGCTCTCGGCGGTGACCTCGAAGACGGCGTCCAGGTCGGGGACGGACGGGACCGGGACCGGGTCCGGGCCGTGCAGCCGCGATGCCGGCCGCCAGCAGGACCTCGCGGCCGTCGGGCGCGCGGTAGCCCCCAAAGGCCACGATCTCCTCGGTCTGCCGGGCGATACCGCGCAGGCGCGCGCTCATGGCGCCACCCCCGTGGACGCCATGACCGCGGCCCGCGCGGCCTCCTCCGTCGTGCTCACGCACGCATCCTGGGTGATGCTGGTGGTGCCGCGCAACGGAGTTTCCTTGACCTGAAACGGTCGGAAACACACAAGGAAGGAGGGGTTACCGATCCAGAACGTCCGTAGAGGTGCCCTTGTGCGAATGGACGCGACGGTCTTGGGTGGAACGGACGTTGCCGTCCCCGACGCGTCCACGGCCGGGGCGGCGGCATGGTGGAATCTCAGGAGGATCCCTGCATGTCCGACTCGATATCCGGCGGCGGCCACTGTACCGACGGCTCGGTGCAGACCGATTTCTCGGACGACCGCACCGCTGTCACCGAGGCGGAGGTGGAGGCCCTGGTCAAGGGCATCTGCTTCAAGACCGGCCCGCCCCGCACCCTCGGGGTCGAAGTGGAATGGCTGGTCCACGAGCTGCGCCGGCCGCAGCTCCCGGTGACACCCGAACGACTCGAAGCGGCCTACGCCGCACTGCGCACGGTGCCCCTCAGGTCGACGCTCACCGTCGAACCAGGCGGCCAGCTGGAGCTCAGCTCGCCGCCCGCCGCCTCCCTGACGGAGTGCACAGGCACCGTCTCCGCCGACCTGGACGCCGTCCGCAAGGTCCTCGCCGATCAGGACCTCGGACTCGTGGGCGTCGGTCACGATCCCTGGCACGCACCCCGCCGCTTCCTGCGCGAGCCGCGCTATGACGCGATGGAGACGTGCCTGGACCGCACCGGCACGGCCGGGCGCCACATGATGTGCGCCTCGGCGTCCGTCCAGGTCTGCCTGGACGCCGGCCACGAGGAGCCCGGCCCGCTCGGCTACACCCGGCGCTGGTGGCTGGCCCATCAGCTGGGCCCGGTGCTGGTGGCGGCGTTCGCCAACTCCCCGCTGGTCGGGCACCGGCCCACCGGCTGGGTCTCCACGCGGCAGCTGCTGTGGATGGAGATCGGCGCCGGCCGGGCGGGCGCGCCCCCGCTGGACGGCGACCCGCGCACCGCCTGGGCCCGGCACGTCCTGGACGCACCGGTGATGTGCGTACGGCGGGACGGCGGCCCCTGGGAGGTTCCCGAGGGCCTGACCTTCCGGGCCTGGACCCGGTCGGCGGCGCCGCCCACCGGCACGGACCTGGCGTACCACCTCACCACGCTGTTCCCGCCGGTCAGGCCGCGCGGTCACCTGGAGCTGCGGATGATCGACGCGCAGCCCGGCGACGACGGGTGGATCGTGCCGCTGGCGGTGACGGCGGCGCTGTTCGACGACCCGGAGGCCGCGGAGACCGCGTACCGGACGGTGAAACCGCTGGCCGAGCGGGCGGGGCCGCGGCCCGCCCCGAACAACCCGCTGTGGCTCGACGCGGCCCGTTCCGGGCTCGGCGACCCGGAGCTGCACGAGGCCGCCGTCGCCTGTTTCACGGCGGCGCTGGAGGCCCTGCCGAGGCTCGGCGCGACCCCCGAGGTCATGGACGCCGTGGCGACGTACCGGGAGCGGTACGTGCTGCGGGGCCGCTGCCCGGCCGACGACCTGCTGGACCGCCTGCGCGGCACGGCCCCTCGCGACCATGGGAAGGACATCAGCGCATGACCGAGACCGACGTCGACATCGATATCGAGACCCTGCGGGACCGGGCACTGAAGTCCCTGACCACGGCCCGCGACCGCACCACGCTGCTGACCAGCTGCGTGGCGGAGCCCGACCTCACCGCCCAGCACTCCCCGCTGATGTCCCCGCTGGTCTGGGACCTCGCGCACATCGGCAACCAGGAGGAGCTCTGGCTGCTGCGCAACGTCGGCGGCCGGGAGGCGATGCGCCCCGAGATCGACAGCCTCTACGACGCCTTCGAGCATCCGCGCTCCGAGCGGCCCTCGCTGCCGCTGCTGCCGCCCGCCGAGGCCCGGCGGTACGCGGCCGAGGTGCGCGGCCGGGCGTTCGACCTGCTGGAGAGCACAGCGTTCAGCGGCAGCCGGCTGACCGAGGCGGGCTTCGCCTTCGGGATGATCGCGCAGCACGAACAGCAGCACGACGAGACGATGCTGATCACCCATCAGCTCCGCAAGGGCCCCCAGGCCCTGACCGCCCCGGACCCGGCCCCGGCCCCGCCGTTCACCGGCCCCGCCGAGGTCCTCGTGCCCGGCGGCCCGTTCACCATGGGCACCTCCACCGAGCCCTGGGCGCTGGACAACGAACGCCCCGCGCACCGGCGGGAGGTGGCGTCCTACTGGATCGACACCACCCCGGTGACGAACGGCCGGTACCTGGAGTTCATGGCGGACGGCGGCTACGAGAACGAGCGCTGGTGGACGCCGGAGGGCTGGGCGCACATCCGGCAGCACTCCATCCGCTCGCCGCAGTTCTGGCACCGGGAGGGCGGCCAGTGGCTGCGCCGCCGGTTCGGGGGCACCGAGGTCGTGCCGCCCGAGGAGCCCGTCCTGCACGTGTGCTGGTACGAGGCGGACGCCTACGCCCGCTGGGCCGGGCGCCGGCTGCCCACCGAGGCCGAGTGGGAGAAGGCCGCCCGGCACCACCCCGGCGAGAACCGGTCCCGGCGCTACCCGTGGGGCGACGCCGACCCGGCGCCCCACCACGCCAACCTGGGCCAGCGGCATCTGCGCCCGGCCCCGGCGGGCAGCTATCCGGAGGGCGAGTCCCCGCTGGGCGTGCGGCAGTTGATCGGTGACGTGTGGGAGTGGACGTCCAGCGACTTCCTGCCCTACCCCGGCTTCGCCGCCTTCCCGTACAAGGAGTACTCGGAGGTGTTCTTCGGCTCCGAGTACAAGGTGCTGCGCGGCGGTTCGTTCGCCGTGGACCAGGTGGCCTGCCGGGGGACGTTCCGCAACTGGGACTACCCGATCCGGCGGCAGATCTTCTCCGGCTTCCGCACCGCCCGCTCGGCTGAGGCAGCCTGATGTGCCGTCATCTGGCCTGCCTGGGACCCGAGGAGCCGCTCGGCCGGCTCCTCGTGGAGCCCGAGCACTCCCTCTACCGGCAGTCGTGGGCACCCAGGCGGCAGCGGTACGGGACGGTCAACGCGGACGGTTTCGGGGTGGGCTGGTACGCCCCGGCGGATCCGCAGCCGGCCCGGTACCGGCGGGCGGGGCCGATCTGGGCCGACCAGTCCTTCGCCGACCTGGCCCGGGTGGTGCGCACCGGGGCGCTCATGGCCGCCGTACGGGACGCGACCCTGGCGGGCGCGGACGCGGAGGCCGCGGCGGCGCCGTTCGCGGCGGGCCGCTGGCTGTTCAGCCACAACGGGGCCGTCCCCGGCTGGCCGCAGAGCCTGGCGGCACTGGTCCCGCTGCTGCCCCCGGCCGACCTGCTCGCGATGGAGGCACGCACCGACTCGGCGTTCGTCTGGGCGCTGGCCCTTCACCGGCTGCGGTCCGGCACGGCACCGGGCCCTGCCCTCGCCGAAACGGTTCAGCAGGTGGCCGGGGCGGCTCCCTCCGCCCGGCTGAACCTGCTTCTCACCGACGGCGAGACCATCGCCGCCACCGTCTGGGGCGACAGCCTCTTCTACCTCTCGGAACCCGGTCGGCGCATCGTCGTCGCCTCCGAGCCGTACGACGACGACCCGCGCTGGCGGGAGGTCCCCGACCGCACACTGCTCACCGCGAGCCGCGCGGGCGTCGCACTCGCCCCGGTGGAGAACCCGGTCGACCGGCCCGTCGCGAACCCGGTCGAGGACCCGGCACGGTCCCCCGCCCCCGGCTGCGTCCGGGCGGGGGCGCCCACATTCCCGAAGGAGCCCTGTACGTGAGTCCCTTCCGTGTCACCCGCACCCTTCCCGAGGACGCCACGGACGCCGCGCTGCGCGCCGATGTCCTGACCGGCCTCACCGCCGCCCCGAAGACGCTGCCGCCGAAGTGGTTCTACGACGCGCGGGGCAGCGAGCTGTTCGAGCAGATCACCGAGCTGCCCGAGTACTACCCGACCCGGGCCGAGCGGGAGATCCTGCGCGCCCGGTCCGGCGAGATCGCGGCCGCGAGCGGCGCCCGCACCCTGGTGGAGCTGGGCTCGGGTTCCTCCGAGAAGACCCGTCTGCTCATCGACGCGCTCACCGCACTCGAGGTGTACGTCCCGGTCGACGTCAGCGAGAGCGCGCTGACGCAGGCCGGCCAGGCGCTCATCGCGGAGCGGCCGGGGCTGTCCGTGCACGCCCTGATCGCCGACTTCACCGGCCGGCTCGAACTGCCGAGAACGCCGGGGCCCCGGCTGCTGGCGTTCCTCGGCGGCACGATCGGGAACCTGCTGCCCGCCGAGCGGGCCGCGTTCCTCGCGTCGGTGCGCGGGCTGCTCGCGCCCGGCGACGCGCTGCTGCTCGGCACCGACCTGGTCAAGGACGAGGGGGTGCTGGTCCGGGCGTACGACGACGCGGCCGGGGTGACGGCCGAGTTCAACAAGAACGTCCTCGCCGTCGTCGACCGGGAGCTGGGCGCCGACTTCGACCCCGGCGCCTTCGACCATGTCGCCCTGTGGGACGCGGAGAACGAGTGGATCGAGATGCGGCTGCGCTCCCGGGTGGCGCAGACCGTGAAGGTGCCCGCGCTCGATCTGGCGGTGGACTTCGCGGTGGGCGAGGAACTGCGCACCGAGGTGTCGGCGAAGTTCCGGCGGGACGGCGTGACCGCCGAACTGGCCACCGCGCGACTTGAGCTGACCAACTGGTGGACCGACTCGCAGGGCCGCTTCGCGCTCTCCCTGAGCGTCGCCCGCTGAGTCACCCGCCGAACCGGCCGCCGAGTCGCCCGCCGGGTCACCCGAAGTCCGGCGCGAGCAGTTCGGTGATCCGCCGGGAGGCGCGGCGGGCCTCGGTCGCGGGGTCCGCTCCGCCGAGCACCTTGGTCATGTAGCCCTTGATCGGGTTGTCGGCCTCCACCGCCGGCCAGTCCGGGGTGTGGGGGGTCGCGCGCCCTCGCGCGGCACCCGCCGCCATCGCGGCGACCCCCTCCTCCCCGGCCACCGCGCCGGCCAGTGCGGTCTTGTTGGGCACGTAGTTCATGGTGCGGGCCAGTTCGGTGTCCCACTTGGCGCCGGTCAGCGCGCCGACGACGGCGGTCGCGTCGTAGGGCCGGTCGGTGTTCTGCGGTACGACGAGGTCGGAACCGCCGGTGAAGACGGCGCCGGGGCGGTCCGCGGTGAGCCCCGGCACCGGGAAGTACCCGATCTCCTCCTTCAGCCGGGGATTCTCCTGCACGACGGACTGGGCGAGGCCGGGCACCGCGACGATCTGCGCCACCTGGCCGCCCGCGAACACCTGCGCCTGGGGCGGGTGTTCCTCGTCGGCGTCGGCGGGACCCTTGCCGAGGGCCTGCAGCCGCCGGTAGAAGTCCATCCCGCGCAGTGCGGCCGGGCTGTCCAGGGTGCCCTGCCAGCCGGCGTCCGTCTCCTCGGCGAGGTCGCCGCCCTCGTCCCAGATGAACCCGGAGAGCGTGTACCAGTCCTGTCCGGCGAGGTAGATCCCCTGCCTGCCACCGGAGTTGAGCTTCCCGGTGTCGGCCAGCCACTGGGCGCGGGTCTTCGGCGGGGTGCTGATCCCGGCCTTCCTGAACAGATCCTTGCGGTAGATGACGACCCGGTTGGCGGCGTACCAGGGGATGCCGTACTGGCGGGAGTCGTCCCGGCCGGGCTCGGCGAGGCCGGGCAGCCAGTGCTCCTTGCCCCAGTCGCGCATCGACTCCAGGGTGAGGTCGGTGAGCCGGCCGTCCTCGACGTACTGCGGGACCTGGGTGTTGCCGACCTCGATGACGTCGGGCGCGTCGTCGGCGTCGCTCTTCAGCGCCGCCTGCACCTTGTCCACGATGCCGGTCCAGTCCTGGATGCGGATGTCCAGGCGGACGTCCTCGTGGGTGCGCTCGAAGTCCGCGGTGAACCGGCGCAGGAAGTCCGCCGAGGCGCTGTTCCGCATCAGCCACACCGTGACCGTGTGCCGCCCGCCGCCCTGGCCCGGCAGCACTCCACAGGCGCTCAGCAGGGCGGCGGACACACAGACGAGAGCGAGCGGTCGGCGAAGTCTCACGGCGGTTCCTGTTCTGTCTGGCGGACAGGCGAAGGGGCCCGGCGTGGGGGAACGAGCACGGGGCTCGTACGGGTGTACGGGATTTTGGTATGGACCAATACGGGGGGTCAAGGGCTGCGGGCGGTTGGGAACCGACGCCTCGCGCTCCGCCTGAGGATGCGGCACGGTGGGGTGACGACGAAAGGAGCTTCCCGATGACGAACCACACCTACCGGGTCACCGAGATCGTCGGCACCTCGCACGAGGGCATCGACCAGGCCATCCGCAACGGTGTCGCACGCGCCGCCCAGACCCTGCGCAACCTCGACTGGTTCGAGGTGACGCAGGTCAGGGGGCAGATCGAGAACGGGCAGATCGAGCACTACCAGGTAGGCCTGAAGGTGGGCTTCCGCATCGAAGACGAGGGCTGACAGCGCTCTCCCGTCAGGTCCGCCCCTCCCCCTCCTGGGCCTGCTCCAGCACCGCCGAGCGGTCGGCCCAGCGGGCCCGTACGACGGTGAATCCGGCCCGTTCGGCGGCGGCGCACACCATTTCGTCGTCATCGACCAGGACACGGACCTCGCGCCGCTCGGCGAGCCGGCCGAGGATCTCCAGCTTGGTGTGCCGGGCGGGCCTGCGGTCGGCGTTGCGCCGCATGTGCACGCGTCCCTCGGGCAGCCCATGGGCGGCGAGCCAGTCCAGGGTGTCGCGCCGGCAGCGCTCGGGCCGCCCGGTGAGGTAGACGACCTCGCACTCCTCGGCGGCCGCGACGGCCAGCGCGATCCCCTCGGCGATCGGCGGATCGTGCGGCGCGGCCGCGAAGAACGCGTCCCAGTCCCTCGGACCGCGCTCCAGGAACCGCTGCCGGTGCGCGGTGTCGGCGAGGGTGTTGTCGATGTCGAACACGGCGATCGGCCGCCTGCTGCGCTCTGTCACCCCGACACCCTAGAACGGGGACCCCGGACCGGCGGTGCGGGCGGCGGCGGCTTCGCGACGCGTACGGCGTACCGCCCCGGCGGGAATCCTGTGGCCGCGGGGCTGTTGAAGTCTCTGTGAACGCACTTGCCGCCCGGACCCGGTTCTCCGTCCTCGACCGCTCCCGCACCCGGGAGGGGCACGCGCCCGGTGAGGCGCTGCGGGACACCGTGGCGCTGGCGCGGGAGGTGGAGGCGCTCGGCTACCACCGCTTCTGGGTGTCGGAGCACCACGGGGTGCCGGGGGTGGCCGGTTCGGCACCGACCGTGCTGGCCGCCGCCGTGGCCGGCGCGACCCGGACCATCCGGGTCGGCACCGGCGGCGTGATGCTGCCGAACCACCGACCCCTGGTCGTGGCCGAACAGTTCGGTGTGCTGGAGTCGCTGTACCCGGGGCGGATCGACATGGGCCTGGGCCGGTCGGTGGGCTTCACCGACGGCGTGCGCCGGGCGCTGGGCCGCGACAAGGGCGACGCCGACGACTTCGCGGCGCAGCTCGGCGAGCTGCTCGGCTGGTTCGAGGGGACCTCTCCGACCGGGGTGCGGGCCCGCCCCGCGGACGGCCTGCGGGTGCCGCCGTTCGTGCTGGCCATGGGTGAGGGCGCGGACATCGCGGCCCGGGCCGGGCTGCCCATGGTCATCGGCGATCTGCGCGGCCGCGAGAAGATGCGGCGCGGGATCGAGCGCTACCGCGACCGCTTCCGCCCCTCCCCCTGGGCCGCCGAGCCCTACGTCGTGATCTCCGGGACGATCGCCGTCGCCGGCACCCCCGAGGCGGCGCGCCGGCTGCTCGTCCCGGAGGCCTGGTCGATGGCGTACTCCCGCACCCACGGCACGTTCCCGCCGCTGCCCCCGGCCGAGGCCGTCGAGGCCCGGACGATGGCCGCGAAGGAGCGCGGCTTCTACGAGTCCGGGCTCACCGGGCACATCGCGGGCACCGAGGACCAGGTCGCGCACGAACTGGAGACGGTCCTCAAGGAGACCGGCGCCGACGAGGTGCTGGTCACCACGAGCACGTACGACCGTACGGCGCTGCTGGAGTCGTACCGGCGGCTGGCCGCCCTCGTGAACGCCCTCTGATCAGCTCACCTCGGCCGGCTTGTCCGACCTGATCACGATCTCGCCGTTCGCCGCGTCCGCCACCGCGCGGTCGCCGGCCACGAGCTGGCCGGACAGCAGCAGGTCGGCGAGGCGGTCGTCGACCTCGCGCTGGATGGTGCGGCGCAGCGGCCGGGCGCCGAAGTCGGGCTCGTGGCCGAGGTTGGCGAGCAGTTCGGCGGCCGCGTCGGTGACGTCGAGAGTGACCTCCTGGGCGTGCAGCCGGCGCCGGGTGTGTTCCAGCAACAGGTCGACGATCTGGCGCAGTTGGGACCGGTCCAGGCCGCGGAAGACGATGATCTCGTCGATGCGGTTGAGGAACTCGGGCCGGAAGTGCTGCCGGAGGGCCGACATGACCGCCTCGCGGACCTTGGCGTAGTCCTCGGTGCCGGCGGCCAGGATGCGGTCGGCGCCGATGTTCGACGTCATGATGACGACGGTGTTCTTGAAGTCGACGGTACGGCCCTGGGAGTCGGTGAGGCGGCCGTCGTCCAGCAACTGGAGCAGGGTGTTGAAGACGTCCGGGTGCGCCTTCTCCACCTCGTCCAGGAGCAGCACGGCGTACGGCTGCCTGCGCACCGCCTCGGTGAGCTGCCCGGCCTCCTCGTGGCCGACGTATCCGGGCGGGGCGCCGACCAGCCGGGAGACCGTGTGGCGTTCCTGGAACTCGCTCATGTCGAGGCGGATCATGCGGGCCTCGTCGCCGAACAGGGCGGCGGCCAGGGCGCGGGCCAGTTCGGTCTTGCCGACGCCGGTCGGGCCGAGGAAGAGGAAGCTGCCGACCGGCCGGTTCGGGTCGCTCATGCCGGCACGGGCACGGCGGACCGCGCGGGCGACGGCGGTGATCGCCTCGTCCTGGCCGACGACCCGCTCGTGCAGGTGCTCCTCCAGCTTCATCAGCCGTTCCCGTTCCTCCTCGGTGAGCTGGGCGACCGGGATGCCGGTGGTGCGGGAGACGACCTCGGCGATGTCCTCGGCGGTGACCCTGGGCGCGTGCTCCTCGGCGGTGCCGGCCTGCTCCAGCTCGGCCTCGGCCGCCTTGATCCGGTCGCGGAGTTCCTTGGCGCGCTCGTACTCCTCGTCGGCGACCGCCTGGTCCTTCTCCCGGTTCAGGGCGGCGATCCGGTCCTCGATGTCCCGGGTGTCGGTGGGCGGGGTCTTCGAACGCAGCCGGACGCGGGCCGCCGCCTGGTCCATCAGGTCGATCGCCTTGTCGGGCAGGAACCGGGAGGTGATGTACCGGTCGGACAGCTCGGCCGCGGCGACCACCGCCTCGTCGGTGATGCGGACCTGGTGGTGGGCCTCGTAGCGGTCACGCAGGCCGCGCAGGATCTCGATGGTGTCGTCGACGGTCGGCTCGCCGACCAGGATGGGCGCGAACCGGCGCTCCAGGGCCGCGTCCTTCTCGACGTGCCTGCGGTACTCGTCCACCGTGGTCGCGCCGATCAGGTGCAACTCGCCGCGGGCCAGGGCGGGTTTGAGGATGTTGCCCGCGTCGAGGGCGCCGTCGCCGCCGCCCCCGGCGCCCACCACGGTGTGCAACTCGTCGAGGAACAGGACGAGTTCGTCGCCATGCTCGCGGACCTCGTCGAGGAGCTTCTTCAGCCGTTCCTCGAACTCGCCCCGGTACTTGGTGCCGGCCACCATCGCGGCCAGGTCGAGGGAGACCAGCCGCTTGCCTTCGAGGGTCTTGGGCACGTCGCCGGCGACGATCCGCTGCGCGATGCCCTCCACGATGGCGGTCTTGCCGACACCGGGGTCACCGATCAGCACCGGGTTGTTCTTGCTGCGCCGGGAGAGCACCTCGATGGTCTGCTCGACCTCGTCGTCCCGACCGATCACCGGGTCCAGGCGCCCGGCCCGGGCGTCCTCGGTGAGATCACGGCCGTACTCGTCGATGGTCGGCGTGGTGCTGGGCTTCCTGCGCTCCGCCGGGCCCTCGGCCGGCATCCGGGTCGGCTCCCAGCCGCTGTCGCCGAGCGCCCGCCCCGCCATGGACTCCGGGTTCGCGGCGAGCGCCCGCACCAGGTGCTGGGGGCCGATGTAGGAGGCGCCCTCGGCGCGCGAGATCTGGTAGGCGTCGAGCAGGGCGCGTTTGGCGGCCGGGGTGAGGGTGGTGGGCTCGGTCTTCTGACCGCCGCCGTGCCCGGCGGTGAGCCGCTCGTGGAGGCGGTCGGGGTCGGCGCCCGCCTCGGTGAGCAGCCGCCGGGTGGAGTCGTGGGTGGTGGCGGCGGCCAGCAGATGCCGGGCGTCCAGTTCCTCGCTGCCCTCGACCGCGGCGAGGTCACGGGCCTCGGCGACCAGCTCCCGGGCCCGCTCGGACAGCAGACTGCCGATGTCGACGCGCTGCGGACGGCGGGTCGGTGCGCCCGGTCCGGATCCGCCGAAGAAGCGGGACATCAGCTCGTCGAACTCCTCGAAGGGACTGCGTCCGAATCCGAAACCGGAAGTGCTCATGGGGCCGGGCCTTTCTGCGGACGGCTGCGCGGGGGCTGGAGGCGGCTGCGCGGGAACCTGTGCGGGGGACTGCGGGCGGCCTCCGCGGACGGCGGAAATCCGCGTCTTCCAAGCTTGCACAGGCGCGCCGGGCCCGCACGGGGACGCCCGCCGAGATGCGGACGGCGCCGCGGCCGGTAAGGCTGGGGGTGGAAGCCGCAACCGTCGAGGAGGGCTGCCATGTCCATGCTGGACAAGCTCAAGGGGATGCTCAAGGGCCACGAGGACCAGGCCAAACAGGGCGTCCAAAAGGGCGGCGACATGATCGACCAGCGGACCGGGAACAAGTACCGGTCCCAGGTCGACATGGGCCAGAAGCAGGCCGACGACTACATCGAGCGGGAGCGGAGGCAGGGCAACCCTCCGCAGTAGAGAGGCGCCCGGGGCAGGAGCCTGCCGTTCGGATCAGGCCGGCCTGGCTCACGGCGCCCTGCCGGCCGACCCGAGCAGGGCGACGGGGATGCCGCCACGCGAGCTTGGACGAGCGTGCGTGAGCATGCGGCCGCAGGGCGGAAGAGGACGGCGACGCGGTGGAGCGCCCGGAGGAAACGACGGGCCCAGGCCCTGGCCTTGGGCTCGCGGGGTTTGTCCCTGCCCCGCGAGCCGCCCGTCACGGAGTGTCCGTCCGACGCAGCCGTCATCGCGCACGCCCGACGGCGGCGACTACGGAGCGGACTTGCTCAGGTTCCACTGGGAGGCCGGCCACTGAGTCGCCCGCCCGGGGCTCACCAGGGCCGCGTGCGTCCAGGCCGGCTCATGGGTCACCGGCTGCGCGGCGCGGGCGAGGGTACGACGGTCCGGGTGGCTGTCGGCCGGTATCAGCGGACGTATGTCCACCTCGGCCACCAGGCCGCGGGTCGTCACCACGCGCCAGAGGGAAGCCAGCAGCGTGTCCTCGCCGACATAGGCGGGCACGGTGCTGGCCGCTCCCGCTGCCAGCCGGTAGCGCAGCCGCACCGGCTGCACGGGCGCACCGGCGTCCAGCGCGGCCTGGAACACGGCCCGCCGGAACCGCCCCTGGGCCCGGCCGCACCAGGTGCTGCCCTCCGGGAAGGCGACCACCGCGGCCCCCTCCCGAAGCGCCCCGGCGATCCGGCCGACCGTGTCCGGCAGTGCGCGCAGCCGGTCCCGGTCGATGAACAGCGCCCCGGCCCCGGCCACCAGCGCGCCGGCCACCGGCCACTCGCGGATCTCCTTCTTGGCGAGCATCCGCGCCGGCCGTACGGCGGCCAGCAGCGGGATGTCCATCCAGGAGATGTGGTTGGCGACCAGCAGCACCCCGCCGCTGCTCGGGGCACTGCCGGTGATCCGGATTCGGACGCCGGCGGCCCGGACGAGCGTGCGGGAGAACCGCCGCACCCATTCGGCGGGGACCCTGCCGCCGAGCGGCAGCAGCGCGACGGCGACGAGCATCAGGGCCACGACCGCGGTGAACCGCAGTACGGCCCGGGGCAGGGCCGTCAGCGACCCCGCGCGCTCCACACACGCGCCCGGAGTGCAGGGCGCGCTGGGCAGCCAGACGCTCATCAGGCCGGGACGAGCGAGAGGAAGTGCCGCAGATAGCGCGCGTTGACCCGGCGCATCGACAGCAGCACGTACATGTCGGCGACCCCGAAGTCCGGGTCGTGCGCGGGCTCCCCGCACACCCAGGCGCCGAGGCGGAGGTAGCCGCGCAGCAGGGCGGGCAGCTCGGTGCGTCCCTCGGGGGCCGGACCGGTGGGCACCCAGGGGCGCAGCGGCCGTACCCGGAACTCCTCCGGTGCGAGGTGCTTGGCCTGGACCCGGTCCCAGGTGGCGGCGGCGAGGGCGCCGCCGTCGGCGAGCGGGACGGAGCAGCAGCCGGCCAGCCACTCGTGGCCGCGGTCCACCATGTACCGGGCTATGCCGGCCCAGATCAGGCCGATGACGGCGCCGTCGCGGTGGGCGGGGTGCACACACGAGCGGCCGACCTCGACGAGGCCGGAACGGAGGCCGGCCAGCGGGCCCAGGTCGAACTCGCCCTCGGAGTAGAGGCGGCCGGCGACCGCGGCGCGCTCCGGCGGCAGCAGCCGGTAGGTGCCGACGACCTCGCCGGTGAGGGCCTCGCGGATGAGGAGGTGGTCGCAGTACGCGTCGAAGGCGTCCACGTCCAGACCCGGCTCCGGCCCGTCGAGCCGGGCGCCCATCTCTCCGGCGAACACCTGGTGGCGCAGCCGCTGCGCGGCCCGGACGTCGTCCTCGTCACGGGCGAGCTGCACCAGGTAGGCGGAGCCCCCGGGCGGGGCGGCGAGGGCGGGGGGTGAGGCGGGCATGGCGGTCATAGGGAGGTCTCCTGCGCCGAGCGGAAGCTGAGGAAAACTGCACCTGCTTTCTTCCGTGGCAGGCTGGACTCGGCGTGACGTACGCGGGACCCGTGGATGTGGGACTGCTGAATGCCGGGGGTCGGGGGCCGTCCGGTCACTCACGGAGGCGCCGGGGTAACGCTACCGTGATCCAGCGGCCCCCCGGAAACGCGAGACGGGGCCGGAGAGCACCAACCCCGGCCCCGCCCGTCCGCACCATTCGGCGAACGTCATTTCACGGTTCAGCGCCCCGCGCCTCGCAACGGCGCTACCGCTTCCCCGTCTTCCGCGTAGCGCGCAGCCACTCCCTGTTCATGCTCGTGATGGACATCAGGGGAATCCCCTTCGGGCAGGCCGTCGCGCACTCACCCGTCAGCGTGCACCCCCCGAATCCCTCCTCGTCCATCTGCGCCACCATGTCCAGCACCCGCGTCTCCCGCTCGGGCGCCCCCTGCGGCAGCACGTTCAGGTGATTCACCTTGGCGGACGTGAACAGCATCGCCGCCCCGTTCGGGCAGGCGGCGACACACGCCCCGCACCCGATGCACTCGGCGTGCTCGAACGCGAAGTCGGCGTCGGCCTTCGGCACCGCCGTGGCATGGGCCTCCGGCGCGGCCCCGGTCGGCGCGGTGATGTACCCGCCGGCCTGGATGATCCGGTCGAACGCCGACCGGTCCACCACCAGGTCCTTGATCACCGGGAACGCGGACGCCCGCCACGGCTCGATGTCGATCGTGTCGCCGTCCTTGAAGGACCGCATGTGCAGCTGGCAGGTGGTGGTGCGCTCCGGCCCGTGCGCGTCCCCGTTGATCACCAGGGAGCACGCGCCGCAGATCCCCTCGCGGCAGTCGTGATCGAAGGCGACCGGGTCCTCGCCGCGCAGGATGAGCTCCTCGTTGAGGGTGTCGAGCATTTCGAGGAACGACATGTCCGACGAGATGCCGTCCACCTCGTACGTGGACATCGCGCCGTCGGCGTCGGCGTTGCGCTGCCGCCAGACGCGCAGGGTGAGCTTCATGCGTAGCTCCGCTGGGTGGGGTGGACGTACTCGAAGACCAGGTCTTCCTTGTGCAGGACCGGGGCGTCCCCGGTGCCGGTGAACTCCCAGGCGGCCGCGTACGCGAACTCGTCGTCCCTGCGGGCGGCCTCGCCGTCCGGCGTCTGGGACTCCTCCCGGAAGTGGCCGCCGCAGGACTCGGCGCGGTGCAGCGCGTCGAGGCACATCAGCTCGGCGAGCTCCAGGTAGTCGACGACGCGGTTGGCCTTCTCCAGGGACTGGTTGAACTCCTCGCCGGTCCCCGGCACCTTGATCCGCCGCCAGAACTCCTCGCGGATCTGGGGGATGCGCTCAAGTGCCTTGCGCAGCCCGGCGTCCGTGCGGGCCATGCCGCAGAACTCCCACATCAGTTCGCCGAGTTCCCGGTGGAAGGAGTCGGGGGTGCGGTCGCCGTCGACGGACAGCAGCAGGTTCAGCCGGTCCTCCGTCTCGGCCAGCACCTCCTGGACCGCGGGGTGTCCGGCCGTCACCGCCTCCTGGTGGGGGTTGCGGGCCAGGTAGTCGTTGATGGTGGCCGGGAGCACGAAGTACCCGTCGGCCAGGCCCTGCATCAGCGCCGAGGCGCCGAGCCGGTTCGCCCCGTGGTCGGAGAAGTTGGCCTCGCCGACCGCGAACAGGCCGGGGACGGTGGTCTGGAGGTCGTAGTCGACCCACAGGCCGCCCATCGTGTAGTGCACGGCGGGATAGATCCGCATCGGCACCTCGTACGGATCCTCGTCCGTGATCCGCTGGTACATGTCGAAGAGGTTGCCGTACTTGGCCTCGACGGCTTTGCGTCCCATCCGCCTGATGGCGTCGGCGAAGTCCAGATAGACGCCCTGCCCGCCGGGGCCGACACCCCGCCCCTCGTCGCAGACGTTCTTCGCGGCGCGGGAGGCGATGTCGCGCGGGACCAGGTTGCCGAAGGACGGGTAGATGCGCTCCAGGTAGTAGTCGCGCTCGTCCTCGGGGATCCGGTTCGCGGGCCGGGTGTCGCCCTTGGCCTTGGGCACCCAGATCCGGCCGTCGTTGCGCAGCGACTCGCTCATCAGCGTGAGCTTGGACTGGTGGTCGCCGGTGCGCGGGATGCACGTGGGGTGGATCTGCGTGAAGCAGGGGTTGGCGAAGTAGGCACCGCGCCGGTGCGCCCGCCACACGGCGGTGGCGTTGGAGTTCATGGCGTTCGTCGACAGGTAGAAGACGTTGCCGTAGCCGCCGCTCGCGAGGACGACGGCGTCCGCGAAGTACGTGTCGATGCGACCGGTGATCAGGTCCCGGGCGACGATCCCCCGCGCCCGTCCGTCGACCACGATCAGGTCGAGCATCTCGGTGCGCGGATGCATTTCCACGTTCCCGGCGGCGATCTGCCGGCTCAGTGCCTGGTACGCGCCGAGCAGCAGCTGCTGGCCCGTCTGCCCGCGGGCGTAGAAGGTCCGGGACACCTGCACGCCGCCGAACGACCGGGTGTCGAGCAGACCGCCGTACTCCCGGGCGAACGGCACGCCCTGTGCCACGCACTGGTCGATGATCTCGACGGAGATCTGGGCGAGGCGGTGGACGTTGGACTCGCGGGCCCGGAAGTCGCCGCCCTTGACGGTGTCGTAGAAGAGCCGGTGGACGGAGTCGCCGTCGTTGCGGTAGTTCTTCGCCGCGTTGATACCGCCCTGCGCGGCGATCGAGTGGGCGCGGCGCGGGGAGTCCTGGTAGCAGAACTGGACGACGTGGTAGCCCTGTTCGGCGAGGGTGGCCCCGGCGGAGCCGCCGGCGAGGCCGGTGCCGACGACGATCACGGTGTGCTTGCGCCGGTTGGCCGGGTTGACCAGCTTGGCCTCGAAGCGGCGCTTGTCCCAGCGCTCGTTGATCGGGCCGTCGGGGGCCTTGCCGTCGGTGACCGGCGCGCCGGTCGAGTAGTTCACGTAGTCGGTCATGTCAGCTCACCACTCCGGTCATGACGCCCACGGGTACGGCGATGAAACCGGCCGTGAGCAGCAGCGCGAGAACGTTGGCGACGATCTTGAGAGCGCGGTCGCGGGTGCGGCTGCCGGCGCCGAGGGTCTGGGCGGCGCTCCAGAAGCCGTGTCGGATGTGCAGGCCGAGCGCGAGCATCGCGACGATGTAGATCACGTCGCCGTACCAGGTGGAGAAGGTGTCCACGACGTTCTGGTACGGGTGGCCCTCCTGGAAGCCGCCGGAGTGCACGGTGCCGGTGGTCAGGTCGAGGATGTGCCAGACGATGAACAGGCCGAGGATGATCCCGCCCCAGCGCATGGTGCGGGTCGCGTAGCTGGCCCGGGGCCTGCCGTGCACGTACTTGGTGGGGCGCGCCCTGATGTCGCGGCGGCTGAGCTGGTAGGCGGACGTGGCGTGGGCGACCACGGCGACGACCAGGACGATCCTGATGAGCCAGAGCGTCCACTCGTAGTGCATGAACGGTTCGCCCACGGTGCGCAGCCAGTGGGCGTAGCCGTTGAACTCACCCGCCCCGAAGTAGATCTTCAGGTTCCCGATCATGTGCGCGACCAGGTAGAGCAGCATGATCAGGCCGCTGACGGCCATCACGGTCTTCTTGCCGACGGAGCTGTCCCACATCGTGCGTGTCATGGACGGCCGTCGATCCGTCCGCGTTGCCAGAGCCATGTCCAGGACGGTAGGGCCGAACGGCCCCATCGGTCCAAGACATGGTCCACCTTGATTCGATAGCCAGGAACTATCGTGTAACCATGCAGTTCCAGCAGCTTCAGTACTTCGTCGCCGTGGCCGAGACCCGGCACTTCACCCGGGCCGCCGAGCTGGTCCATGTCGCCCAGCCGTCGCTGTCCCAGCAGATCAAGGCGCTGGAGCGGGAGCTGGGGGCGGATCTGTTCCTGCGGGCCCGGGGCAACATCACACTCACCGACGCGGGCGAGGCGCTGCTGCCGCTGGCCCGGCGGATCCTCGCGGACGCGGACACCGCGCGGCACGAGGTGCAGGAGCTGGTGCAGCTGCGCAGCGGGCGGGTGCGGCTGGGGGCGACGCCGAGCCTGTGCACCGGGCTGCTGCCGGACGTGCTGCGGGCGTTCCACGACCGGTATCCGGGGATCCAGCTGCTGATCGAGGAGAGCGGGTCCCATGACCTGGTACGGGAGCTGGCGCGCGGGGCGCTGGACCTGGCGCTGATCGTGCTGCCCCTGCCGCCGGGGTCGCCCGCGCTGACCACCGTGGAGCTGCTGCGGGAGGACCTGGTGGTGGTGTCCTCGCCCGAGGCGACGGCGCCCGGGCGGGGACGGGGCGGGGTGCGGATCGCGGATCTGGAAGGGGAGCGGCTGGTCATGTTCCGGCACGGGTACGACCTGCGGGAGCTGACGGTCGCCGCGTGCCGCTCCGCGGGGTTCGAGCCGGGGTTCGCCGTCGAGGGGGGTGAGATGGACGCGGTGCTGGGGTTCGTACGGGCGGGGCTCGGGGTGGCGGTGGTTCCCCGGATGGTCGCCGCCCGTTCGGGGCGGGGGCTGCGGGTCACTCCGTTGGCTCCGCCGGGGTTGCACCGGACGATCGCGCTGGCGCACCGCAGCGATGTGGCGCCGCCTCGGGCCGCGCGGGAGCTGCACAGGATGCTGCTGGAGCGATGAGCATGGCCGGCCTCCGGTACCGGCGGAGGCGACTCATGAGCGCGACCGACGGGCCCGGGGCCGAACCCGACGAGAACCTCCGGGGACTCCGAGGCGTCGCACGGTGCGGTCTCCGTCTCACGTCTCCGTCTCACGTCTCCGTCTCACGTCTCCGGAATCAACGGGGCAACACCACCGTCCGGTACCGGACAGTCATGCGGGGTCACCACCGCGACGGCGCACCGCGCAATCCGGAGAACCGGCCGGAACGGCGTGAAGTGGTGAACACCACGTTCGTCGCCTGGCGCGACCCGCTCGGACAGCGCGTCGCGAGGAGGGGGACGCCCGCCTCGGCATCCGCCCCGGCTGAGCGCCCCGGCCTGCCCGCGGCGACGCGCCGGGCGCTCAGCCCGTCGCGTCCACCAGCGCCAGTTCATGGAGACGCTCGGGTGGGCCCGGGCGGGCGTAGTACCAGCCCTGGGCGGTGTCGCAGCCGAGTATGCGCAGTTGTTCGGCCTGAGCTCCGGTCTCCACCCCCTCCACCGTGACGGCGAGGTCCAGGCCGTGGGCCAGGGTGACGATGCCCTCCACGATCTTGAGGTCGACCGGGTCCGCCGGGAACTGCTGCATGCTCTGGGTGAAGGAGCGGTCCAGTTTGAGGATGCTCACCGGGAGACGGCGGAGGTTGGCGAGGTTCGAGTAGCCGGTGCCGAAGTCGTCCAGGGCGATGTCCACACCCATCTCGGCGAGGCGCCGCAGGGGTTTGAGGAGGTCGTCGTCGGCGCCGATGAGCGCGGACTCGGTGACCTCCAGGCAGAGGGCGTCCGGGGCCACTCCGGTCCGCTCCAGGATGTCCACCGTGTCCTGGACCAGGCCGGGGTGGCTGAGCTGGCACGGGGAGAGGTTGACGTTGATCCGCAGCGGGCCCGCGCCGTCGTGCTCGCCGTAGCGCTCCCGCCATTCGCGGGCCTGGCGGATCGACTCCTCCAGCACCCAGCGGCCCAACGGCACGATGAGACCCGTGTGTTCGGCGAGCGGGATGAACCGGTCGGGGCCGAGGACGCCGTGCTGCGGATGCAGCCAGCGGACCAGGGCCTCGGCGCCGCGCACACTGCCGTCGCCGAGGTGGACCAGCGGCTGGTACTCGATGAAGAACTCGCCCCGGTCCAGGGCGGCGGGCAGCGCCGTGGTCAGGCCGTGCCGGGTGATCGCGCGGGCGTCCGCCTCCGGGTCGGCCAGCTCGAAGCGGTTGCCGCCCGCCGACTTGGCCCGGTACATCGTGATGTCGGCGCTGCGCAGCACCTCGGCCGGGGTGCGCTCGCCCGCCGGGCCCTCGACGACGCCGATGGAACCGCGGACCATGAGTTCGCGGCCGTCGATGCTGATCGGGGTGACCAGGGCGTTCATGATGCGGTCGGCCAGGTCGTCGACCTCGCGCTGGGTGGCCGGGCCGGTGGTCAGCGCCACGAACTCGTCGCCGCCGAGCCGGGCGACCATCTCGCCGGGCGCGGTCGCGCAGGACTGCAGCCGGTCGGCGACCTCCACGAGGAGCCGGTCGCCGGCCGAGTGGCCGAGGCTGTCGTTGATGGTCTTGAAACCGTCCAGGTCGAGATAGCACAGGCCGAAGCGCTGGCCCTCGCCGGCCGACAGGGCCTTCTCCAGGCGCTCGAAGAACAGCGTGCGGTTGGGCAGGCCGGTGAGCGCGTCGTGGGTGGCCTCGTAGCGCAGCCGGAGGTTGAGCAGGCGGCGCTCGGTGGTGTCCTCCATGAGGGCCAGCTGGTACTGCGGCTCCCCGTCCGCGTCCCGGAGCAGGGAGACGGTCAGGTTGGTCCACAGGACCGTCCCGTCCGAGCGGTTGAACGCCTTCTCGACGTGGTAGTGCTCGCGTTCGCCGCGCACCAGCTCCTCGTAGAGCCGCCAGGTCTGCGGCGCGTCCTCGGGATGCGCCCACTCCATGACCTTGCGGCCGCGCACGGTCTGCTCGGAGCCGCCGAACATGCGCAGCAGGGCGCCGTTGACCTGGAGGACGTTGCCTTCGAGGTCGGCGATGCCGATTCCTATCGCCGCGCCCTCGAAGACGGCGCGGAAGCGTGCCTCGCTCGCGTGCAGCGCCTGGGCGACCACGCCCTGGGCACGCAACGCGGCCTGGGCGATGGCCTCCTGTTCGGCCAGCGTGCGCTCACGCAGTGCCTGGGCGAACCCGGCCGCCATCGCGTGCTGGATCCGCGAGGAACGCATCCGCAGCTCGTCCTGGGGGCCGTCCTCGCCGCAGTACAGGACCAGGTACGCGTCGACGCAGTCGAGGGAGCGGGTCAGCGCCTCGGGGTCGGTGCAGTGCGCGTCGATCAGCGCGGCGCCCACCTGCCGGGCCTCGTCGGCGTCGAAGCCGTGCGCCAGCAGGATCTCGCTCAGCCTGCGGGCCAGCGGCAGCAGTTGTTCCTCGAACTCGGGGCGGGTCAGGGACGTGGAGGTGACCGGGAACACCGCCCGGCTCCAGATCGTCGCGTACCTGCGCAGTCTGTCCTCCGGGCCGCCCGGCTCCGCGGTCACGCCGCGATCCCCACGCCGGCGAATCCGGCGAAGGCATAAGGATCCTCGTCCTCCGACGCCGACTCCGGCCGCCAGTGCGGCATCGGCACCAGTCCGGGTTCCACCATGTCGTACCCCTCGAAGAACCGCGCGATCTCGTCGCGCGAGCGCATGATCAGCGGGTTGCGAATGTCCTTGTATACGTCCACCGCCCCCTCGGCCCGCTCGGGCGGCAACGGGATTCCCTCGTACGAGGCATGCGTGAGAACAAGCAGGCTGCCGGGCGCGAGTGCGTCGCGCAGCTGTGCCACTGCCCCGTACGGGTCGTCCGTGTCTTCCACGAAGTGCAGTATGGCAACGAGGAGCAGGGCCACTGGCCGATTCAGGTCGATGAGGCGCTCCACCTGGGGGCTCGACAGGATCTCCTGGGGCTTGCGGAGGTCCGCGGCGACCACGTCCGCGTCCTCGTCGCCCTCGAGGACCGCGACGCTGTGCGCCACGGCCACCGGGTCGTGGTCGACGTACACCACGCGGGCGCCGGGGTGCGCCGCCTGCGCGACCTCGTGGACGTTTCCGAAGGTGGGGATGCCGGAGCCGATGTCCAGGAACTGGTCGATGCCGGTGCCCACGGCGTAGCGGACGGCGCGGCGCATGAAGGCGCGGTTGGCCTGCATGATCTTCGGCAGGCCGGGCAGGTGCGTCATCGCCTTGCGGGCCGCTTCCCGGTCGACCTCGAAATTGTGCGAACCGCCCAGGTAGTAGTCGTAGATACGCGAAACGCTCGGCACCGAGATGTCGATGCTCCGTGGGGCCCAGGCGGGACGCTCCATGTATCTCTCCAAGGCTGAGGCGATCCGGTGTTCGAGCTGAGGCTACTGATCGCCTGCGAACAGGGGTAGCCGAAACGGAAATTGACCATCCGTTCCTGGTCACTGCCTGGGAATTCGGTGAGCGCTTTGGGGGTGTTCGGGTACTCCGTCGGGCGCGGGTGCGTCAAGGGGCGCTCCGGTCGGGGCACGTCGACAGGCACCGCCGGGACGCCAAGAAGCCCGCCCCCTCCGTGCGGTGCGGAGGGGGCGGGCCGTCGTGCGCCGTTGTGTCGTCGTCCGGGACTCTCGCTGGATCCCTACTTGCCCGGCGCGCCGACCAGTTTTCCTTCGGGCGAGACGGCGTACCACGTGCCGCCGACGCCCTGGCCGTTGGTGTCCCCGGCCTTCGCGTCACCGGAGAAGGTGTAGATCGGCCAGCAGTTGACCGTCTGCTGCTTCTGGCCGTTGTCGGGCCGGGTGAAGCCCATCAGGCCCTTCTTCACGATGCCCTTGGTGTCGCTGGACGCGATCTCCGCGACGGCCGGCCACTTGGCCAGGCAGTCACCGGTGCAGTTCGAGACGACCTTGGGCCACGCCTTGTCCTTGATGAAGCGGTAGACCGTCATGCCGTTCTTGTCGACGATGATGTCGCCGAGCTTGGCGTCCTTGCGGACGGACAGGCCGGGCAGGTCGGCCAGTGTCGCCTTCTTTCCGTCGGGGGCGGCCGCGAACCACTTGCCGCCCACGCCCTGGCCGTTGACGTCACCGGCGTTGACGTCCTTGGCGTAGCGGTACACCGGCCAGCCGCCGACGGTCAGCTGCTTGGTGCCGTCGGAGCGGGTGACCTCGCCGAGCAGCGACTTGTCGATGCCCGCACCGGCGGTGGCGTCGTCGGCGGGCACCGGCGGCCAGGTGGTGGCGCAGGCGCCGTCGCAGGTCGACTTGGGGGGATTGGCGGTGTCGGCGTCGAAACGGTAGAGGGTGAGGCCGCTGCCGTCGGTCAGCACCTTGCCCAGATCCGGGTTGCTGGCAACGCTCAGCTGGCCGGCGGGCGCGACCGCGGCCGGGGAGCTGGAGGCCTGGTTGCCGTCGGCACCGTAGCCGTTGCCCGCGCCGGTGGAGGCGGAGGGGTTGGTGATGCTGCCGATGCCGGCCGGCGCCGTGGCACCGACGTTCTGGGCCGCCGAGGACGGAGTGGTCGTGTTGTCCTGACCGCACGCCGTCGCGAACACCATCACCCCCGCGGCCGTGGCCACCAGCGAGGCACTCCTCCACGAGGTCTTCATCGTCAACTCCCCATAATCGCCTGGTTATTGCAGCGCCTCTGCGCCGCCGCACGACATCAGGTACGGATGCCGGGGGTCGAAGTGTTCAACGGGCGCACGAATTTCTTTCCGGACGCTGTGGCCGCGGACCGCGTTCCGTACGGCCGTACACTTCGAGCCATTCGCGAGGCGGTCTGATTCAAACCGGTTTACGCCGCATGTCCCCCGTTCGGATCAATCACCCGGTACTCCGGCATGCGACGGCCCCCGACGCCTCATGATCTCCGTCGTGCATGCACCCGAAGCGACCAGACGCGCGCTCGTCCCAAGGGCGTTGGCCCTGCTGACGCTGACGTGGACCCTGGTGGGCTGCCCGGTCGGCGCGGCGTCGGCCGACGCCTGCGCCTACGCCTCGACGGGCCCCGACGGCAGCTACGCGGTGGCCGCCGCCGGCGACTCCTGGCCCACTCCCCCGCTGTGTCCGCCCCCCACCCCGCCCCCCTGCCCCACGCCCACCCCGACGCCCACGCCCACTCCGACGCCCACCCCGACCCCGCCCCCGAAGCCCAGGCCCACCCCGACGCCCGAACCGCCCCGCACCACCCCGCCGGCGCCGCGCCCGGCCCCACCGCCGCCACCCCGGCCGGTCCGCAGGCCCACGCCGGCCCCGACCCCGCCACCGGCTCCCCGGCCCAGGCCGAAGCCCACCCCGACGCCCAGCCCGACCCCGAAGCCCGCCCCGGTGACCTACCCGCCGTACCGCGTCCAGTCGACCGGCGCGCCGGCCCCGAACCGTACCTCCCCGGTCACCTACGTCCTGCTCATCGCCGTACCCGCGATCATCGCCGTCGCCGCGTTCCGCGCGCGCTGACGGCCGTCCCACCGATTCCTGGAGGCTTCCGTTGCCGGATTGGCTTGTTCTCGTCCTCGCGATGTTCGCGGTCGTTGCCGTGGTCGTCATCATCACCCTCGTCCGCGACAAGAGGGCGGCGGAGGACGAGGATCCCTCCGAGACGCCGGACGTCATCGAGTACATGACCATGTGGATCGGCGTCATCTACGCCATCGTCCTCGGCCTTGCGGTGGCCGGCGTGTGGGAGGCCCGCAGCGCCGCCCAGGACCATGTGCAGGCGGAGGCGCAGGCGCTGCACGAGATCCACGAACGGGTGCGGGTGTATCCACCCGACACCCGTGACCGGATCCGGGCGGACGTCGACGCCTACGTCACCCAGGTCGTCGACAAGGAGTGGAAGGAGATGGCCGACCACGGCCGGCTCTCCCCGCACGGTGCCGAGCTGCTCGCGCGGATCCGTCAGGACGTCACCGACTACGTACCGAAGACCGACTTCCAGGCGCAGGCCTACCAGCCGCTGGTGGACCAGGTGGCCGCTCTCGACCAGGCGCGCAGCGCCAGGGCCGACTCGACGGGGGCGACCATGCCGAGCGTGGTGTGGATCGGGTTGCTGACCGGAGCCGCGATCACCGTCGGCATGGTCTTCGCGCTGCAGATCAGGCGCACCCGGCGCGAGCTGATCCTGGCCGCCCTGTTCTCCGCGACCATCGCCTTCATGCTGTTCCTGATCTGGGACTTCGACGAACCGTACAGCCGGGGCATCACGGCGACGGCACAGCCGTTCCTGAACCTCTTCCCGCACATCAGGGGTTAGGGGGCGCTGCGGGGGACACCGCAGCGCGCCACGCCGCCGGTGCCCCCCGGACGGCCCACGCATCTCATCTCCCCCGTTTGGGCTACTGCGTTCGCGCGCGTGTGCGGAGGTGGCGTCCCGGCGGGTTCGATCCCCGGGAGATCGGCCCGGCGGGGCGCTGGTGGCGGGCTCGGCCGGTACGGCGTACCTGCGCCCGCGCGGGCAGGCCGGCGGGGACGGCGCCTGATCCCGGCGCGGCCTGCGGATCTGTGCCCCGGTCCGACGAGGGACGGGGGCACAGGCCCGCTGCATCAGATCCGGTTCTCGTGCCGGCGGCGCAGCCAGAACCCGCAGCCGGCGAGCACGGCCGCGCCCACCATGCCGCCGCCGATCGCCATGTCGGTCGGCGTGGCCCCGCTGGAGATGCTGCCGCCGAGCCCGGCCTGTACTCCGCCGAGCTTGGAGGTGGACTGCCACCCGTCGGACCCGGGGTCCTGCTCCCACCCGTCGGACGCGTGTTCCGGCCCGTTGAGCTCGGGCCCCCGGTCGAGCACGGTGAAGGCGGACTGCCGGGTCATGAAGTGGTCGTCGCAGCTGACGGTGATGTCGTACGGTCCCGTGTGGGCGTTCTGGCGGATGGTGGCGACCCCGCGCGCCATGTCCCCGCCGAACGGGGACAGCCGCTGCGTCCCGAAGGCGGCGGACCTCATGTCGCCGCGGTGGCAGCCGTTGACGGTGACGGTGAGCTGCTCTCCTCTGCGGACCGTGCGGGGCTGGACGGAGATGTTGCGCCCGCCGTCGCCCCGGCCGCCGAGTTCGTCGAACCCCTCACGGCCGCGTCCGCGCTGGCCTTCGCCGCCCCGCTCGCCGAAACCGTTGTCGAAACGCCCTTCACCGCCGACTCCGCCCACACCGAACCCGGGGACCACCACTCCGGGGACGGCGACGCCGGGAGCCACCCCCACCCCGCCGACACCGGGAGCCACCCCCACCCCGCCGACACCGGGAGCCACTCCCACGCCGGGAGCGACCCCGGTGCCGGGGGCGACGCCCGTCCCCCCGACGACCGGGGCCTGGGTAT
This sequence comes from Streptomyces sp. NPDC086519, assembly GCF_040686075.1. Classification (NCBI taxonomy): domain Bacteria; kingdom Bacillati; phylum Actinomycetota; class Actinomycetes; order Kitasatosporales; family Streptomycetaceae; genus Streptomyces; species Streptomyces sp. NPDC086519. The sequence goes on from NZ_JBFBJL010000017.1 coordinate 149,212, forward strand.
TGGCCGGGCCGCCGCCGTTTCCCATGCCGTCCGCGACGGCCGTGGGGGCGGCGGCTCCGAGAACGGCGACCACTGTGCACGCGGCCGCCAGGGCACGTGAGTTTCGCATCTCTTCCTCCGCGGAAGGCGCCCCGGGAACCGTCCCCGGTGGATCGGCGAGAAAGCACCTCCCGAAAAGACCCTCAGACGCCCTGAACACGCCCGCATTTCGAGAATGGTCCGTCCTGGTGAGGGGACACGCCGCACGGAAAGCACACAATCGGATATTGCCGCAGGTCACGGACCGTCAGAAAAATCCTGAGAACTGCAACTCGGATGGCGCACCGGAATACCCGCGGGCCACCCGTTCGCCCGTCCCCCCGTCGCCGCACGCGAGCGGGGGACTTAGCTTTTTCCCATGCGCGATACGGACATGAAGGCGGCCGCGTCGAGAGGGGATGGCGAATGTCTGCGTCCGAACTTTCCGAGGTGGCAGAAGAGGAGGAGCGGCGGCGGAAGCGTGCCCCCTGGGGCGTGATAGCGCTCGTCCTGCTGACCGGTCTGGCACTCATTCGGAACGGTTCGGGAGAGTTCGACGTCGGTCCGCCGCAGCCGGCCTCGGCCGCCGCCCCGGACACCCGTACCACGGTCCCGGGCGTCTTCACCACGGCGCCCGCCCCGCTGCCGTTCGCCGCGGCGGACCGGATCCGGATCCCGGCGATCCGGGTCGACGCGCCGGTGATGCCGGTGGGGCTGGACACGGCCGGCTGGATCGCGGCGCCGCCGCCGGACGACCCGAATCTCGCGGGTTGGTTCACCGGCGGTGTCTCACCCGGGGAAAAGGGCACCTCCGTCGTCGTCGGTCACGTGGACAACACGAAGGGGCCGGCGGTTTTCTACGGGCTCGGTTCCCTGAAGAAGGGAAACCGGATCGAGGTCGACCGCCAGGACGGCCGGACGGCCGTCTTCGAGATCTACGGAATCGAGGTCTTCGCGAAGGCCGGCTTCCCGGGCGACCGGGTCTACGGTTCCAAGGGCACCCCGGAGTTGCGGGTCATCACGTGCGGCGGCGGTTTCTCGAAGCAGAACGGCTACGACGGGAACGTCGTGGTCTTCGCCCGCCTGGTCGAGGCCCGCTGAGGCCGCCACCCGACGGGCGCGGGCCCGTTCACATGCGGCGGCGCGGCACGGTCAGGTGGTAGCCGTTGTCCAGCAGATAGGGCAGGTACTCGCGCAGGGCCTGGACGCTCTGCGAGCGGTCGCCCCCGGCGTCGTGGGAGAGGACCACGACACCGGGGGCGGCGCCGTTCTCGATCGTGTCGACGATGGTGCGGGTGCCCGGGACGGTCCAGTCGGTGCTGTCCACGGTCCAGGCCATCGGCTCCATGTCCATCTCGGCGCCGAGTTGGAAGGCCGCGCGGTTCCAGGCGCCGTAGGGGGCGCGGAACCACTGCGGGCGCTCGCCGTAGGTGTCCTCGATGGCGTCGCTGGTGCTCGTCATCTCGTCGCGGATCTCCCGGCGGTTCAGGGTGGTCAGCAGCGGATGCGTCCAGGTGTGGTTGCCCACGACATGGCCCGCGTCGGCCATCCGCGCGACCAGTTCCCGGTTCTCGACGATGCACTCCCCGCACAGGAAGAACATCGCCCGCACGTCGTACTTCGCGAGGGTGTCCAGGATGTGCGGGGTGTAGTCCGGGTTGGGGCCGTCGTCGAAGGTGAGCATCATGCGCCTGCCGCTGCGGGAGATCTCCGTGATGGGCTCCTTGCGCACCTTGAGCTTGCGCGGCGCGGTGGGCGGCGGGCCGTATCCGGTGAGCGGCTGGAGCCGGAAGGCGGAGGGCTTGAGCGCCGGGCGGGCCTGCGCTCCGGCGGCCGGGACGACCCCGCCGGCCGCCTCCTCGGCGCTGCTCGCCAGCACGATGCCCGCGGTACCGGCGGCTCCCAGAGCGGCGCCGCCGGCGAGCAGCAGCCGGCGTCGGGTGAACAACTGATCCTTCTGCATGACTCATCAGTCGCCCGGCAGGGCACCGCCGCACCACTTCGACACCGGTGCGGCGGTGGGAAAGCACCCGCACGGACCAGCAGGAGGAGGTTTCGGTAAGAAAAGACCAAAAAACATCAGCGGCGGCGGACCAACGGGAAGGGCAGCGTCTCGCGGATGGTCAGGCCGGTGAGGAACATGACCAGCCGGTCGACGCCGATACCGAGGCCGCCGGTGGGCGGCATCGCGTATTCGAGGGCGTCGAGGAAGTCCTCGTCGAGCTCCATCGCCTCGGGGTCGCCGCCGGCGGCGAGCAGCGACTGGGCGGTGAGCCGGCGGCGCTGTTCCAGGGGGTCGGTCAGTTCGGAGTAGGCGGTGCCGAGTTCGATGCCGAAGGCGACCAGGTCCCAGCGCTCGGCGAGCCTGGGGTCGGTGCGGTGCTGCCGGGCGAGCGGCGAGACGTCGGTCGGGAAGTCCTTGTAGAAGGTGGGCAGCCGGGTCCGCTCCTCCACCAGGCGTTCGTACATCTCCAGCACCACGTCACCGGGCCCGTCGTCGGCGGTGTACGGCACCCCGGTCCGGTCGCAGTGCCGGTGCAGCCGCAGCAGCTCGGTGCCGGGGCCGATCTCCTCCCCGAGCGCCTCGGAGATCGCCCCGTACACGGTCTTCACCGGCCAGGTGCCCGAGAGGTCGTACTCGTGTCCGTCCCTGCGGGCCACCGGTGCGCCGAGGGCGGCGGTCGCGGCGTCCTGGATCAGTTCGCGGGCGAGGTCCAGCATCACCTCGTAGTCGGCGTACGCCTGGTAGGCCTCCAGCATGGTGAACTCGGGGTTGTGACTGGGGGAGACGCCCTCGTTGCGAAAGGTCCGGCCGAGTTCGAAGACTTTCTCCAGACCGCCGACGCAGAGCCGCTTGAGGTACAGCTCGGGGGCGATGCGCAGGTGGAGGTCGAGGTCGTAGGCGTTGCTGTGGGTGGTGAAGGGGCGGGCGTTGGCGCCGCCGTGGATCTGCTGGAGCACCGGGGTCTCGACCTCCAGGTAGCCACGGTCCAGGAGGCCCTGGCGCAGCGCCTGTACGGCGGTGCAACGGGCGCGGAGCACGGCGCGGGCGGCGGGGCTGGTGACGAGGTCGAGGTAGCGGCGGCGGACCCTGGCCTCGGGGTCGGCGAGACCGTGGTGCTTGTCGGGCAGCGGGCGCAGGCACTTGGCGGTGAGCTGCCAGTCGGTGACGAAGAGGGTCGGTTCGCCCTGGTCGCTGACGCCCATGCGGCCGGTGGCGGCGATCTGGTCGCCGATGTCGGTGTCGGCGGTGAACCGGTGGAGGGCGGTTGCCGACCTGTCGCGGGTGAGGGCGAGTTGGCGGTCGCCGGACCAGTCGCGCAGCGTCACGAAGACGATGCTGCCGAAGTCGCGGACCAGCATGATCCGCCCGGCGACGGTGGCCGTCTCGCCGTCGCGCACGTCGGCGAGGGCACGGGTGGGCCGTACGGTCGCCACCGGGTAGGGGTCGACGCCCGCCGCCCGCAGCCGGTCCAGCCTGTGGCGCCGGACCCGGAACTGGTCCGGCAGGCCGGCGTCCGGGGCGCCGGTCCCGGTTCCGTCGCCTCCGTCGAGACCGGGCACCGGCGCGGACGGCGGCGCCCCGACGGGCCGCGGTCCGGTCCGCGAGTGTCCCTTTCCCCAGAGTTTGCGCAGGGACGGTACGGAGACGAACCCTTCGGCGATTCCGGAGGCGAGGCCGATCCGGGCGAGGGAGCCGGCGTCGCCGTAGCAGAGGAAGCGCGGGTACCACTCGGGGCGGTACTTGGCGTTGGAGCGGTACAGGGCCTCCAGCTGCCACCAGCGGGAGAGGAAGAGCAGCAGCCGGCGCCACAGCCGCAGTACCGGTCCGGCACCGATGCGGGCGCCCTCCTCGAAGACCGAGCGGAAGGCGGCGAAGTTCATGGAGATCCGGTGCACACCGAGTTTGGGGGCGGCCGCGCACAGGTCGGCGACCATGAACTCCACGACCCCGTTCGGGGCGGTGCGGTCACGGCGCATCAGGTCGAGGGAGATGCCGTCGTCGCCCCAGGGCACGAAGGAGAGCAGGGCGAGCAGCCGGCCGTCCTCGGCCATGGCCTCGACGAGCAGGCAGTCGCCGTCGGCGGGGTCGCCGAGCCGGTCCAGGGCCATGGAGAAGCCGCGCTCGGTCTCGGTGTCGCGCCAGGCGTCGGCCCGGTCGACGATCTCCTCCATCTCCGTCTCGGTGAGGGTGGCGTGGCGGCGGATCCGGCAGCCGGCGCCGGTGCGCCGCACCCGGTTGACGGCCTGCCGGGTGACCCGCATCTCGCGGCCGCCCAGGTCGAAGTCGGCGACGTGCAGGATCGCCTCGTCGCCGAGTTGCAGGGCGCCGAGCCCGGCACGGACGTAGGTTCTGGCGCCGTCCTCGGAGGCGCCCATCACGGCGGGCGCCCAGGCGTGCCGGCGCGCCGCGTCCAGCCAGGCGGCGACGGCGTGCGGCCAGGCCTCCGGGTCGCCGACGGGGTCGCCGCTGGCCAGGCAGACGCCGGCCTCGACGCGGTAGGTGACGGCGGCCTTGCCGCTGGGCGAGAAGATGACGGCCTTGTCGCGGCGGGTGGCGAAGTAGCCGAGGGAGTCCCGGTCGCCGTAGGCCTTGAGGAGGGCGCGGATGCGGGCCTCCTCGTCGCCGTGCAGGGCGGCTTCCAGGCGCTGTGAACGAAAGAGGGTGGCGGCGGCGTTGAGCAGGGCGAGGGCGCCGAACAGACCGAGGAGGAAGGAGACGAAGCGGGGCGGCCGGCCGGCGTAGGTGTGGACGGAGACCAGGCCGCCGCAGACCCGGTCGGCCGCCCAGGCGAGGTGCTGGCCGTGCGGGAGCGAGCCGGGGAAGAGGGAGACCAGGCCCCAGCCGGCCAGGATCGCCACCACCAGGCCGGTCAGCAGGACGGCGATGGCCTGGCGTACGGCGGCCCGGCGGGAGGCCGCGTAGAACTCCCGGCGGGCCACGATCAGCAGGGCCAGGGCGAGTCCGCAGACCACCAGTGAGCTGAACGAGTACCAGTCGAAGCCGAGGGCGACGGCCAGGACGTCGGCCAGCACCAGCAGGCCCAGGTAGATCACCACCAGCCACCAGGCGACCTTCTTGCGGGCGGCGGTGGCACCGGCGAGCAGGAACAGGAAGACCGCGTAGGCCAGGTTGGGGCTGACGGGCACCACGACGGCGTCGAGGAAGTGCACGACCGGGCGGAGCAGCACGCGCAGCGGGGCGATGAAGGAGAGCAGGGCGCACAGCAGGGCGAGGGCGCCGAAGAACGTCCCGAAGGCCTCCGGCACCCAGGTCGGCCGCCCGCCGCCGGGCGGCCGTGTCCGGCCCGCCGTCTCCCTGCCGGTGGCGGGCTCCACGGCGGCACTCATGTTCTGACTGTAGGAAGCGCCGGCCCGGCCCGCCCGTCGAGCAGCCCGAGCCCGACGGGCGGCTGCGTGCCGTGGGTGGTTGCTCGCGCAGTTCCCCGCGCCCCTGAAGGGGCGCCAGGTGCACGCCCCCTGAAAGGGGCGCGGGGAACTGCGCGGCCGGCCACGACGACGCGGCACCCGACCGACCGCCCCTCGCCCCCGACGGCGCCCCCGCACACGAGCGGAGGCCCGCTCAAACACCGCCTCACCTGCGTAAACACCGCCCGGATCACGTCACCCGGTGCCACTGCCGAAGGCACCCCGTGCCGACTTTCTCGGAATCGAGAGGTTTTGCCCCGCAACCCTTTGATCGATCATCGATCAGGGAGTTAGAGTCGCCGACGGGCTCGCACCCGAGCCCTCTGCCCTGTCCTGCCAAAGACAAAGGGCACCCCCGAACCCTTACCGATGAGGGAACCCCCTTCGACTGAGGAAGGCGGCGACATGACCGACCCCAACGCCATCCAGCCGAGCGCGCTCGACCAGCTCCCGGACCGGGATCCGGAGGAGACCGCCGAATGGCAGGCCTCCCTGGACGCGGTGGCCAGGGAGGCCGGGCCGCACCGTGCCGCGTACCTGATGCGGCGCACGCTGGAGCGCGCCGAGGCGGGCGGCATCGCGCTGCCGAAACTGCTGGAGACCGACTACCTCAACACCATCCCCACCGCCGCCGAGCCGGCCGTCCCCGGCGACGAGGAGATGGAGCGGAAGATCACCGCGTGGAACCGCTGGAACGCGGCCGCGATGGTCACCCGGGGCAGCAAACACGGCGTCGGCGGCCACATCGCCACCTTCGCGTCGGCCGCCTGGCTCTACGAGACCGGCTTCAACCACTTCTTCAAGGGCAAGGACTCCCAGGACTCGCCCGGCAGCGGTGACCAGCTCTACATCCAGGGCCACGCCTCCCCCGGCATCTACGCCCGCGCCTTCCTCGACGGCCGCCTGACCGAGGCGCACCTCGACAACTTCCGCCAGGAGGCCGGCGGCAACGGCCTCCCGTCGTACCCGCACCCCCGCCGCCTGCCCTGGCTGTGGGAGTTCCCGACCGTGAGCATGGGCCTCGGCCCGCTCTCGGCCATCTACCAGGCCCGCTTCAACCGGTACCTCACCAACCGCGCCATCAAGGACGTCTCCGCGTCCCACGTCTGGGCCTTCCTCGGCGACGGCGAGATGGACGAGCCGGAGTCGACCGCGGCCCTCGCGCTCGCCGCCCGTGAGGAGCTGGACAACCTCACCTTCGTCATCAACTGCAACCTGCAGCGTCTCGACGGCCCGGTGCGCGCCAACTTCAAGATCGTGCAGGAGCTGGAGGCCCAGTTCCGCGGCGCCGGCTGGAACGTGATCAAGACGCTGTGGGGCACGGCGTGGGACGAGCTGTTCGCGCTGGACAGCACCGGGGCGCTGGTACGCCGGCTGCGCCAGGTACCGGACGCGCAGATCCAGACGTACCAGACCCGGGACGCGGCCTACATCCGCCAGGACTTCTTCGGTGCGGACCCCGCGCTCGTCGAGATGGCGAAGCTGCTGAGCGACGACAGGATCCTGGAGTGCTTCCACCTCTCGCGCGGCGGTCACGAGGCGCGCAAGGTGTACGCCGCGTACAAGGCCGCCGTCGAGCACAAGGGCGCGCCGACCGTCATCCTCGCCCAGACCGTCAAGGGCCACACCCTCGGTGACGGCTTCGCGTCGAAGAACGCCAACCACCAGATGAAGAAGCTGACGGTGGACGAGTTCAGGACGATGCGCGACCTGCTGGACCTGCCGATCGCGGACAGCGCCTTCACCGACGGTGTCGTGCCCTACGGCCACCCCGGCGCCGACTCCCCCGAGGTCCGCTACCTCCAGGAGCGCCGCGCCGCCCTCGGCGGCCCGGCCCCGGCCCGCCGTACGCACGCCCTGGCCCCGCTGCCCGCCCCCGCCGACAAGGCCTTCGCCTCCTTCGACAAGGGCTCGGGCTCGCAGAACGTGGCCACCACCATGGCCTTCGTCCGCCTCGTCAAGGACCTGGTCCGCGACAAGGAGACCGGCAGGCGCTGGGTGCCGATCGTCCCCGACGAGGCGCGCACCTTCGGTATGGAGTCGCTGTTCCCGTCGCTCGGGATCTACTCCCCCAAGGGCCAGACGTACGAGCCGGTCGACCGTGACCAGCTGATGTACTACAAGGAGGCCGAGAACGGCCAGATCCTCAACGAGGGGATCACCGAGGCCGGTTCGATGGCCGACTTCATCGCCGCGTCCACCGCGTACGCGACGCACGGCGAGGCGATGATCCCGTTCTACATCTTCTACTCGATGTTCGGCTGGCAGCGCACGGCCGACCAGATGTGGCAGCTCGGCGACCAGCTCGGCCGCGGCTTCCTGGTCGGCGCGACCGCCGGCCGTACCACCCTGACCGGTGAGGGCCTCCAGCACGCCGACGGGCACTCCCCGGTGATCGCCGCGACCAACCCGGCCGCGCTGACGTACGACCCGGCCTTCGCCTACGAGATCGCGACGATCGTCAAGGACGGTCTGCGCCGGATGTACGGCGAGTCGGCGCCGGGCGAGGACCCGAACGTCTTCTACTACCTGACCGTCTACAACGAGCCGCTCCCGCAGCCCGCCAAGCCGGCCGGGCCCGGCGTCGACGAGGGCATCGTCAAGGGCCTGTACCGCTTCAACACGGCGGAGTCGGCCGGGCTGTCCACGGTGGCGAACGCCCCGCGCATCCAGCTGCTCGGCTCCGGCACCGCGATCCACTGGGCGCTCAAGGCGCAGCGGCTGCTCGCCGAGGAGTGGGGCGTGGCCGCCGACGTCTGGTCCGCGACCTCCTGGTCCGAGCTGCGCCGGGACGCCATGGAGGCGGACGCGGCCCTGCTGCGCGGCGAGGAGCGGGTGCCGTACGTCCGCCAGGCGCTGCACGGCGCGCAGGGCCCGGTTCTCGCGGTCTCCGACTACATGCGCCAGGTCCCCGACCAGATCGCGCAGTGGGTCGAGCAGGACTGGTCCTCCCTCGGCGCCGACGGCTTCGGGCTCTCCGACACCCGTGACGCGGCCCGCCGTCACTTCGGCGTCGACGCGGAGTCGATCGTCGTGGCGGCCCTGGCCCAGCTGGCCGGGCGGAGCGAGGTCAAGGCGACCGCGGTGAAGGAAGCGCGGGAGAAGTACGGGCTGTGAGCCCGCGCGCCCCTGAGCGCGCCCGGACGGCCCCGGCGGATCCCTCCGCCGGGGCCGTCCGGGCTGTGCGGACCGCCCCGCCGGTGCCGTGAGCCCGCCGCGCGGCCACGCCCGCCGCGCGCGGGCCGAGCTCCGCGAACGGCCGCGGTGGCACAGCACGCGAGGCGAGGGGGTGAGGGGTCGAAGGACGCCGGATAACAATCCGCACCACTCCGCGTGCGCCCCCGTCGCCCAGGCACGATGCTGGACCCGTGATGGACGAGACGGAGTTCTGGGAGCTGGTCGACGCCACCCGCGAGGCCGCCGAGGGCGACCCGGAGGAGCAGGCCGACCTGCTGGTGGAGCGGCTGCTCCAGCTGGAGCCGGACCTGGTCCTGGACTTCGCCCGTCACTTCGAGGCCCGCTACAACCGCGCCTACCGCTGGGACCTGTGGGGCGCCGCCTGGGTGCTGCTGGACGGGGCCAGCGACGACGCGTTCGACTTCTTCCGGTGCTGGCTCATCGGCCAGGGCCGGGAGGTCTTCGAGGGCGCCCTGCACGACCCGGACGCGCTGGCGGAGTTGCTGGACGACTTCGACGAGGAGGTCGACGGCGACGGCGAGGAACTGGGGTACGCGGCGGACGAGGCGTACGAGCAGCTCACCGGGACCGTGGCGCCGGACCTGGGGATCGCCCCCGCGCCCTCCGAACCGGAGGGCACCCCGATCGACTTCGAGGACACGCGGGTGCTCGCCGAGCGGTTTCCCCAGCTGTGGGACCGCTTCAAGGAGTAGAGAAGCAGCGGTCACGGAGGGGTCAGGCGGCGCGGCGCCGGGTCAGGTCGGACGGGATGTACGCCTGCGTCTGCTCGGCCTTGACCGCGTGGTGCATCGGCGCCGCGTTGGCCTGGTCGAGGGCGGACGCGGTGACCGCGGCCGGGCCGAGCACGACCGTCGCGACCGCGCAGAGCACGGCCCAGGGCCCCCGGGACGACCTGACCCGCCCGGCCTTCTCGGTGGCCTCGGCACGGGCTTCGGTACGGCCTTCGGTACGACTGCTGTTCATGATCCCCGCCTCCGGTCGGCTGCTGATGTCCCTGACCGTAGGGCGCGGGGATCTGAACGGCCTGCGTGCCGCCTATGGCGTTCCTGTGGACGCCTTCGCGGGTGGTCCGAGGGAGATCCTCAGGGGTGTTTCCCGGAAGGTGCGCAGCGGGGTTCCGGCCGGGGGCGCCGACCGTCCGGGGGTCCTCGAAGGCGACGGTGCCGCCGCCCGCGCCCTGCCCTGCAGCCGGGCCGCCGTCTCCCTGATCTCCGGGAGGCGCTCGATGAGGGCGGCGCCGGGGCAGTTGGTCATGTAGCCGTCCTTGTGGCCGGCCACGGCCGGGAGGGCGACGACCGCGCCCGCCCGGTAGCGGCTGCGGCCGTTGCTGGAGACCAGCCGGGCGCTGCCGCGCGGGTCGATGTCGGCCAGGCCGAGTTTCCAGGCGGCGACGGCGGCGATCGAGTCGGCCATGGCGCGCGGCACGGGCACCCCGGCGGTGAAGGTGCCGAGGGCGGCGATGCCGGCGGTGCGGTGGTTGAAGCCCTGGGTGTGGGCGCCGGTGACGGCCCGGTCGGCGCCGCCCGCGCGGCCCTCGTAGACGGTGCCGCACCGGTCGACCAGGAAGTTGTAGCCGATGTCGTCCCAGGCGCGGTCGCCGGTCTGGCCGGCGTACAGGCGGCGGATGATCTCGGGCGTCTGGGCGCAGGAGTAGCCGTTGGGCGAGTCGGTGTGGTGCACGAAGACGGCGACGACCTTGTCGTCGTAGCGCGGCGGCGGCTGGGTGCGGCGGACGGTGTCGTTCAGCCAGGCCGAGCGCGGCACGATGCGCGGCCGGGGTGCCCGGTGGCGGGCGGCGGGGCTGGCGGGCGCGGGCGCGGCAAGGTGGATGACGGCGGGGCGGTCGACGCCCTGGGCGCTCTGCAGCAGCACGAGCACGGCGGCGAGGCCCGGCAGGCAGCCGAGCAGCGTCAGGGCGGTGATCACGGTGCGCCGCCCCGCTCTTGGGAAGACACGCATGGCACTCACTCTCGGGTTGATCGACCGTGCCCGCGATGTGTGCTGTGCCACCTGGTGGAACCATCGTCCTGGTCCGGGACGTTTCAGGGGGTACACGCGTGCGTGGCCGGTTCCCGGGCCCCCGCGCGCGTGAACTGATCACTGGACCTGTCCCGACCGTATTAAGGGCACCGAGAGAAAGGCGGCTCCGTGGACCTGCTCGACCTGGTGCTCGTACTGGTGGTCCTCGTCTACGCGGCGTCCGGTTACCGGCGCGGGCTGGTGGCCGGCTGTGTCTCGCTGGCCGGGTTCGTGGGCGGCGCGGTGATCGGCGTGTGGGTGCTGCCGTGGGTGATGGAGCTGGTCACCCGCGGGACGGCGACGGCGACGGTGGTCGCGGTGCTGACGGTGCTGGTGCCGGCGGTGGTGGGGCACGAGCTGGCGGGGCGGCTGGCGCTGCGGCTGCGCCGTGAGCTGGACAGGGGTCCGCTCCGGGTGGCCGACGGGATGGGCGGGGCGGCCGCCAACTCGGTGGCGGTGCTGATCGTGGCCTGGGTGGCGGCGAGCGTGCTGGGCGCGTCCTCGTCGCCCGCGGTGACGACGGCGATCCGGGACTCGAAGCTGCTCGGCGCCGTGCAGAACACCATGCCGGACACCACGCCGGCCTGGTTCTCGCGGGCCACCTCGGCGCTGACCGAGGCGGGTTTCCCGCAGGTCTTCAACCCGTTCGAGAACGAGTCGACGGCCCGGGTGGCCAAGCCGTCCGGCGACAACGTCACCGCGGCCGCCACGAACGCGGCCAGGCGCAGCACGGTCAAGATCGAGGGTGCCTCCGGCAACCAGGGCCGCGAGGGCAGCGGGTTCATGTTCGCGCCGGAGCATGTGATGACCAACGCCCACGTGGTGGCCGGCATCGACAACCCGAGCGTGCGGATCGGCGGGGTCGGGCCGTCGTACGACGCGGAGGTCGTCCTCTTCGACCCGGACCGGGACGTGGCGGTGCTGTACGTGCCGCGGCTGCGGGCGCCCGTGCTGCGGTTCGACACGACGGCGGCGCGCGGAAACTCCGCGGTGGTGGCCGGCTATCCGCAGGACGGCAACCTGAACCTCCAGGCGGCCACGGTGGCGAACAAGGTGCAGGCCACCGGCCAGAACATCTACAACGACGCCACCGTGACCCGGGAGATCTACTCGATCCGCTCCACGGTCCGCCCCGGCAACTCCGGCGGCCCGCTGCTGACCACCGGCGGCAAGGTGTACGGCGTGGTGTTCGCCCGCTCCACGTCGGACAACGAGACGGGGTACGTGCTGACCGCCGGCGAGGTGGCCAAGGACGCGGCGCGCGCGGCGCACGCCACCTCGCCGGTGGACACGGGCGAACTGATCACGTCCTGACCGTCACAGCGGCCGGCCCATGACCACGTCGTCGACGTACTCGCCGTCCAGGAAGAACTCCCCCGGCAGCACGCCCTCGACGGCGAAGCCCTCCGACTCGTAGAGCCGGCGCGCCGCGGTGTTGTGTCCGAGCACGCCGAGCCGGATCCGGCGGGCGCCACGGCGGCTGGCCTCCTCCATCGCCGCCCGCAGCAGTGCCCGGGCCACGCCCCGGCCGCGGGCCTCCTCGGCGACCGCGAGGCCCTGGATCTGCCGGACGTGCGCGTTGGAGGCGATCTTGTAGGCGAGGCCGAGCCGGACATAGCCGACGATGCGCCGGTCGAGCTCGGCGACCAGGGTGTCCTCGGGGGCGTGGCGCTCGCTGAAGAAGGGGTCGTACGGCGGCTGCGGGCGCGGCAGGACCGCGTGCACGGGTGACCAGGTGGCGCGGTCGAGGGCGGAGAGCTCGTCGTCGTCGTCGGGCAGGGCGGTGCGTATGTACGGCACTGGCATGCGCTCACCCTAGGACGGCCGCTTGCCGGGGCCCATCGGGTTTTCCGCGGCCCTTACCGGCATGCTGGGACACATGGAACGTTCTCGTATCGCGGTGGCCGGCGCGTCCGGCCTCATCGGCAGCGCCCTGGTGCGGTCCCTCCAGGCGGACGGACACGAGGTGGTGCGCCTGGTGCGGCGCGCGGCCCACGGCACCGCGGAGGTCTGCTGGGACCCGGAGGGGCAGTACGTCGACACCGCAGGGCTGGCCGGCTGTGCCGCGGTGGTGAACCTGGCCGGGGCCGGGATCGGCGACCAGCGCTGGACGCCCGCCTACAAGCGCCGGATCCGGGACAGCCGGGTGCTCGGCACGGCCGCGCTCGCCGAGGCCGTGGCGGCCCTGCCGGACCCGCCGCGGGTGTTCGTGAGCGGCAGCGCGATGGGCATCTACGGCGACACCGGCGACCGGGTCGTGGACGAGGACGCCCCGCCCGGCGACGGCTTCCTCCCGTCGCTGTGCGTGGAGTGGGAGGCGGCGGCGGCCCCGGCGCGGGAGGCCGGCGTGCGGACGGTGTTCACGCGCACCGGCCTGGTGGTGGCCCGGGGCGGCGGGGCCTGGGGCCGGCTGTTCCCGCTCTTCAAGGCCGGGCTCGGCGGCCGGCTGGGCGACGGCCGCCAGTACTGGTCGTTCATCGCGCTGCACGACGAGGTGGCCGCGATCCGGTTCCTGATGGACACTGAGGGTCTGTCGGGTCCGTTCAACCTCACCGCGCCCGAGCCGCTGACCAACGCCGAGATCACCACGGCGATGGCCCGGGTGCTGCACCGTCCGGCTCTCTTCCCGGTGCCCTCCCCGGTGCTGCGGGCGGCGCTCGGCGAGATGGCCGGGGACGTGCTCGGCAGCCAGCGCGTGGTGCCGAAGCGGCTGCTGGAATCAGGGTTCACGTTCGCGTTCCCGGGCATCGAGGACGCGATCCGCGCGGCCTGACGACCCCTGTGACCGTATGCGACCGGCGTGCGACCGTGCCCTGTTCATGCGCGACTGTCCCCGACCGGTCACCGCCCTAACCTCGACCCGAACTCGGGTATCCCCGCAGCGGGTTGGGGGCATCACGTCTCCACCGGACGCGCAATCGAGGAGGGGCCTCGTGCATGAGCCCGCGTACCAGGCGGACGTCGTCATCGTGGGAGCCGGCATCGCCGGCCTCTCCGCGGCTCATCGGCTGAACAGCGCAGGAGTAACGACCGCGGTCCTGGAGGCCGCCCCTTACGTCGGCGGCCGTATGTCGACCGAGAAGGTCGACGGCTTCCGGCTCGACCGGATCGGACAGTTCCTGTCCACGTCCTATCCGGAGCTACGCCTCGCCCCGGGACTGGACGCCCTGGTTCTGCGCCGGTACGCGCCTGGCGTGCTGCTCCATCGCGACGGGCGCAGGCACCGGGCCGGCGCTCCGGCGGGCGGCGGAAGCGCGAGGGGCGCACTGTATGCCGTGCGCGCCCTGGCAAGCGCCCCCAGGGGCGGCTCGGCGGTGGCCCCGGCGCGGGCGACCACGCCGATGGGCGGCGCGGTCGACCAGGCCCGGCTGGGCGCCGCGCTGGGCCGCCTCGCCGTGACTCCCGTCGAGCGGATCCTGGCCCGTCCGGAGCTGCCCGCCGCCCGCGCCCTCGCGGAGCGCGGGGTGCCCGCCCGCACGGTCGACGGCTTCCTGCGCCCGCTGCTCGCGGCCCTCCTCTGCGACCCGGACCTGACGACGTCCAGCCGCTGCGCGGACCTCGCCCTGCGCTCCTTCGCGAGCGGGCGGCTGTGCGTGCCGGAGGGGGGCGCCGAGGTCCTCCCGGACCTCCTCGCCCGCGCCCTGCCGCCCGGCACGGTGCACACCGGGGTCCGGGTCACGTCGGTCTCCACCACCTCGGTGACGACGGCCGAACACGGCGAGATCCGCTGCCGGGCGGTACTGCTGGCGACGGACGCGAGGGCCGCCGCCGAGCTCCTGCCGGGCCTGCGCGTCCCGGACTTCCACCGGGTCACGGTGGTCCACCACACCACGGACGAGCCGGCGACGCTCACCACCGGGACGTCCCTCCTCCTGGACGCCGACCGGGGCGGCCCCGTCTCCCACACCTCCGTCGTCAGCAACATCGATCCGAGCCGGGCCCCGCAGGGCCGCGCCCTGATCTCCTCGACGCTTCTCGGCAAGCCCCCCTCGGACATCGACACCGCGGTCCGCATGCACCTGGCCCGCCTCTACGGCACGTCGACGCGCCGCTGGGAGACCCTCGCGGTCCACCACACCCCCGAGGCCATCCCCGCCATGCGCCCCCCGCACGACCTCCGCCGCCCCGTCCGCCTCCTCGCCGGCCTCTACGTCTGCGGCGACCACCGCGACACCAGCACAGTCCAGGGAGCCCTGCACTCGGCCCACCGCGCCACGGCGGCGATCCTGGCGGACATCGGCGCATCAGGCTCCCTGCACAGCGCGGAGACCCCACAACGCCGCGCCGCGTAAGCACCCCGTACGGCGGAAAAGGAAGATGAACCGCGGTCCGGCACCGCCGGCCCACGCCGTCGTGGCTGATCACCGCTGCGGCGGAAAAGGAAGATGAACCGCACAACGCCCCACAGGGGCGCGGGGAACTGCGCGACCAGCCACCACGGCGCCGCACCACGCGAACGGCCGGAACCGGCAACGGCGAGTGGCAATGGCCAGTCCGGCACCGCCGCACAACGCCGTCGTGGCTGCCCGCCGTTGCGGCGGAAGAGGAAGGTGAGCCGCACCGCGCCCCACAGGGGCGCGGGGAACTGCGCGACCAGCCACCACGGCGCCGCACCACACCAACAACCGAACCCCGCAACGGCGACCAGCACCGCCGGCCCACGCCGTCGTGGCTGATCACCGCTGCGGCGGAAAAGGAAGATGAACCGCACAGCGCCCCACAGGGGCGCGGGGAACTGCGCGAGCAGCCACCACGGCGCCGCACCACGCGAACGGCCGGAACCGGCAACGGCGAGTGGCAACGGCCAGTCCGGCACCGCCGCACAACGCCGTCGTGGCTGCCCGCCGTTGCGGCGGAGGGGAAGGGCAGCACCTCCTCGGCCGCAGCCCCGCGCAGCGGACCGTCAGCCCAGCGCGGCCACCCTCTCCCGGTAGCCCTTCACCGGCGCCGCGTCCTTGTACGGCTCCAGGCGGCGTTCGAAGTCCTTGACGTATTCGATCGCGCGGACCGAGCGCATCTCGGCCGCCGCCCCCGCCGCCTCCACGCCGAGCGCGCACGCCTGGTCGAGCTCGCCGAGGCCCAGCCGGGCCGTGGCGAGGACGACGCGGCAGAAGAGGCGGCTGCGGGCGTAGCAGGGCGCCCGGAGCTGGAGGGAGCGTTCCGCGTGCTGGGCGGAGGCCCGGAACTGCTGGAGGTCGCGGTGGCAGTGGCCGAACTCGTCGGCCAGTTGCGCCTCGTCGAAGAAGCGTGCCCAGTGCGGGACCTCGTCGCCGGGGCGCGCCGCCTCCAGGGCGCGTTCGGCCCGGACGAGCGCCCCCGTGCAGGCGCGCACCTCGCCGAGCACGCCGTGCGCGCGGGCCTCGGCCGCGTGGAGCAGGGCCTGGACGACCGGTGGGGCGCTCGTGCCGACCCCCTGCTGGGCCACCCGGGCCAGTTGCACCGCCTCCCGGCCGTGCCCCAGGTAGACCGCCTGCCGGCTCATGGTGACGAGGACGTAGGAGCCGTAGGACCGGTCCCCCGCCGCCTGGGCGAGGCGCAGCGACTGGACGAAGTAGCGCTGGGCGAGGCCGTGCGCGGCGATGTCGTACGACGTCCAGCCCGCCAGCCGGGTCAGGTCGGCCGCCGCGCCGAACAGCTTGCGGCCGGTCTGCTCGCCGTACGTGCCGCGCAGCATCGGTTCGCACTCGTGCTCCAGGTAGCGGACCAGGGCCTGCCGGGCGTGGCCGCCGCCGTACTGGTCGTCGAGGGAGCGGAACAGTTCGCCGACCGAGCGGAGCGCGGCGATGTCGCCGCCGGTCACCCGCTGACCGGGCCCGCGCTCGGCCTGCCCGCGCGGCCGCACCGGTGCGAGCGGCGCCTGCCTGGGCGCGGCGGGCCGGGTCTGCGCCGGCACCCGGACGACCGCCGGCGCCGCCGGTTCGCCGCGGGCCACCTTGTCGTCGGCGCGGCCGATCAGCCAGTCCCGGCTGGGCACCACGAGCCCGGCCGGGGTGAACGCGATCCTGCGGAGCTCGGCGTGGCTGCCGGAGTCCTTGCGCCACAGCCCGCTGACGATGTCGACGGCCTCCTCGGGGGTGGCCGCGAACTCCAGCCCGGCGTACACCGGGGCACACGCGTCGAGGCCCAGGTCCTGGGCGGTGAGCCGGCGGCCCAGGCGCCGGGTGAAGACCTCGGCGATCAGGGCGGGGGTGGTGCCCCTGGGCTGCTGGCCGCGCAGCCACCGGGTGACCGAGGTCTTGTCGTATCTGAGATCCAGCCCGTGTTCGAGTCCGAGTTGGTCGACGCGACGGGCCAGACCCGCGTTGGAGAACCCCGCTTCTGCGATGAGCGCGGCGAGCTGGCGGTTGGGGGTGCGCTGCGCGGGTCGATCCGTCATCTGGGGTGCGGTCTCCTGCCTTCTGGGTCAGCTCGGCGGCTTGTCCCGGATTGCCGGTGAGCAGCCCTTTTGACGCTCACGGACGGCGCGAATGTAGCGGAGAGTGAGCAGCCCATCGCACATCTCGACGTTCATTCATCCGATCGTGTGAGAATTAACCCCCGGGCTGACGCGTGACGGACGGACGTACAGTTGCTTGGGCGCGTTATGTGCCTGACACACCCATCGCCCGAGGGAGGCGCTTGCCGTGAGTGAGTTGCGGTTCGTCCGCATGGGGTTCGGCGCGGATGCCGTCGAGTACCAGGAGGCATGGGACGAGCAGCGCCGGGTGCACGCGGCGCGGTTCGCCGACGAGGTGCCCGACACGGTCCTGCTGCTCGAACACCCCCCGGTGTACACGGCGGGCCGCCGCACCGCGGACAACGAGCGACCGCTCGACGGCACCCCGGTCATCGACGTGGACCGCGGGGGCAAGATCACCTGGCACGGCCCCGGCCAGCTGGTGGGCTACCCGATCCAGAAGCTCCCGCGCCCGGTGGACGTGGTCGCGCACGTACGGCGCCTGGAAGAGGCGCTGATCCGCGTCTGCGCCGAGTTCGGCCTGGAGACCACCCGGGTCGAGGGGCGCAGTGGCGTGTGGGTGCTCGGCGACCCGGTCGAGCAGCGTCCGCACGCCCTCGGCGGGCTCGCCCTGGACTTCGACCCCCGCCTGACGGACGAGGAGTTCGACCCCCGCCTCAACGGCCCGGAGTACGCCCCCTCCAACGCCGGCCAGCGCCGCGAGGACCGCAAGATCGCCCAGATCGGGATCCGCGTCGCCAAGGGCGTCACCATGCACGGCTTCTCGTTCAACGTGAACCCGGACATGAAGTGGTTCGACCGGATCATCCCGTGCGGCATCCGGGACGCGGGGGTCGCCTCCCTCGCGGCCGAGCTGGGCCGGGAGGTGACGATCGAGGAGGTGCTGCCGGTGGCGGAGCGGCACCTGAAGGACGTCCTGGAGAACGCGGAACTCAAGCCGAGGGTGATCGAGAGAACACCGGCGGCATGACCATCGGCCCGTCCGGGAGCACCCCCTCCGGAGAAGTCCGAGGACCAGGCCGAAGGCCGGCAGCGGGGGTCGGGAGCGGCAGCCACCAGGGGCCAGCACCGACGCCGGTCCGTCAAATCAACGGGCGTACCCTGAAGAACGCCGAAGAATCAATCGCTAGGGAGCCGGTCGTGTCCGCAGTCTCACCCGACGGACGCAAGATGCTGCGCCTGGAGGTCCGCAACAGCCAGACCCCCATCGAGCGCAAGCCCGAGTGGATCAAGACCCGGGCGAAAATGGGCCCCGAGTACACGAAGATGCAGAACCTCGTGAAGAGCGAGGGCCTGCACACGGTCTGCCAGGAAGCCGGCTGCCCGAACATCTACGAGTGCTGGGAGGACCGCGAGGCGACCTTCCTCATCGGCGGCGACCAGTGCACCCGGCGCTGCGACTTCTGCCAGATCGACACCGGCAGGCCCGAGGCGCTGGACCGCGACGAGCCGCGCCGCGTCGGCGAGTCCGTGGTCACCATGGACCTGAACTACGCGACCATCACCGGTGTCGCCCGCGACGACCTGGAGGACGGCGGCGCCTGGCTGTACGCGGAGACGGTCCGGCAGATCCACCAGCAGACGGCGCAGCGCGAGGCCGGCCGCACCAAGGTCGAGCTCCTCGCCCCCGACTTCAACGCGGTCCCCGAGCAGCTCGCGGAGGTCTTCTCGGCCCGCCCCGAGGTGTTCGCGCACAACGTCGAGACCGTGCCCCGGATCTTCAAGCGCATCCGCCCCGGCTTCCGCTACGACCGTTCGCTCAGGGTCATCACGGCCGCCCGCGACTTCGGCCTGGTCACCAAGTCCAACCTCATCCTCGGCATGGGCGAGACCCGCGAGGAGGTCAGCGACGCGCTGCGCCAGCTACACGAGGCCGGCTGCGAACTGGTCACCATCACGCAGTACCTGCGTCCGAGCCTGCGGCACCACCCCGTGGAGCGCTGGGTGAAGCCGCAGGAATTCGTGGAGCTGAAGGAGGAGGCCGAGCAGATCGGCTTCTCCGGTGTCATGTCGGGCCCGCTCGTCCGGTCCTCGTACCGCGCCGGCCGCCTGTACCGGATGGCCGTCGAACAGCGGCATTCGGCCGCTCCGCAGCGGGGTGACGCATTCGTCGCCGCGCAGGCGGTCTGACGGGTCCGTCCCCGGCTCCGCCGCCGAGCGTGTGAATTCACGCACAAACTATTACCGGCCAGTAATGACCGAATGGACGCGGTCCTGACCGTCCTCGCTGATGAGGGCGTACGTCAGGACCGCGTCGGCGTTCACGAGCCCCGAATCAAGGTTTCATGGGCGTTTGACCGGTCGGTCACGCCCTGGTAACACCGAACAAAGACCCTGGTATCACAGCACATCCATCCACTTCGAGGGGGACCTCCACCATGCAGGCCGCGCCCGTTCGCGCCACCGCGATCCCGTCTTTCACCGACGCGCTGCGCGCCGTCGAGTCGCTCCTCATGAGCGGCGGCCAGCGCACCGCCCGCCAGAACGCCTGGACCTCCGTGCTGGAGGACCGCCGTCGCGCCAAGGACCGGGTCGAGGCCCAGCGCTTCCTGGAGCAGGCCGCCGGCCGCTCCTGACGCCCCTTCCGCGGCCTTGTCGGGACTCTGCCGTCGTCGGCACTCCCGGGGCCACGTAGACTTCGGGGCATGGCGAGGAAGGAACCCGCAGCGGACGCTGCGAATGCCGGACGACTGAAGCAGATCGTCCTGACGTACAAGATGACCCGCAAGGCCGACAAGACGATCGGCCTGGTGCTGGCCGGTGTCGGTCTCGGCACCCTTGCGGTCTTCCTCGTGATCGGCTTTTTGATCGGTCATCCGGTCTATCTGGGCATCCTGGGCCTGCTGCTCGCCTTCCTCGCGACGGCGATCGTCTTCGGCCGGCGGGCCGAGCGGGCGGCCTTCGGCCAGATGGAGGGCCAGCCGGGCGCCGCGGCCGCCGTCCTGGACAACATCGGGCGGGGCTGGACGACGACGCCGGCGGTGGCGATGAACCGCAGCCAGGACGTGGTGCACCGGGCGGTCGGCAAGGCCGGCATCGTCCTGGTCGCCGAGGGCAACCCGAACCGGGTGAAGACCCTGCTGGCCGCCGAGAAGAAGAAGATGGCCCGGATCGTGGCCGACGTGCCGGTGCACGACGTGATCGTGGGCACGGGCGAGGGCCAGGTCGAGCTGAAGAAGCTGCGGACCACGATGCTGAAGTTCCCCCGCGTGCTGACCGGGCCCCAGGTGACGACCACCAACGACCGGCTGCGGGCGATGGGGGACCTGATGTCCAACATGCCGTTGCCCAAGGGGCCGATGCCGAGGGGTATGCGGATGCCCAAGGGCGGACCTCGGGGGCGGTAAGCCTCGCCTGCGCACTGGGGGCGCGGTGGTCGCGTTGCGACTGCCGCGCCTTTGTGTTTTCCCGCGCCCCCGCGGCGGAGCCGCATCTCGGCACAGCCTCGCGCCCCTGCTGGGGCGCTCATGACACGCCGCCGAACGGAGCATACAACCGTTTATCGGGTCATCTGCTCCTAATCTTCCCTACGTGACAAAACGCCATATCACATACCTCGCGTGCAGCGCCGCCCTGTGCGGCTCCCTTCTCGGTGCCGCTCCGGCGGCCGCGACGCACCGTGTGCTGACCGTGCACCCGGGTGAGTCCATCCAGCGGGCGGTCGACGCCGCCGAGCCCGGCGACACGGTGATGGTGCTGGCCGGCACCTACCACCAGAGCGTCAAGGTGACCACGCCCGGCCTCACCCTGCGCGGCGTGGGCGCGGACACCGTGCTCAAGCCGGCCAAGAAGGTCAGGAGCACCGCGAAGAAGGCCGTGAAGTCCTGTGCCGAGATGGGCAACGGCATCTGCGTGGTCGGCGCCAAGAAGCAGCCCGTCGAGGACGTGACCATCGCTCACCTGACCGTCACCGGGTTCTCCCGGACCGGCGTCATGGCCGTCGGCGCGGCCAACCTGCACGTGCACGGCGTGGCCGCCGTGAAGAACGGACAGTGGGGCCTCGCCGAGGAGCGCTCGGTCCACAGCACGTACCGGAACAACGTCGCCCGCGACAACGGCGACGCGGGCATCTTCCTCGCCAACTCCGTCACCGCGGAGAAGGGCGCCGTCGACACCGACGGCACGGTCGTCGAGCACAACCTCCTGGAGGGCAACCGGATCGGCGTCACCGTCCGCCGGCTGCGCGACCTCACCGTCTCGGACAACTCGGTGACCGGCAACTGCGCGGGCGTCTTCGTCGTCGGCGACGAGAACAAGCCGAAGGCCGGTCACCTGACCGTCGCCGACAACCAGGTCGTGAAGAACAACAAGTACTGCAAGAAGACGGCGCGGCTGGCCTTCCTGCAGGGCTCCGGCATCGTCCTGACCGGCACCGAGAACACCCTGGTCACCGGGAACACGGTCACCGGGAACTCCGGCAGGTCACCGCTGTCGGGCGGTGTCGTGGTCTTCAAGAGCTTCGTGGGTGTCAGCAGCGACAAGAACCAGGTCACCCGCAACAGGCTGTCGGGCAACGCCCCCGCCGACCTGGTCAACCAGGAAGCCACCAAGCACGGCAACGCCTTCAGGCAGAACACCTGCAAGAAGTCCAGGCCCGCGGGTCTGTGCTGACCTGACGGCCGTACGACACCCCACACGGAAGGAAGGCGGCACATGACCGCACCAGCACGCGACCTCTCGACGCCGGCCAAGGCACCGGCCGAGGACGCTCCGCCGCCGTCGATGCGGCTGCGCGAGCTCGTGTTCGGGGCGGCCTGTGCCGCCGCCGTCCGCGCGGCCGCCCGGCTGCGCGTGGCCGACGCGCTCGGGGACGCTCCGATGACCGTGGAGTCCCTGGCGTCGGCGGTGAGGACCGACCCCAAGCCGCTTCGGCGGCTGCTGCGCGCCCTGTCCTGCTACGGCGTCTTCGCCGAGCGGCCGGACGGGACGTTCGCCCACACCGAGACCTCCCGGCTGCTGCGCGAGGACGACCCGCACAGCCTGCGCTACATCGCCCTGTGGTGCACCGAGCCGTGGACCTGGGACGCCTGGCCGAAGCTCGACGAGGCCGTGCGCAGCGGCCGCAACGTCGTCGAGGACCTGTACGGCAAGGAGTTCTTCGTCTATCTGAACGAGGACGCGCCGGAATCGGCGGACGTCTTCAACCGGGCGATGACCACCTCCAGCGAGCAGTCGGCCCGGGAGGTCGCCGCGCTGCTCGACCTGTCCGGCAGCCGGTCGGTCGCGGACCTCGGCGGCGGCCAGGGACATGTGGTGGCCTGCCTGCTGGACAAGTACCCGGCGATGAAGGGCTATCTGCTGGATCTGCCCAAGGTGGTGGAGAACGCGCTGCCCCGGCTGCGCGAGGGCGGCGACCTCGCGGACCGGGCGCGGGTGGTGCCCGGTGACATCCGGGAGGCCGTGCCGGTCGACGCGGACGTCTACATCATCAAGAACATCCTGGAGTGGGACGACGAGTCCACCGCGCGGCTGCTCGCCAACGTGGTCGCGGCGGGCGGTCCCGGGGCCCGGGTCGTGGTGATCGAGAACCTGGTCGACGACACCCCCTCGATGCGGTTCAGCACCGCGATGGACCTGCTGCTGCTCCTGAACGTCGGCGGGGCCAAGCACACCACCGACTCCATGGTGCGCCGGCTGACCGAGGCGGGCCTGAGTGTCAACGACATCCGGCCGGTCAACCCGTATCTGCACGCCTTCGACTGCACGGTGCCGGCCTGAGGCGACACCCCCGGCACGCGCCGGTGCCGGGCCCGCGTCGTGTGCGGGTCCGGCACCGTTGGCGTACGGCGGCGCGCGGGGTCACCCGCCGCCGTCGCGCTCCCAGAGGTAGAAGCGCTGGGCCATCGCGTCCTTCGGGGAGCGCCAGGTCTCCGGGTCGTACGCGCTGACGTACGCCGTGAGACGGTCGCTGACGTCCCTGAACTCGGGGTGCGAGGTGATCTTGGCGATGGCCGGTCCCGGCTCGCGCTCGGACTCGATGAGGTGCATGTACACATCACCGAACTGGAAGAGGCTGCGCCGGACCACCCCGACGAGGTGCGGCAGCTCTCCCCGGTCGGACTCCGCGAACACCTTCGCGATGTCGGGGGCGGAGCCCGGTGCCATGCGGGCGACGATCAGGGCCTGGTGCACGGTGTCTCTCCTGTCGTACGACTCGTGCGGTTCAGTGCGGTTCAGTGCGGTTCAGTCGGCCAGGGCCGGGTCGGGGCGCCGACCGGTGGCGGCCTTCTCGATCTTGTCGCGGATCAGGGCCATCTGGACCTTGGAGTTCTTGTTGATGTTGTCGGTCATCCAGTCGTCGTCGACGGGGGCCTCCGGCTTCATCGCGAAGTCCTGGGTCCAGACCATCCGGGTGCCGGCGGGCACCTCCTCGTACTGCCAGAGGATGTCCATGTGCGCGAACGGGCCGGTCTCGACCCGGCGGGCCTTGACGCGGAGGTTGCGGCGGTCCGCCTCGCGCTCGGAGACCCAGCTCCACACCTTGCCGTTCTCGTCGGGGTGCATGGTCAGCCGGAAGGTGACCTTGTTCCCCTCCTCCTCGAGGATCTCGGCGCTGGCGTACTCGCTGAACAGCTGGGGCCAGTTGGCCACGTCGTTGGTCATGTCCCAGACCAGGTCGACGGGCGCGGCGATGGTGATCTCGTTCTGGGTGTGTCCGGTCATGTCAGGCTCCCGCGGGCATGGCGCTGTTGACGAGGTCGAGGAACTGGCGAGGCGTCTTGCACCGCTCGGCGTCCACCGGCATGGGCACGCCGTGCCGGTTCTCCAGTTCGCCGACGATGCCGAGCAGGCCGAGCGAGTCGACGCCGAGGACGTCGAAGCCGCTGTCGGCCCGGTCCTGCAGGTCGGCCGGGGAGACGGTGACGCCGGCGGCCTTCTTCATGAGTTCGGACAGTTCGTCCACGGTGATGCTCATAGCAACTCCTTCTGCTTCGCTGCTGGGCAGCTGGTGTGTTCGACTCACCCGGCCGCGCCGTGGCGCAGCACGAGCGCCGAGTTCGACCCCATGAGGCCCCGGCTGAGCACCAGTGCCGTGCGCGGCTGCGCGGCACGGGCGCGGCCGGTCACGAGGTCGAGGTCGTGGCAGATGTCGAAGACGCCCGGGGTCGGCGGGATCAGCCCGTGTTCCATCGCCAGCACCGCGGCGGCGGTGTCCAGGACGGGGGCCGCGCAGTAGCCCCGGCCGATCCCGGCCTTGGGCGCGGTGACCGGCACCCGCCTGCCGTGCGCGCCGAGCGCGTCGGTGATGGCCAGCGCCTCCGCCCGGTCGGCTTCCGGCACGCCGAGGGCGTCGGCGAAGACCACGTCGATCTCCTCGGGTGCGCAGCCGGCCTCGGCCAGCGCCCCGCGGATCGCCTGGGCGAGCCCGGCCCGGGACTCGCCCCAGCGGGACGCCCCGGTGAAGGTGGACGCGTGGCCGTCGAGGGTGGCCCGTACCGGCAGTCCGCGTCTGCGGGCCGAGCCGGTGTCCTCCACGACGAGCATGGCGCCGCCCTCGGCCGGCACGAACCCGCAGGCCTGCTCGGTGAAGGGGCGGTAGGCGCGGGCCGGGTCGGGCTCCCGGCTGAGTTCCTCGTAGCCGAGCTGGCAGACCACCGAGTACGGAGCTATCGGCGCCTCGGTGGAGCCGGCCACGATGACGTCCGTACCGCGGCGGACCGCGCGGGCGGCGTGGGCGAGGGCGTCCAGGCCGCCGGCCTCGTCGGCGGCGACCACCGAGCAGGGGCCCTTGAAGCCGCGCCGGATGGAGATCTGGCCGGTGCTGGCCGCGTAGAACCAGGCGATGGACTGGTAGGGACCGACGAACCGGCTGCCCTTGCCCCACAGTTGCTGGAGCTCGCGCTGGCCGAACTCGCCGCCGCCGGAGCCGGCCGCGGTGACCACACCGACGTCGAACGGCGAGCCGTCGGTGTCGGCGCGGCCGAGCCGGGCGTCTTCGAGTGCCAGGTCGGCCGCGGCCATCGCGAAGTGCGTGAAGCGGTCGGTCTGGACGATGAGGCGTTCCTCGACGGCGGCCGCCGGGTCGAAGTCGCGGACTTCTCCGGCCACCTTCATGGGCAGGTGCTCGCAGCCGTCGCGGGTCACCTTGCCGAGGACGTTGCGTCCCTCCTGGACGGATTTCCAGAAGGTCTCGGTGCTGGTTCCGTTGGGCGCGACGACACCGATGCCGGTGACGGCCGCCCGCCGAGAACGGGGTTCGCTCATCGTGTCCGTCCTCTCTGCCGGGTCAGGATCACCGCGGACTGGAAGCCGCCGAACCCGCTGCCCACGGACAGGACGCCGCCGAGGCTGCGTTCACGGGCGACGCGCGGCACGTAGTCGAGGTCGCACTCGGGGTCGGGGGTCTCGTAGTTCGCGGTGGGCGGGACGACCTGGTGGGCCAGGGCGAGCACACAGGCGACGACCTCGATCGCGCCGATGGCGCCGAGCGAGTGGCCCACCATGGACTTGATGGAGCTCATGGGCGTGCTGTACGCGTGCTGTCCGAGCGCCTTCTTCACGGCGGCGGTCTCGTGGCGGTCGTTCTGCCGGGTGCCGGAGCCGTGCGCGTTGACGTAGTCGATGGCGGTGGGGTCGAGGCGGGCGTGGTTCAGGGCGGTCTCGATGGCGCGGGCCATCTCCAGGCCCTCGCTGGTGAGACCGGTCATGTGGTAGGCGTTGCCGAAGGTGGCGTAGCCGTCGAGCCGGCAGTAGATGTGCGCGCCGCGGGCCTTGGCGTGTTCCTCCTCCTCCAGGACGAGCACCGCGCCGCCCTCGCCCATGACGAACCCGTCCCGGCGGTTGTCGAAGGGGCGGGAGGCGTGCTCGGGGTCGTCGTTGTTCGGGGAGGTGGCCTTGATCGCGTCGAAGCAGGCCATGGTGATGGGTGAGATCGGGGAGTCCGAGGCGCCGGCGATGCAGATGTCGGCGCGGCCCTCCTGGACGGTGTGGAAGGCGTAGCCGACGGCGTCCAGGCCCGAGGTGCAGCCGGTGGAGACGGTCTGTACCGGACCGTGGGCGCCGAATCGTTCCGCCACCGCGGAGGCGAGGGTGCTCGGGGAGAACGCCCGGTGCAGCTGGGGCTGCGCCTGCCGGTGGTCCACGTCCCAGCGCCGGCCCGCTTCGCTCACCAGGACGTAGTCGTGCTCCAGGCGGGTGGTGCCACCGACCGCCGTACCCAGGGAGACCCCGATCCGCCAGGGGTCCTCCCGGCCGAGGTCGAGCCCGGAGTCCCGGACCGCCTCGTCACCGGCGACCAGGGCGAACTGTATGTAACGGTCCGCCCGCTCGATCTCCTCGGCGTCCAGGCCGTGCGCCGCCGGGTCGAAGTCGCACTCGGCGGCGATCTGCGACCTGAGGCCCGAGGGGTCGAAGAAGGTGATGCCGCGCGTCGCGGTCCGGCCCGAGGCGAGCAGATCCCAGAACGCCGGTACGCCCACACCCCCCGGAGCCACGATGCCTATGCCCGTAACCGCCACGCGCCGGGTCACGACCGGACCTGCCCCACGGCGACGGCTTCCGTCTCCTCGGTGTCGACGTGGCCGAGGCTCGGGCGCGGGGCCAGCGGGCCGAGGTGGAAGACGATCCGGGCCTCGACGTTGCCCACGTTGCGGAAGCGGTGCTTCATGTTCATGGGGATCATCAACCCCTGTTCGGGCCGCAGCGGGTGCGGGTCGCCGTCCAGGTCGACCTCCATGTCGCCGCAGACGACGTACACGAACTCCTCGGAGTACGGGTGGTAGTGCTCGGCGATGCGGTCGCCCGGCTGCACGATGGCCACACCCATGAAACCGCTGGTGGAACCCACCGTGGCCGGGGTGAGCATGGCGCGCAGATCGCCGCCGCGCCGGGTGTTGGGCTCGACCTCGCTGAGGTCCACGATCTTCGGAATGGGCTGCATGTCTGCGTTCCTCCGTGGGGGTGATGCGACGGTGAGGGGTCAGGCGTCAGGCGTCCGGCGAGCGGCGGTCGGTGAGGAGCTGCATCCGCACCGCGTCGCCGTCCAGCAGGGCGGTCAGCGCGTGCGCCGGGGTGACGTCCACGGGCGTGCCGGGCCGCTGCTCGACCAGGCGGACGACGACGTCGTCGCGCTGGAAGACCGTGCTGTGCAGCACCGGGCTCGCCGGGTCCTCGGCCGCGGCCTCGTCCTGCTGCGCGAGCAGCTCCGCGAGCCGCATCCCGCAGCCGGGGCGGGCGGGGTAGCAGAGCGCGTGCCGCTCGCCCTCGGCCGGCTCCGCGGCGCTGACGTGGTGGACGGCCGGCAGCGCCGCCCGGGTGAAGAACACCCGTGCGGACTCCTGGTCGTTGAGGTCGCGGTCCTGCTCCAGGTAGGGGTTGATGGCCTCCTCGACGGCCCGCACCTCGGGCTGCCGGGCGACGTGGCGCAGGGCGGCCATCAGGTCGCCGCGCACCTCGATGGCCCGCACGACCCGGTTGCCGTGCATGAACAGGGAGGTACGGCAGAGCCGGGTGGAGTCGTCGACCCTCGCCTGGGGCGAGGCGTAGTCCGCGAGGATCCTCGCCACCTCGGCCTCGCTGCCCGGCCGGACCGTGAAGGTGAGCGCGTGGCGGATCACACCGTCGCCCATCCGCGGGTGGGCCTGCAGGACGCGGACCGCGTCCGCCGACGGGCCGCCGGTCTCCCGTACGACGTGGAAACGGAGCGAACGGGTGTCGCGGACGCAGTTGTGCAGCGGCTTGACCATCTCCACGTGCTCCTCGCTGTTCACCCAGGCGAGGAACGGCGGGGCGCTCTCCCACTCGCTGGTGATCAGCCACTGCGAGGGGTTCTCGATCGACTGGCAGAGCTGGTCGCTGACGTGGCCGGGCACCTGGGCGACCTGGTTGCACAGCTGCTCGTAGGCCTCCAGGAACTGCTGCTGCGCGCCGTCGTGGACGTCCACCAGCAGGACGACCCGGAGCCGGGAGCCGTCGAAGACGGACTGGGAGACCCGTGTCGAGACCGGGCGGGTGGTTCGGGTCGGCTTGTCGGAAACCTTTTCCGAGATCGTCGTCATGCTTCGCACATCTCCTTCGCGGTGGCAGCGGCCTGCGCCTTCGCCGATGACGTGGCGTCAGCGCTTCTTGATCCTGTGCCGGTCCTCCGAAGCGCGCGACTCGCGTGAACCAGGTGGGTGATTGAGCACGCGAAACCCCCCCGGGTGGGGCCCGGACGGGGCATGGAGGTTCCAACGCACCTGACGCACAACACCCGCCCCTGGAGTGCCCGATGCAGCAGAGAACCGATCACCAGGTCCCCGTCCTCGTGGTGGGCGGCTCCCTCGTGGGCCTGTCCATGTCCCTCTTCCTGGGCCGACTGGGCGTCCGCCACATGCTCGTCGAGAGACACTCCGGTACCTCGATCCACCCACGCGGCCGGGGCAACAACGTGCGGACGATGGAGCTGTTCCGGAAGGCGGGGATCGAGCAGGACATCAAGTCGGCGGCCTCCCTCCTCGCCGGCAACCACGGCATCCTGCAGGCCCCGACGCTGGTCGGCGACGCCGGCGAATGGCTGTTCAGGGAGATCGACCCGGGAGGCGGACTCGCCAGGTTCAGCCCTACGGGGTGGTGCCTGTGCAGCCAGAACGATCTCGAACCCGTCCTCCGCCGGGCGGCCGAGTCGCTCACCGGCGAGCTGCGTTACTTCCACGAGATGGAGTCCTTCGAACAGGACCCCGAAGGAGTGACGGCGTACGTCCGCGACCGTGGCTCCGACCGGATGTACACCGTCCGCGCGGACTACCTGGTCGCGGCCGACGGCCCGCGCTCCCCGGTCCGCGGCCGGCTCGGCATCGGCCAGACGGGCCCCGGCGACCTCTTCGCGAACGTCAGCATCACCTTCCGTTCCAAGCTGCTCCAGAACACGGTCGGGGACCGCCGCTTCATCTGCTGCTACCTCACCAACCCCGAGGCCGACGGCGCCCTCCTCCCCGTCGACAACAAGGAACACTGGGTCTTCCACGCTCCCTGGCACCCCGAACGCGGCGAAACCCTCGACGAGTTCACGGAGGAACGGCTCACCCGGCACATCCGGCGGGCCGTCGGCGTCCCCGACCTCGACGTCGAGATCACCGGCCGCGCCTCCTGGCGGGCGGCCGAACGGGTCGCGGAACGCTACGCCGACCGGCGGGTCTTCCTGGCCGGCGACTCCGCGCACGAGATGTCCCCGACCGGGGCCTTCGGCTCCAACACCGGCATCCAGGACGCCCACAACCTGGCCTGGAAGCTGGCGGCGGTCCTGGACGGCTGGGCCGGCCCCGGGCTCCTCGACTCCTACGACGCCGAGCGCCGCCCGGTCGCCCTCGCCACCAGCGCCCGCGCGTCCGCCCGCTCCGTCGAGCACAGCCACCCCGGCTTCGCGCCCGCCCCCGGCGTCGGCGCGGACCGGCGCGGCGGCATCCTCAACATCGTCCTCGGCTACCGCTACCCGAAGGGCGCGGTCCTCGGCGCCGACCCGGACCAGCCGCTCGTACCCGATGGGATGAACCTCACCGGCCAGCCGGGCAGCCGGTCCCCGCACCTGTGGCTGCGCCGCGCGGACGAACGGCTCTCCACGCTCGACCTGTACGAGCGGTCACTGGTCCTGCTGAGCGGCGCGGAGTCCGCCGGGGGCGCGGCATGGCACACCGCCGCCCGGCGGATCGCGGACACGGAGCGGCTACGGCTGGACACGTACCGGATCGGGGCGGCGGGGACCGGGGCCGATCTTGTGTACGACACGGAGGGCGACGACTGGGCGGCGGCGCACGGTACGACGGCGGACGGGGCGGTGCTGGTGCGGCCGGACGGGTACGTGGCCTGGCGGTCGGAGGAGGCCGTGCCCGATCCGGAGGGAGAGCTGCGGGCGGTGCTGGGGCGGGTGCTGCGGAAGAGGTGAGCCGGGGTGGGGGCCGGGGGGAGGAGGTGACGGGGTTGTGGCTGGGCGGGGGTGGGGACGCTCACCGGCGCTTGCCGGGTGCCGCCCGCGCCCACCCGTGCCGCCCTGGGGGCACCTCCCAGGCCCTTAAGGCACTGGGGGAGGCACGACTGCCCGCGGTCATGTGAGACACGCCCCAAAGGGGCGCGGGGAACTGCGCGACCAGCCCCCACCGGCCGGCACTTACATCCGTACCTCTACGGTCTTCGCCAGGCGGTCGTGCAGCCCCCTGCCGTCCCGGTCCCAGACCAGCGCCGGGATCGCGAGGCACAGCAGCACCGTGCGGGCCAGCGCCCGCAGCGGCTGCACCCGGCCCGTGTCCACGCCGACCACCCGCAGCCGGAACAACCGCTTACCCGGCGTGAAGCCGATCGTGCCCACGGTGAGGACTCCGAGGACGAAGAAGACGAGGAGGGCCCAGTTGCCCGTCGTCGCCGGGTTGTAGCCGTTGGTGATCAGGCCGTATGCGATCAACTCGCACAGCGCCCAGTCCACGACCAGCGCCCCGAGCCGCCGCCCGGGGCGGGCGATGGAGCCGGGTCCGTCCTCCGGCAGACCGAGCCGCTCGCCCCGGTACCCGAGCTCGGCACCCGCGTCCTCCATGGCCGCGCGGGGTCCGGAGAGCCACGATCCGATTGCTTGCCTGTTGTCCACCCGTCCACGGTACTGGGCCCCGTCCGGCCCCCGGTCCGGCGGGGTGCCACGGGCTACCCTGGAACCGAGGTCGGTTAACTTCAGCGAAACAAATGGGTCACGCCTGAGAAATCACCCGTCCCTAGTGTCGAGGGCAGCGTGTGCCACCGCACTGGCCGCACGAACGAACTACCACCCCGGCACGGGAACGGCCGGGAGTAGGAGGAGCTGGATGTTCCAGAACGCCGACGAGGCCAAGAAGTTCATCGCGGACGAGGACGTCAAGTTCGTCGACGTCCGTTTCTGCGACCTGCCGGGCGTCATGCAGCACTTCACGGTGCCCGTCGAGGCGTTCGACCCGGACGAGGAGCTCGCCTTCGACGGATCGTCGATCCGTGGTTTCCAGGCGATCCACGAGTCCGACATGGCGCTGCGCGCCGACCTGTCGACGGCCCGGGTGGACCCCTTCCGCCGCGACAAGACGCTCAACATCAACTTCTTCATCCACGACCCGATCACGGGTGAGCAGTACTCCCGTGACCCGCGCAACGTGGCGAAGAAGGCGGAGGCGTACCTGGCGTCGACCGGTATCGCCGACACCGCGTACTTCGGCCCCGAGGCCGAGTTCTACGTCTTCGACTCGGTCCGCTTCGCCACCTCGGCGAACGAGTCCTTCTACCACATCGA
Source organism: Streptomyces sp. NPDC086519 (assembly GCF_040686075.1). Taxonomy (NCBI): domain Bacteria; kingdom Bacillati; phylum Actinomycetota; class Actinomycetes; order Kitasatosporales; family Streptomycetaceae; genus Streptomyces; species Streptomyces sp. NPDC086519. Next base: position 180,552 of record NZ_JBFBJL010000017.1, read on the forward strand.
CTCCGAGGCCGGCGCCTGGAACACCGGCGCCCTGGAGGACAACCGTGGTTACAAGGTCCGCTACAAGGGCGGCTACTTCCCGGTCCCGCCGGTCGACCACTTCGCCGACCTGCGCGCCGAGATCTCCCTGGAGCTGGAGAAGAACGGCCTGAAGGTCGAGCGCCAGCACCACGAGGTGGGCACCGCCGGCCAGGCGGAGATCAACTACAAGTTCAACACGCTGCTCGCCGCCGCCGACGACCTCCAGCTCTTCAAGTACATCGTGAAGAACGTGGCCTGGCGCAACGGCAAGACCGCGACCTTCATGCCGAAGCCGATCTTCGGCGACAACGGCTCGGGCATGCACGTGCACCAGTCCCTGTGGGCCAACGGCGACCCGCTGTTCTACGACGAGGCCGGCTACGCGGGCCTGTCGGACACCGCCCGCTACTACATCGGCGGCATCCTGAAGCACGCCCCGTCGCTGCTGGCCTTCACCAACCCGACGGTGAACTCGTACCACCGCCTGGTGCCGGGCTTCGAGGCGCCGATCAACCTGGTGTACTCGCAGCGCAACCGCTCCGCCGCGATGCGTATCCCGATCACGGGTTCGAACCCGAAGGCCAAGCGCGTCGAGTTCCGCGCGCCCGACTCCTCCGGCAACCCGTACCTGGCCTTCTCGGCCCTGCTCCTCGCGGGTCTGGACGGCATCAAGAACAAGATCGAGCCGGCCGAGCCGATCGACAAGGACCTCTACGAGCTGGCTCCCGAGGAGCACGCCAACGTCGCCCAGGTCCCGACCTCCCTCCCGGCCGTCCTCGACTCCCTGGAGCGCGACCACGAGTTCCTGCTCGCCGGTGACGTCTTCACGCCCGACCTGATCGAGACGTGGATCGACTTCAAGCGCACCAACGAGATCGCCCCGCTGCAGCTGCGTCCGCACCCGCACGAGTTCGAGCTGTACTTCGACGTGTAAAGATCAACAGGGCTCTACGCTGGACGGACCCTGTGCGGACTCATCGACAGTCCGCACAGGGTCCGCAG
>NZ_JBFBJL010000018.1:0-177618 GCF_040686075.1 Streptomyces sp. NPDC086519
AGCGGCGAACTCAGGGCGCAGCACGACCTGCTGATGGCGAACTTCTTCGCCCAGACCCAGGCGCTGGCCTTCGGCAAGACCGCCGACGAGGTCCGTGCCGAGGGCGTGGCCGAGGAGCAGGTGGCGCATCGCACCTTCCGGGGCAACCACCCCACGACAACCATCCTCGCGAAGGAACTCACCCCGTCGGTCCTCGGCCAGCTCGTCGCCCTCTACGAGCACAAGGTCTTCACCCAGGGCGCCGTCTGGAACATCGACTCCTTCGACCAGTGGGGCGTGGAACTGGGCAAGGTGCTCGCCAAGCGCATCGAGCCCGCGCTGACCGAGCCCCGTACATCAGCCGCTGCCGCGGCGGGCTCGGTACCCGGCCTGGATGCGTCGACGGCGGCCCTGGTGGCCAAGTACCGGGAGCTGCGCGGTCGTTAGGCCGGTCATGAAAGAACCCGTACGGCCGCCGAGGCCGTACGGGTTGTTTTCAGCACTTCGTCAGGCCGAAGCCGGCGGATACAGCGACCGGGGCAGTTGGGAGGCCGCCGTCGCGTCCAGGAGCCACAGGGTGCGTTGGCGGCCCTGGGCGCCCGCTGCCGGGGCCTGGATCTCGCCCGCGCCCGAGAGGGCGATGGCGACGGCCTCGGCCTTGTCCTCGCCCGCCGCCAGGAGCCAGACCTCGCGGGCCGAGCGGATGGCGGGGAGGGTGAGGGAGACGCGGGTCGGCGGGGGCTTGGGCGCGCCGTGGACGCCGACCACCGTGCGTTCCGTCTCGCGGACCGCGGGAAGCTCCGGGAAGAGCGAGGCCACGTGGGTGTCCGGGCCGACGCCCAGCATCAGGACGTCGAAGGTGGGCACCGAACCGTGGTTCTCGGGGCCGGCCGCGCGGGCCAGTTCCGCCGCGTAGGCCTCGGCCGCCGCGTCCACGTCCGTACCCCAGGGGCCGTCCGAGGCGGGCATGGCGTGCACGCGCTTCGGGTCCACCGGAACCTGGTCGAGCAGGGCGTCGCGAGCCTGGGTGACGTTGCGCTCCGGGTCGCCCTCGGGCAGGAAGCGTTCGTCGCCCCACCACAGGTCGAGCCGGCTCCAGTCGATGGCGTCCCGGGCCGGGGCCGCCGCCAGGGCCGCCAGCAGGCCGTTGCCGTTGCGGCCGCCCGTGAGGACCACGGACGCCTCGCCCCGGGAGGCCTGGGCGTCCACGATCTTCGTGATCAGGCGGGCCGCGGCGGCCTGCGCCATCAGCTCCTTGTCGTGGTGCACGACCAGCTGGGGGGTGCTCATGTCGTCTTCGCCCTCTTCTTCAGCGGCGCCCGTTCCTGCGACGCCGCTTCTGTCGTGGGAGCCTCGGCAGCGGCTTCGGGGGCTGCCGCGTGGGTGACCGGTTCTCCTTTGGGCGCCGGGTCCGCCGTGGCGGCGGCCGGGGCCTGAAGGGGAGCCGGGGCCGGGGCCGGTGCCGACGACGCGTTCAGGCGGTCCACGCCGAAGCGCAGGGCCGACGCGTAGGTGTCGTCCGGGTCGAGCCGGCGCAGCTCCTCCGCGATCAGCTCGGCCGTGTCGCGCCGCTTCAGTGCCACCGCGCGGTCCGGCTGGCCGTCGATGGACAGGGTGGCCAGCGAGCCGTCCGCCCGGCCCAGCGCGATCGCGCCCGCGCTGGTGGCGAGCCGCACCGCGGTCAGACCGGGGCCGGCCGACAGGGAGCGTCTGACGGGGACGTCCAGCCGGTCCGCGAGCCACATCGCCAGCAGCTCGCAGCTCGGGTTGAACTCCTCGCCCTCCACCTCGACGGCCTTGACCTCGCAGGCCACCTGGTCCAGGGCCGCCGCCAGCATCGAGCGCCAGGGCGTGATCCGGGTCCAGGACAGGTCCGTGTCGCCGGGGGTGTAGGCGTTCGCGCGGGCGGACAGCTCCCGTACCGGCTGCTCGGAGGAGTAGGTGTCGGTGACCCGGCGCTGGGCGAGGGCCCCGAGGGGGTCCTTCGCCGGGTCGAGCGGGGCGTTCACCGGCCACCAGACGACCACCGGGGCGTCCGGCAGCAGCAGCGGCAGCACGACCGAGTCGGCGTGGTCGGCGACCTCGCCGTACAGCCGCAGCACCACCGTCTCGCCGGTGCCCGCGTCCGCGCCCACCCGGACCTCGGCGTCGAGGCGGGACGCCGTACGGTCGCGCGGGGAGCGGGAGACGCGCTTGATGACGACCAGGGTGCGCGAGGGGTGCTCGTGCGAGGCGTCGCCGGCGGCCTTGAGGGCGTCGTAGGCGTTCTCCTCGTCGGTGACGACGACGAGGGTGAGCACCATGCCCACGGCGGGAGTGCCGATGGCCCGGCGGCCCTGCACCAGCGCCTTGTTGACCTTGGCGGCCGTGGTGTCCGTGAGGTCTATCTTCATGGCCGGCGCCAGCTCCGTCCGTCTCGTGCCAGCATCTCGTCGGCCTCGGCCGGACCCCAGGTGCCGGACTTGTACTGCGCGGGCCTGCCGTGCTTGTCCCAGTACTCCTCGATCGGGTCGAGGATCTTCCAGGACAGCTCGACCTCCTCCGTGCGCGGGAAGAGGTTGGCGTCGCCGAGCAGCACGTCCAGGATGAGCCGCTCGTACGCCTCCGGCGAGGACTCGGTGAACGACTCGCCGTAGGCGAAGTCCATCGACACGTCCCGGATCTCCATCGAGGTGCCCGGCACCTTGGAACCGAAGCGGACGGTGACGCCCTCGTCGGGCTGGACGCGGATGACGATCGCGTTCTGCCCGAGTTCCTCGGTGGCCGTCGTGTCGAAGGGGGAGTGCGGGGCCCGCTGGAAGACCACCGCGATCTCGGTGACGCGGCGGCCGAGCCGCTTGCCGGTGCGCAGGTAGAAGGGGACGCCCGCCCAGCGGCGGTTGTCGATCCCCAGCTTCACGGCGGCGTAGGTGTCGGTCTTCGACTTGGTGTCGATGCCGTCCTCTTCGAGGTAGCCGATGACCTTCTCGCCGCCCTGCCAGCCGGCCGCGTACTGGCCGCGCACGGTCGACTTGCCCAGGTCCTTCGGCAGCCGTACCGCGCCGAGCACCTTCTCCTTCTCCGCCGCGAGCGCGTCCGCGTCGAAGGAGGCCGGCTCCTCCATGGCGGTCAGGGCCATCAGCTGGAGCAGGTGGTTCTGGATGACGTCCCGGGCCGAGCCGATGCCGTCGTAGTAGCCGGCGCGGCCGCCGATGCCGATGTCCTCGGCCATGGTGATCTGCACGTGGTCGACGAAGGACCGGTTCCAGATCGGCTCGTACATGGTGTTGGCGAAGCGCAGCGCCAGGATGTTCTGGACGGTCTCCTTGCCGAGGTAGTGGTCGATCCGGAACACCTGGTCCGGTTCGAACACCTCGTGGACGACCTTGTTGAGCTCCTCGGCCGACTTCAGGTCGTGACCGAAGGGCTTCTCGATGACCGCGCGCCGCCAGGAGCCGCCGGACTGGTCGGCCAGCCCGTGCTTCTTGAGCTGCTGGATGACCACCGGGAAGGAGCGCGGCGGCACGGAGAGGTAGAAGGCGAAGTTGCCGCCCGTGCCCTGCGCCTTGTCCAGTTCGTCGATGGTGGAGCGCAGCCGCTCGAACGCGTCGTCGTCGTCGAAGGTGCCCTGGACGAAGCGCATCCCCTGGAGGAGCTGCTGCCAGACCTCCTCGCGGAACGGCGTGCGGGCGTGTTCCTTGACGGCGTCGTGGACCTCGGCGGCGAAGTCCTCGTGGGCCCACTCGCGGCGGGCGAAGCCGACCAGGGAGAAGCCCGGCGGCAGCAGACCCCGGTTGGCGAGGTCGTAGACGGCGGGCATGAGCTTCTTACGGGAGAGGTCGCCCGTGACGCCGAAGATGACCAGGCCCGACGGCCCCGCGATGCGCGGGAGCCGTCGGTCTGCGGGGTCACGAAGCGGGTTCGCTCCGGAACCGGAAAGGGGTGACAAGTGATCAGCCCTCCGAGGGGGCCAGGCGCTCCAGCTCCGCCTGGGTCGACTTGAGCAGGTCGTTCCAGGACGCCTCGAACTTCTCGACGCCCTCGTCCTCCAGTACCCGGACCACGTCGTCGTACGAGATCCCGAGCGCCTCGACGGCGTCGAGGTCGGCGCGGGCCTGCTCGTACGTGCCGGTCACGGCGTCGCCGGTGATGTCACCGTGGTCCTCGACCGCGAGGAGGGTGGCCTCCGGCATGGTGTTCACCGTGTTCGGCGCCACCAGGTCGACGACGTACAGGGTGTCCTTGTACGCCGGGTCCTTCACGCCGGTGGAGGCCCACAGCGGACGCTGCTTGCGGGCGCCCGCGCTCTCCAGAGCCTGCCAGCGGTCGGAGGAGAAGACCTTTTCGTACGCCTGGTAGGCGAGCCGGGCGTTGGCGACGGCGGACCTGCCGCGCAGCGCCTTGGCCTCGTCGGTGCCCAGCTCGTTCAGGCGCCGGTCGATCTCGGTGTCCACGCGGGACACGAAGAACGACGCCACCGAACGGATGAGCGACAGGTCCAGGCCGCGCTCCTTGGCCTTCTCCAGGCCGGTCAGGTAGGCGTCCATGACCTTGCCGTACCGCTCCAGCGAGAAGATCAGCGTGACGTTGACGCTGATGCCGAGGCCGATGACCTCGGCGATCGCCGGCAGACCCGCCTCGGTGGCCGGGATCTTGATGAGCGTGTTGGGGCGGTCCACCAGCCAGGCCAGCTGCTTGGCCTCGGCGACCGTCGCCTTGGTGTTGTGCGCGAGGCGCGGGTCGACCTCGATCGACACCCGGCCGTCCTGGCCGTCGGTCGCGTCGAACACCGGGCGCAGGATGTCGGCGGCGTCGCGGACGTCCGCCGTGGTGATCATGCGGATGGCCTCTTCGACGGTGACCTTGCGGGCGGCCAGGTCCGAGACCTGCTGCTCGTAGCCGTCACCGGAGGAGATCGCCTTCTGGAAGATCGTCGGGTTGGTGGTGACGCCCACGACGTGCTGCTGGTCGATCAGCTCGGCGAGGTTGCCGGACGTGATCCGCTTGCGCGACAGGTCGTCCAGCCAGATCGCGACGCCTTCCTCGGAGAGGCGCTTGAGTGCGTCTGTCATGGAATTACATCTCCTACGTGTCGTATATGAGCGTCAGCGCTGGGCGGCGGCGAGGGATTCCCTGGCCTTGGCGGCCACGTTCTCGGCAGTGAAGCCGAACTCCTGGAAGAGCACCTTGCCGTCGGCGGAAGCACCGAAGTGCTCCAGGGAAACGATGCGGCCGGCGTCCCCGACGTACTTGTGCCAGGTGAGGCCGATGCCCGCCTCGACCGACACCCGCGCCCGGACGGACGGCGGCAGGACGCTGTCCCGGTACCCCTGGTCCTGCTCCTCGAACCACTCCACGCACGGCATGGACACGACCCGCGTGGGCACGCCGTCGGCCTCCAGCCGCTCGCGCGCCTCGACGGCCACGTGCACCTCGGAACCGGTCGCGATGAGGATGACCTCGGGGTCCTGGTCCGACGCCTCGAAGAGGACGTATCCGCCCTTGACCGCGTCCTCGTTGGGCTCGTACACCGGCACGCCCTGACGGGTCAGCGCCAGGCCGTGCGGGGCGCCCTTGCCGAAGACCTTCGTGTAGCGCCTGAGGATCTCGCGCCAGGCGATCGCGGTCTCGTTGGCGTCGGCCGGGCGGACCACGTTCAGGCCCGGGATGGCGCGCAGCGAGGCGAGGTGCTCGACCGGCTGGTGGGTGGGGCCGTCCTCACCCAGACCGATGGAGTCGTGGGTCCACACGTACGTCACCGGCAGGTGCATCAGCGCCGACAGCCGCACGGAGTTGCGCATGTAGTCGGAGAAGACGAGGAACGTACCGCCGTAGACACGGGTGTTGCCGTGCAGGGTGATGCCGTTCATCTCCGCGGCCATGGAGTGCTCGCGGATACCGAAGTGGATGGTGCGGCCGTAGGGGTCCGCGCCCGGCAGCGGGTTGTCCGCCGGCAGGAAGGAGCTGTCCTTGTCGATGGTCGTGTTGTTCGACCCCGCCAGGTCGGCGGATCCGCCCCACAGCTCGGGGATGACCGCGCCGAGGGCCTGGAGCACCTTGCCGGAGGCCGCGCGGGTCGCGACGCCCTTGCCGGGCTCGAAGACCGGGACCTTCTCCTCCCAGCCCTTGGGCAGCTCACCCGCGGCGATCCGGTCGAATTCGGCGGCCCGCTCGGCGTTGTTGTCCCGCCACAGCTGGAACGACTTCTCCCACTCGGCCTTCGCCGCCGCACCGCGCTCACCGGCCCGGCGGGTGTGGGCGATGACCTCCTCGGCGACGTCGAAGCTCTTCTCCGGGTCGAAGCCGAGGACGCGCTTGGTGGCCGCGACCTCGTCCGTGCCCAGCGCCGAGCCGTGCGCGGCCTCGGTGTTCTGCGCGTTCGGGGCGGGCCAGGCGATGATCGAGCGCATCGCGATGAAGGACGGCTTGTCCGTCACCTTCTTCGCGGCCTCGATCGCGTTGTAGACGGCGTGCGGGTCCAGGTCGCCGTCCGGCTTCGGGGCGATCCGCTGGACGTGCCAGCCGTACGCCTCGTACCGCTTGACGGTGTCCTCGGAGACGGCCGTCTCGGTGTCGCCCTCGATCGAGATGTGGTTGTCGTCCCACAGCAGGATGAGGTTGCCGAGCTTCTGGTGGCCGGCCATCGAGGACGCCTCGGCGGAGATGCCCTCCTGGAGGCAGCCGTCACCGGCGATGCAGTAGACGTAGTGGTCGAACGGCGACTCGCCCTGCGGCGCGTCCGGGTCGAACAGACCGCGCTCGTAGCGGGCGGCCATGGCCATGCCCACCGCGTTGGCGACACCCTGGCCCAGCGGACCGGTGGTGGTCTCCACGCCCTTGGTGTGGCCGTACTCCGGGTGACCGGGGGTCTTCGAGCCCCAGGTGCGGAAGGCTTCGAGGTCTTCCAGCTCCAGACCGAAACCGGCCAGGTAGAGCTGCGTGTAGAGGGTCAGCGACGAGTGACCGGCGGACAGCACGAAGCGGTCGCGGCCCACCCAGTCGGGGTCGGACGGGTCGTGCCGCATCACCTTCTGGAAGAGGGTGTACGCGGCCGGCGCCAGGCTCATCGCCGTACCCGGATGGCCGTTGCCGACCTTCTGTACGGCGTCGGCGGCCAGGACGCGGGCGGTGTCGACGGCCCGCTGGTCCAACTCGGTCCAGTCGAGGTCTGTGGTGGTCGGCTTGGTGCTCACCCTGGGTCAGGGCTCCTCTCCACATGTTCGGTTACCGGTCCACGGGCACACGCCCACACCGGCTGCCGGTGCACTGGGTGCCCACCGGCCGTTGTCGAGCCTACCCCCGTAAAGACGTGCGTTTTTTCGAGTGTTTCCAGACTGCCGGGACTCTCGGGCATCCGCCTCCCGACTGGCCGAGAAGGCATTCGGCACATGAATACGGAACCGCTCATCTGACTGCTCAACCGAACCCCGTCCCCCTCTTCCGAGACGCCCCCCAACACGACCCCACCCCCGCGAAGGTCGGGGTATGGGCAACGTCTAAAGTGGCGTGGTACGCGCGAGCCTTTACCGTGAGTTCACACGGCGGAGCTCGCTGGGAGTCTCTGTCAGGGGTGTGCGTGACGGCCGTCGAATCCCGTCCAGCGGGGGTACTCGGTGCGAGCGAGAGCCCGAGCCACCGGCCGTTCGGGGCCCGTGTCCAAGCTTTCGTGGCACTGACCAAGCCGCGGATCATCGAGCTGCTGCTCATCACCACGGTCCCGGTGATGTTCCTGGCGCAGCAGGGCGTGCCCGACCTGACGCTGGTGCTGCTCACCTGTGTCGGCGGCTATCTCTCGGCCGGCGGCGCCAACGCGCTGAACATGTACATCGACCGGGACATCGACGCGCTGATGGACCGCACCTCGCAGCGGCCGCTGGTGACCGGCATGGTCAGCCCGCGCGAGTGCCTCGCCTTCGGTGTCACCCTCGCGGTCGTCTCCACGCTGCTGTTCGGGTTCACCGTCAACTGGCTGAGCGCCTGGCTGTCACTCGGAGCGCTGCTCTTCTACGTCGTCGTCTACACGATGCTCCTCAAGCGGCGTACCTCGCAGAACATCGTGTGGGGCGGCATCGCCGGCTGCATGCCGGTGCTGATCGGCTGGTCGGCCGTCACCGACTCGCTCTCCTGGGCACCGCTCGTCCTCTTTCTGGTGATCTTCTTCTGGACGCCGCCGCACTACTGGCCGCTCTCCATGAAGGTGAAGGACGACTACGCGCGCGTGGGCGTGCCGATGCTGCCGGTCATCGCCTCCAACAAGGTGGTCGCCAGGCAGATCGTCATCTACAGCTGGGTGATGGTCGCGGTCTCCCTCCTCCTCACCCCCCTCGGCTACACCGGCTGGTTCTACACCCTGGTCGCTCTCGCGGCGGGCGGCTGGTGGCTGTGGGAGGCGCACGCGCTCCAGCACCGCGCGAAGGCGGAGGTGACGGGCGGGAAGCTCAAGGAGATGCGGCTGTTCCACTGGTCCATCACGTACGTGTCGCTGCTGTTCGTGGCGGTGGCGGTCGACCCCTTCCTGCGCTGACGCCCAGGTCACACCGCCCTGCCCTCGCCAGTCGATCTACCCGTGAGTAGCATCCTGTCCATGGCAGACACGCAGCAGGTTGAGGTGGACCAGAAGGCCGAGCGCAGGGCGGCGCGCCTCGCCAAGCAGATCGGCGCCTTCGCCAAGGCCCACGGCGGTGCCGAGGGGCAGGTGGCCTACATCGGCGAACGCGGCGCCCGCATCGTCCTCGTCGGCGCCGACGGCGGCTGGGGCGACCTGGTGGCCCCGACGTACGGGATCGCCGAGCAGGCGGTCGCCAAGTCCGGCATCACGGTCCACGAGTCCTTCGACGGCGAGTTCGCGGCGAAGGTACGGACGGGCCCGTACGAGTGGAAGCGGATGGCGGGCATCCAGGTGGGCGGCTGAGCGACGCGCCCCCGACGGGGCGCGGGGCGGTATCCGAGAGGCGGCTCCGCCGCGTGGGCGCGATCGACCCCACCGGCCCGGCGGCCGAAGAACGACCGCACACCGCGACCTCAGTCCCGGTTCACCCGTTAAGACGGTCAAGCAACCGTCGTCCACGGGGAGCCCGGATGATCGACACGCCGTCCTTGGTGGACCAGTACTGCCACGGCGTACTCCGTACGGAGCTCGGCCTCGGCACCTTCGAGGCCCAGCTCGCCCGTACCGAAGGCCCCCCGGCCCCCGGCACCACCCTCTTCGACACCCAGACCGGTTTCGCGGTACGGCGCTGGTGCCCCCCGCTCCTCGGCCTGGAGCCCCACTGCGCGCCGGCCCGCTACCTGGCCCGGCGCCGTGAACTCGGCGTCCTGGAGACCGGCCGCCGTCTCCTGCGCGGCAGCGGCATCACCACCTACCTCGTCGACACCGGCCTGCCCGGCGACCTCACCGGCCCCGCCGAGGTCGCCTCGACCGGCGCCGCCGAGGCCCGCGAGATCGTCCGCCTGGAACTCCTCGCCGAGCAAGTTGCCGACACCTCAGGCACCGTCGAGTCCTTCCTCGCCAACCTCGCCGAGTCGGTGCACGGCGCGGCGGCGAACGCGGTCGCCTTCACCTCCGTCGCCGGTCTCCGCCACGGCCTCGCCCTGGCCCCCGAGCCTCCCGGCCCCGGTGAGGTGAGAGGCGCGGCCGGCCGCTGGCTGGCGGCCCGCGGCGTCGGCGGCGAGCTGACCGATCCGGTCCTGCTCCGGCACCTGCTCTGGATCGCCGTGGCCTCCGGCCTCCCCCTCCAGCTGCACGCGGGCCTCGGCGAGCCCGGCGCCCGGATCGACCGCACCGACCCGGTCCTGCTCACCGACTTCGTCCGCGCCACCGCGGGCCTCGGCACCGACCTGGTCCTCCTCCACGGCTACCCCTACCACCGCCACGCCGCCCACCTCGCCGGCGTCTTCCCGCACGTGTACGCCGACTCGGGCGCGGCCCTGGTGCGCACCGGCGCCCGTGCCGCCACGGTCCTCGCCGAGATCCTGGAGCTGGCCCCCTTCGGCAAGATCCTCTTCTCCAGCGGCGCCCATGGCCTCCCCGAGCTGCACGTGGTCGGCGCCCGCCTCTTCCGCGAGTCCCTCGCCCGGGTCCTCGGCGCCTGGGTCGCCGAGGGCGCCTGGTCCCTGGGCGACGCGCAGCGCGTGGCCAAGCTGATCGCGGCGGGGAACGCGACACGGGTGTACGGACTGGACTGACCTGAACAGACTGGGCGCATGGACACCGAGACGTTACTGGCCCGCTTCGTCCGTGAGCTGGCGGCACTGGACCCCGTCGCCGTCTGGGCGCACGGCTCGCTCGCCGGGGGCGAGGACTACCGGGAAGGCCGCAGCGACCTGGACCTGATCGCGGTCCTGCCGGGCCCGGTGACCCCCGCCGTCGTATGGCGGATCGCCGTGGTGCACGCCCGGCTGCGCGCGCTGCCGCTCGCCGCCGTCCTGCACTGCACCTATCTGACCCCGTCGACCGCGGCCGACCCCGCCCGCCGCCACCCGACCTGGGCGCACCAGCAGCTGTTCAGACGGCCGGTCACCCCGGTGACCCGGCGTGAGCTGCACGCCTTCGGACGGGTGCTGCACGGCCGCGCCCCCGCCGGACTGCTGCCACCCGTGACGGACCGGGAACTCGGTGACTTCGTCGTCCGCGACCAGCGGGACTACTGGCGACCCGCCGTCGACAAGGCCGCACTGTGGACGCGGGACGTCTGGGTCGACCTGGGGCTGATCACCTTCGCCCGGGCCACCGTCACCGCCCGGGCGGGCCGCCTGATCACCAAACGCGAGGCGCTGGACCTGCTGCCCGGTCTCGGCGCCCCCGCCGAGGTCGTCGACGACATCCGAAGCCGCCGCTACGACGATCACCCCGCCCCGCCCACCGAGGAGTGGACGGCGCGCCGGGCCCGGCTGACCCGCGACTACTTGGGCCCGGCGATCGACGCGCTCACCGCGTCGTACGACTGAGCGGGCAGGTCGGCCGTCACCTCGGCGCGCTCCCGCAGGGACAGCAGGACACGCAGCACGCCGATCCACATCAGGCAGGAGCCGAACATGTGCAGGCCGACCAGGACCGTGGGCAGGTGCGTGAAGTACTGGACGTACCCGATCACGCCCTGACCGAGCAGGATCAGGAACAGGTCGCGGACGCGGTCCCGTGGCCCCTGGGGCGCGTCGACGCCCTTGAGGAAGAACCACAGCGCGAAGGTCAGCGACACCACGATCCAGGCGAACACCGCGTGCAGCTCGGCGACGCCCGACCAGCTGACGTGGATGCGCTCGACGTCGCCGGAGTCGCCCGGGTGCGGTCCCGCGCCGGTCACCACCGTGCCCGCGGTGATGAGCAGCAGCGACACGGCCACCAAAGCCCACACCAGCTGCTGCACGGCCCTGCCGACCAGCGGGCGCGGCTCCCCGTCGCCCTCGCGGGTGCGCTGCCACATCACGGCGGCGACCGTGATGAGAGCGGTCGCCAGCAGGAAGTGGGCGGCCACGCTGTACGGGTTCAGACCCACGAGCACCACGATGCCGCCGAGCACGGCGTTGCCCATCACGAGCCAGAACTGCGTCCAGCCCAGCCGGGTCAGACTGCGCCGGTGGGGCTTCTGCGACCGGGCGGCGATGATCGCCCACCCGACCGCCGCGCACAGCACGTAGGTCAGCATGCGGTTCGCGAACTCGATGGCGCTGTGGTAGCTCAGCGCGTCGGTCGGGGTCAGCGAGCCGTCGGTGCACTCGGGCCAGGTCGGACAGCCGAGGCCGGAGCCGGTGAGCCGCACCGCGCCGCCGGTGACCACGATGATCACCGACATGGCGAGCGCGGCGAGAGCCGCCCGCTGGACGGTCCGGGGATCCGGAGTCCAGCGTTCGGCGATGAAGGCGAGCGGGTTGCGCAGCGCCGCTACGAGGTCGGCGGGGGTCAGCTTTGGCACGGGCACCATGGTAGGGGGCTGCTTGTGCACGCTTTCACGAGGGTGGGGTCCGCGCCGCCGACGGGGCCGTCCAGCGGGTTGCGCGTGTCGCCGGGACCTGTCACTCCCACCGGAAGAACTTCCCCGCAGCCCCCAGCGCCACCACCGCCCACACCGCGAGAATCCCCAGGTCGCCCCACGGCATGGCCGCTCCGTGCTGGAGTACGTCCCGCAGGCCGCCCGAGAGGGCGGAGATGGGGAGCAGGCCGAGGGTGTGCTGGGCGCCGCCGAACTTGTCCAGCGGGACGATGACCCCGCCGCCCACGAGCAGCAGCAGGAACACCAGGTTGGCGCCCGCCAGGGTCGCCTCCGCCTTGAGGGTGCCCGCCATCAGGAGGCCGAGGCCGGAGAAGGCGGCCGTGCCGAGGATCAGGAGGAGCAGGACGGCGAGGGGGTTGCCGTGCGGGGACCAGCCGAGGGCGAAGGCGATCACCGTCAGGAGGATCACCTGGAGGAACTCGGTGACCAGGACCGACGCGGTCTTGGCCGTCATCAGGGCCCAACGGGGCAGCGGGGAGGCGGCGAGGCGCTTCAGGACGCCGTAGCGGCGCTCGAAGCCGGTCGCGATGGCCTGCCCGGTGAAGGCCGTGGACATGACCGCGAGGGCGAGGATGCCGGGGGCCAGGAAGTCGACCGGCCTGCCCTTGCCGGTGTCGACGATGTCCACCGAGCTGAAGAGCACGAGGAGGAGTGTGGGGATCACCACCGTCAGCAGGAGCTGCTCGCCGTTACGGAGCAGCATCCTCGTCTCCAGGGCCGCCTGCGCCGCGATCATGCGGGGGAGCGGGGCGGCACCCGGCTCGGGGATGTGGACACCGGTGCCGGTCGCGGTGGTCATGAGCGCAACTCCCTACCCGTGAGCTCCAGGCTGTGCCTTCCCGGGGGGCGACCCCCGGACCCCCGGCCGGTTCCCGTGCGAGCCGGAATCATGAGCGCAACTCCCTACCAGTGAGCTCCAGGAACACGTCTTCCAGGGTGTGCCGTTCGACCGAGATGCGGTCCGGCATGACGCCGTGCTGGGCGCACCACGAGGTCACCGTCGCCAGCAGTTGCGGATTGACCTTGCCGACCACCCGGTAGGAGCCCGGGGTCAGTTCGGCGGCCGTGGAGTCGGCCGGCAGTGCCTTGAGGAGGGAGCCGACGTCGAGGCCGGGGCGGCCGCTGAACCGCAGGGTGTTCTCGGCGCCGCCCTTGCACAGCTCCTCGGGGGAGCCCTGGGCGATCACCCGGCCGGCGTCGATGACGGCCACGTCGTCGGCGAGCTGCTCGGCCTCTTCCATGTAGTGGGTGGTGAGGATGACCGAGACACCGTCGGTGCGCAGGTCCCGGACCAGGTCCCAGGTGGCGCGGCGGGCCTGCGGGTCGAGGCCCGCCGTCGGCTCGTCGAGGAAGACCAGTTCCGGGCGCCCGACCACGGCCATGGCGAGCGCCAGGCGCTGCTGCTGGCCGCCGGACAGGCGGCGGTACGACGTCCGTCCGCAGCTGCCGAGACCGAGCCGCTCCATCAGCGCGTCCACGTCCAGCGGATGCGCGTGCAGCTTCGCCACGTGCCGCAGCATCTCGTCGGCGCGGGCACCCGAGTAGACACCCCCGGACTGGAGCATCACGCCGACTCTGGGGCGCAGCTCGGCGGATTGCCGTACCGGATCGAGGCCCAGGACGCGCACCGTGCCGGAATCCGGCTTGCGGTACCCCTCGCAGGTCTCGATCGTGGTCGTCTTGCCCGCCCCGTTGGGGCCGAGTACGGCCGTCACGCCCGCCTCGGCGGTCAGGACGAGGCCGTTCACAGCGGTCTTGGTGCCGTACCGCTTCACCAGGTCCCGCACCTGGACCACCGGCTCACTTCGCATGGTGACAGAGTCTAAGGACGCCGGCCGTCACCCGGACGGCCGGGTGCTAGATCTCCTCCTCACGGGGTCGGTGCACGGCCAGCCACCCCTCGGCGTAGGCCACGGCCTCCGCCACCGGGAAGAGCCGGGCCTCGGCCGCGCCGACCGTGCCGCGGACGACCACGGGGCGGTCGCGTTCGAAGTCGCAGCCGAGTTCGTCGAAGCGGTCGGAGGTGATCGACACCTCGGTGACCTCCTCCCAGCCGCCGCCGGGTGCGGGGCGGCCGACCCGGACGCGCGGGGAGGGGATCCGGTACTCGGCGAGATGGAAGCTGGTGCAGGTGGCGTAGCCGGTGCCGAGCATGAGCACGCGCGCGTGCAACTGCTCCAGCCTGGCCAGCGGGCTCCGCTCGCCGAGCCGGCAGTCGGGGGCGTGGCCGTCCAGGAGCTCCGCGGCGCGGGGGCCGACGGCGGCGAAGGAGGTCTGCGGGTGGGCGCTGCGCAGGGCACCCGGCCAGGTCCGCAGGGTCTCCGGGAGCACGCCGACCCCGCGGCTGGGAGTGGTCCGGGGATCGTACGGCGGCATGGTCGCCCGGATCGTCGCCCACCACTCCTCGGGCACCGGCGGATTTCCCCACACGGCGGGGTCGGAGAGGTCGCCGGTCTGGGTGGGGACCACCAGGGTGCCGTCCGGACCGAGGGCGTCGAGGAGGGCCTGGACGACGGCCACGGCTCCGCCGTTCACCCAGCCGAGGGAACTGAGCGAGGTGTGTGCGAGGAGGATCTCGCCGGTCCTGACACCCAGCAGGCGAAGCTGCTTCGCGAGGACGTCCCGCGTGACAAGAGGGCCGGTCGGAAGGGGCGTGGGCATGATCCTGGAGTGTTCCGGAGGCGGCCGCCGTGCGCCACCCAATTGGGCGCAGGGGTGATCGCGACGGACCGGAGGATGATCGATCAAAGATCGTTTCCGCAGGTCAGGGCAGGCTTCTGGTTAGGTAACCCTAAGTGATGCAGGGCACCGCTTCCTCGCCCGGACGCCGCTTGCCTGGCTCCGAGGAATTACGCAACAATGGTGTTGTGAAAAACGTCGGCGAGGTTCGGGAGACCCCTCCGGGGGCCCCGCAGGAAGAGTTCGCGACCGGAGAGCGCTCGACGCGCAACCGGGTCGCGCGGTCGATCCTGGACCACGGGCCGTCGACCGTCACGGAGCTCGCCGGACGCCTGGGCCTGACTCCGGCGGCAGTACGCCGGCATCTGGACGCGCTGGTCGCCGACGACGTCGTGGAGGCGCGCGAGCAGCGGGTGTACGGCGCCCGGACGCGCGGCCGCCCCGCCAAGATCTTCGCCCTCACCGACTGCGGCCGCGACGCCTTCGACCAGTCGTACGACAAACTCGCCGCCGACGCGCTGCGCTGGATCGCCGAGCAGGGAGGCGGCCAGGAAGCGGTCGCCGCCTTCGCGCGGGCCCGGATCACCGCCCAGGCGAGCGCCTACCGCCAGGCGATCGAGAGCGTGAGCCCCGACGAGCGCGCCGAAGCGCTGGCCAAGGCCCTGAGCCTGGACGGGTACGCTGCGACGGCGCGCAGCGCACCGGTCGGCGAACAGCTGTGCCAGCACCACTGCCCGGTCGCCCATGTCGCGGAGCAGTTCCCCCAGCTGTGCGAGGCGGAGACGGAGATCTTCGCCGAACTGCTCGGAACACACGTCCAGCGACTGGCGACCATCGCGCACGGCGACGGCGTCTGCACGACGTTCATCCCCAAGATTTCAACTGACGCATCTGCTAGCACGGCCGGGAGGAACCCCGCATGACTCTCCCCACGGAGACTGCCCACCCTGAGCTCGAAGGCCTGGGCAAGTACGAATACGGCTGGGCCGACTCCGACGTGGCCGGTGCCTCTGCCAGGCGCGGCCTGAACGAGGAGGTCGTCCTCGACATCTCCGGCAAGAAGTCCGAGCCGGAGTGGATGGCCAAGCTGCGCCTCAAGGGCCTCAAGCTCTTCGAGAAGAAGCCCATGCCGAACTGGGGATCCGACCTCTCCGGCATCGACTTCGACAACATCAAGTACTTCGTGCGCTCCACGGAGAAGCAGGCGGAGTCCTGGGAGGACCTGCCCGAGGACATCAAGAACACCTACGACAAGCTGGGCATCCCGGAGGCCGAGAAGCAGCGCCTCGTCGCCGGTGTCGCCGCCCAGTACGAGTCGGAGGTCGTCTACCACCAGATCCGCGAGGACCTGGAGGAGCAGGGCGTCATCTTCCTCGACACCGACACCGCCCTGAAGGAGCACCCGGAGCTCTTCAAGGAGTACTTCGGCACCGTCATCCCGGCCGGTGACAACAAGTTCGCCGCGCTGAACACCGCCGTGTGGTCCGGCGGCTCCTTCATCTACGTGCCGAAGGGCGTGCACGTCGAGATCCCGCTCCAGGCCTACTTCCGCATCAACACGGAGAACATGGGCCAGTTCGAGCGGACCCTGATCATCGTCGACGAGGGCGCCTACGTGCACTACGTCGAGGGCTGTACCGCTCCGATCTACAAGAGCGACTCCCTGCACTCCGCGGTCGTCGAGATCATCGTCAAGAAGAACGCCCGCTGCCGCTACACGACCATCCAGAACTGGTCGAACAACGTCTACAACCTGGTCACCAAGCGCGCCGTCGCCTACGAGGGCGCCACCATGGAGTGGATCGACGGCAACATCGGCTCCAAGGTGACGATGAAGTACCCGGCCGTCTACCTGATGGGCGAGCACGCCAAGGGCGAGACCCTCTCCATCGCCTTCGCGGGCGAGGGCCAGCACCAGGACGCCGGTTCCAAGATGGTCCACATGGCGCCGAACACGTCGTCCAACATCGTCTCCAAGTCCGTGGCGCGCGGCGGCGGCCGTACCTCCTACCGCGGCCTGGTCGAGATCGGCGAGGGCGCCCACGGTTCCAAGTCGAACGTTCTGTGCGACGCGCTGCTCGTCGACACGATCTCCCGCTCCGACACGTACCCGTACGTGGACGTCCGCGAGGACGACGTGTCCATGGGCCACGAGGCGACCGTCTCCAAGGTCTCCGAGGACCAGCTCTTCTACCTGATGAGCCGTGGTCTCTCCGAGTTCGAGGCGATGGCGATGATCGTGCGCGGCTTCGTCGAGCCGATCGCCAAGGAACTGCCCATGGAGTACGCCCTCGAGCTCAACCGGCTGATCGAGCTCCAGATGGAGGGCGCGGTCGGTTAAGCGACCGCCGTCACCGTCAAGCCACTCACGTAAGAAAGCGAGCAGACCGACAGCCATGGCTGAGGCTCAGAACATCCCCGTGGGGTCGATGACCGCGGGCCAGATCGCGGTGGCCGCCGAGTCGACCGTCGCCACGCGCATGAGCGCGCCCCCGTCCTTCGACGTCGCGGACTTCCCGGTCCCGCACGGCCGCGAGGAGGAGTGGCGGTTCACCCCGCTGGAGCGCCTGCGCGGGCTGCACGACGGCACGGCGGTGGCGTCCGGCGACAGCCTGAAGGTCGCGGTGGAGGCCCCCGAGGGCGTCACCGTCGAGCTGGTCGGCCGCGACGACGCCCGGCTCGGCCGGGCCGGCACCCCGGTGGACCGGGTCGCCGCCCAGGCGTACTCCGCCTTCGAGCAGGCCGGCGTGGTCACCGTCCCCAAGGAGACGGTGCTCACCGAGCCGATCCGGATCAGCGTGCACGGCCAGGGCGGGGTCGCCTACGGCCACCAGGTGATCGAGCTGGGCGCCTTCGCCGAGGCCGTCGTCGTCATCGACCACACCGGTGACGTGGTCACCGCGGCCAACGTCGAGTACGTCCTGGGCGACGGCGCCAAACTGACCGTCGTCTCCGTCCAGGACTGGGACGACAAGGCCGTCCACGTGGCCCAGCACAACGCCCTGGTCGGCCGGGACGCCAGCTTCAAGTCCGTGGTCGTCACCTTCGGCGGCGACCTCGTACGACTGCACCCGCGCGTCTCCTACGCCGGCACCGGCGGCGAGGCCGAGCTGTACGGCCTGTACTTCACCGACGCCGGCCAGCACCAGGAGCACCGCCTGCTGGTCGACCACAACACCCCGCACTGCAAGTCCAACGTCGCCTACAAGGGCGCGCTCCAGGGCGACAACGCGCACGCGGTGTGGATCGGTGACGTCCTCATCGAGGCCAAGGCCGAGGGCACCGACACCTACGAGATGAACCGCAACCTGGTCCTCACGGACGGCGCGCGCGTCGACTCGGTGCCGAACCTGGAGATCGAGACCGGCGAGATCGTCGGCGCCGGCCACGCCTCCGCCACCGGCCGCTTCGACGACGAGCAGCTCTTCTACCTGATGGCCCGCGGCATCCCGGAGCACGAGGCCCGCCGCCTCGTCGTCCGCGGCTTCTTCGCCGAGCTGGTCCAGCAGATCGGTGTCGCCGACATCGAGGAGCGCCTGCTCGCCAAGATCGAGGAGGAGCTGGAGGCCTCGGTCGCATGACCTCGACTGCGTTCGTACGCGCCTGCGGGCTGAGCGAGCTGGAGGAGGGCACCCCGAAGCGGGTGGAACTCGACGGCACGCCGGTCTCGGTCGTGAAGACCGAGGCGGGGGTGTTCGCCATCTACGACATCTGCTCCCACGCCAACGTCTCGCTCTCCGAGGGCGAGGTGGAGGACTGCCAGATCGAGTGCTGGCTGCACGGCTCCAGCTTCGACCTGCGCACCGGCAAGCCGTCCGGCCTGCCGGCCACGCGCCCCGTCCCCGTATACCCCGTAAAGATCGAAGGGGACGACGTGCTCGTCTCCCTCACCCAGGAGTCCTGAGGCACCCATGGCAACGCTTGAAATCCGAGACCTGCACGTCACCGTCGAGGCCGACAACGCCACGAAGGAGATCCTCAAGGGCGTCGACCTCACCGTGAAGCAGGGCGAGACGCACGCCATCATGGGCCCCAACGGCTCCGGCAAGTCGACCCTCGCCTACTCGCTCGCGGGTCACCCCAAGTACACGGTCACCGGCGGCACCGTGCTCCTCGACGGCGAGGACGTCCTGGAGATGTCCGTCGACGAGCGTGCCCGCGCGGGCCTGTTCCTGGCGATGCAGTACCCGGTCGAGGTTCCGGGTGTCTCCGTGTCGAACTTCCTGCGGACCTCCGCCACCGCCGTCCGCGGCGAGGCCCCCAAGCTGCGCACCTGGGTGAAGGAGGTCAAGGAGGCCATGGAGCGGCTCTCCATCGACTCCTCCTTCGCCGAGCGCAACGTGAACGAGGGCTTCTCCGGCGGTGAGAAGAAGCGCCACGAGATCCTCCAGCTCGAACTGCTCAAGCCGAAGATCGCGATCCTCGACGAGACCGACTCCGGCCTCGACGTCGACGCCCTTCGCATCGTCTCCGAGGGCGTCAACCGCGTCCGCGAGACCGGCGAGGTCGGCACCCTGCTGATCACGCACTACACGCGCATCCTGCGCTACATCAAGCCGGACCACGTCCATGTCTTCGCGGGCGGCAGGATCGTCGAGTCGGGTGGCCCCGAGCTCGCCGACAAGCTGGAGGCCGAGGGCTACGAGGCATACACGAAGGGTGGCGCATCCGAGTGACACAGCTGCCGGGCCTCCTCGACACCGAGGCGATCCGCAAGGACTTCCCCGTCCTGGACCGTCTGGTCCACGACGACAAGAAGCTCGTGTACCTGGACAACGCGGCGACCAGCCAGAAGCCGCGCCAGGTACTGGACGTCCTCAGCGAGTACTACGAGCGCCACAACGCCAACGTCCACCGCGGTGTGCATGTGCTCGCCGAAGAGGCCACGGCGATGTACGAGGGCGCGCGCGACAAGGTCGCCGAGTTCATCAACGCGCCCAGCCGCGACGAGGTGATCTTCACCAAGAACGCCTCCGAGTCGCTGAACCTCGTGGCGAACATGCTCGGCTGGGCCGACGAGCCCTACCGGGTGGACCACGAGACCGAGATCGTCATCACGGAGATGGAGCACCACTCCAACATCGTGCCGTGGCAGCTGCTGGCGCAGCGCACCGGCGCGAAGCTGAAGTGGTTCGGTCTCACCGACGACGGCCGCCTCGACCTCACCAACATCGACGAGATCATCACGGAGAAGACGAAGGTCGTCTCGTTCGTGCTGGTGTCGAACATCCTGGGCACGGTCAACCCGGTCGAGGCGATAGTGCGCCGCGCCCAGGAGGTCGGCGCCCTCGTCTGCATCGACGCCTCCCAGGCCGCTCCCCACATGCCGCTGGACGTGCAGGCCCTGCAGGCCGACTTCGTGGCCTTCACCGGCCACAAGATGTGCGGCCCGACCGGCATCGGCGTCCTCTGGGGCCGCCAGGAGCTCCTGGAGGACCTGCCGCCGTTCCTCGGCGGCGGCGAGATGATCGAGACCGTGTCGATGCACTCGTCGACGTACGCCCCGGCGCCCCACAAGTTCGAGGCGGGCACCCCGCCGGTCGCCCAGGCGGTCGGCCTCGGCGCGGCGATCGACTACCTGAACGCCATCGGCATGGACAAGATCCTCGCCCATGAGCACGCGCTGACCGAGTACGCGGTGCGGCGGCTCCAGCAGGTCCCGGATCTGAGGATCATCGGCCCCACCACGGCCGAGGACCGGGGTGCCGCGATCTCCTTCACCCTCGGGGACATCCACCCGCACGACGTGGGCCAGGTCCTCGACGAGCAGGGCATCGCGGTCCGCGTCGGCCACCACTGCGCGCGGCCCGTCTGCCTCCGGTACGGAATTCCTGCGACCACGCGAGCGTCGTTCTATCTGTACTCCACTCCGGCCGAGATCGACGCTCTGGTCGAGGGCCTGGAGCACGTACGGAACTTCTTCGGCTGAAGGGCGTGAGCTGAGACCGTGCTGCGCTATGGAATGCGAGGTTTGTCGTCGTGAAGCTGGATTCGATGTACCAGGAAGTCATCCTGGACCACTACAAGAACCCGCACGGGCGTGGTCTGAGGGACGGTGACGCCGAGGTGCACCACGTGAACCCGACGTGCGGCGACGAGATCACCCTCCGAGTGAAGTACGACGGCACGACGATCGAGGACGTCTCGTACGAGGGCCAGGGCTGCTCCATCAGCCAGGCCTCGGCCTCCGTGCTGAACGAACTGCTGGTCGGCAAGGACCTGGCGGACGCGCAGAAGATCCAGGAGACCTTCCTGGAGCTGATGCAGTCCAAGGGCCGGCTGGAGCCCGACGACGCGATGGAGGACGTCCTGGAGGACGCGGTCGCGTTCGCCGGTGTCTCCAAGTACCCCGCCCGGGTCAAGTGCGCCCTCCTGAGCTGGATGGCGTGGAAGGACGCGACGGCGCAGGCGCTGGGTGGCGCGGCCGACGCCGAGAGGAAGACGGCATGACCGACACCGCTGAGATGAAGCCCGCCTCGGAGGAAGAACTCCGCGAGGCCCTGATGGACGTCGTCGACCCCGAACTCGGCATCGACGTCGTCAACCTCGGCCTGATCTACGGCATCCACATCGACGACGCGAACATCGCCACCGTCGACATGACCCTGACCTCGGCGGCCTGCCCGCTGACCGATGTCATCGAGGACCAGGCCAAGTCCGCCACGGACGGCATCGTCAACGAACTGCGCATCAACTGGGTCTGGATGCCCCCGTGGGGCCCCGACAAGATCACCGACGACGGGCGCGAGCAGTTGCGGGCGCTCGGGTTCAACGTCTGAGCACCCCGCGAACGTGAAAGCGGCGGCACCTTCCGGGTGCCGCCGCTTTCGTCTGCGCGCTCAGGCCAGCGGGTCCACGAACCGGAACGCGGAGTCCGCCCGGTAGAGGTCGCTGTTCTGGTACGGGTCCAGCTTCAGCTGGAAGTTCTGGTGGCGCAGATAGCGGCCGGGGTAGTTCACCGACTCCAGCATGACCGCGCCGGAGTAGGACGAGGTGCGGGCGCAGAAGGTGGCGTCCTGCCGGAAGAGGGACGAGCCGTCGTCGCTGTCGGCGCGCAGCAGGAAGTCGTGGTGCCGCAGGTACTTCCCGTCCGACGTCCGGAACGAGTAGCAGGAGCTGTTCGCCAGGCCCGTGACCACGGTGAACGTGGAGTCCGTGCGGGACTCCGAGCCGCGCGGCGCGTCCAGCTTCACCAGCCCGTCGCTCAGATGCCAGTAGCGGTCCGGGTAGTTGACCGAGCGGACCGACCTCTGGGCGGTGCTGGGCTGCTGCGCCGAACCGCCCGAACTGCCCTTGGTGGGCGCGGCCGTGGAGGGCATCGCGCTGGAGGGCGCGGCCTTCGGGGTGCTGCCGTGCGCCGCGGCGGTCGCCGTGGCGGACGCGGACGGCGAGGTCGCCGACATCCCCGACGTGCCCTTCGGCGGAGCCGTCGTACCCGAGGCCGACGGTGAGGCGAAGGAGAGCAGACCCGGGCCGTTGTCGGTGTTCCCGGTCGCCATGGGACCAGGTGCCGCCTGGTCAGGGGTGTTGTGGCTGACGGCTATCGCCGTGATGCAGGCCGCGATGGTGGCGATGGCGAGCGTGCCCGCCAGCCAGAGTCTTCGGGTGCCGGGGGCCCGGGAGGTGTCGGGGACCCAGCCGTTCTCCCAGGCGGGATGCGGCGGGGGTGCGGGGGTGGTTTCTGGCATGCGCGTTTCCTCCAGCGGCGCCAGGGCAGCGGCCGGGGATGTGAGGGTGGCGTGGGCGAAGTGTGAAGCAAGGGTGGATCACAGAAGTGCACACACTAGTGGAGTGAGGGGCCCACGGGGAGCCCTTTAGCTAGCGGTTTCTGTGAGCATTAAACGTCTGCGGGTGGCGCAAGGGAGTTCAAACGGCGTTCTCAGTGCCCTCCCCGCTCCGGCTCATCGCCCGACGGCACCCTGGCGCCGATGGCTACCTCAGTGCTTCCCTCCGTGCGCCCCGTCTTCGTCCTCGGCTGTCCCCGCTCCGGGACGACCCTGCTCCAGCTGATGCTGCACGCCCACCCGAGGATCGCCCTGCCACCGGAAACGCGGTTCGTCCTGGCCGCCTATGAACGCAGGCTCGGCTCCGGTGACTTGCGTGAACCGGTGAATCGGGCGGCGCTCGCGCACTGGATCACCGGCCGCAGGGAAACCCGTTTCCATGAACTGGGCCTGGACGCCGAGGACGTCGCCGGCCGGATCGCCGACGGCCCGCCCACCCTCGGCTCGGCCCTCGGCATCGCCCTCAAGGCGTACGCGGACAGCCGCGGCAAGGTGCGCTGGGGCGACAAGCGGCCCGCCTACGCCCTGCACGTAGAGGAGATCCTGCGGCTCTTCCCGGACGCCCAGTTCGTGCACCTCGTCCGCGACGGCCGGGACTGCGTGGCCTCGCTCCTCGGTATGCCCTGGTGGCACCGCGGCTTCCACGAGGCCGTCGCCACCTGGGCCCAGGTGGCGGACGTGACCCGGCGCCACGCCCGACGGCTCGGCCCCGGTGCCTGGCACGAGGTCCGCTACGAGGACCTGATCACCGACCCTGAACACCAACTCCGCATGATCTGCACCTACTTGGGCGAGGAGTACGACCTGCGGACGACCGAACCGCACCGTCTGGCGCGCGCCGCCGTACCGGCCCGCAAGACCTGGCACCGCCGTACCCACGGCGCCCTGGACGCCTCCCGGGCCGGCAGCTGGCAGCGGCGGCTGACGCCGGACCAGATCCGGCTCGCCGAGGCCGCGTTGGGCGACCGTCTGGCGCGGTACGGCTACGCGCCGGGCGGGGCGGTCCGGCCCGACCCGGCCGAACTGCTCCGCTACCGCCGCGTCCTCGCCCTGCGCCGCGCGGCCCTCGCCAAGCGCCGGATGCTCGACCGCGTGACACGGCTGCGCGAACCGGGTCCGGTGGCGGCGGGCCGGCCCCTGCACTGAGGCCAGGACGGCCCGGCACGGTTGTGTACGACCGTACGCAACGGTGCGTACACTCGTACACATGGGATATCTGACGCTCGCCGGCGCCATAGCCGCCGAGGTCGCCGCCACGACGGCGATGAAGTACGCGGACGGCTTCAGCAGACTCTGGCCGTCGCTGCTGACGGCACTGGGATACGTCGTCTCGTTCCTGCTGCTGGCCGAGACGCTGAAGACCGTGTCGATCGGCACTGCGTACGCGATCTGGTCCGGGGTCGGCACCGCCGCCGTCGCCGTGCTGGGCCTGCTGCTGTTCGGGGAGACACTGACCCCGGTCAAGGTGGCCGGGATCCTGCTGATCGTCGGCGGAGTAGTGGTCCTGAACCTGGGAGGCGCGCACTGATGCCCCGCCGTTACGACCCCGATCGACGGCAGCGGATCATCGACGCGGCGATCCGGGTCGTCGGCGAGAAGGGGCTCGCGGGGCTGAGCCACCGCACCGTCGCCGCCGAGGCCGACGTCCCGCTCGGCTCCACCACGTACCACTTCAAGACCCTCGACGAGCTGATGGTCGCCGCCCTGCGCCAGGCGAACGAGTGCTTCGCCAAGGCGGTCGCCGCGTACGGAGGCCTGGACGACTCCTCGGCGGACCTCGCCACCGTCCTCGCCCGGATCCTCGGCGACTGGCTGAGCGGTGACCGTACCGCCGTGGAACTGGAGTACGAGCTCTACCTCGCCGCCCTGCGCCGTCCGGCCCTGCGCCCCGTCGCCGCCGAGTGGGCCGACGACCTCGCCGAACGGCTGGCCCGGCGCACCGACCCGGTCACCGCGCGGGCGCTGGTCGCACTGATGGACGGGATCTGCCTCCAGGTGCTGCTGACCGGGACGCCGTACGACGAGAGGTACGCGCGGGAGGCGCTGGGGCGGGTGATTCCCTGAACGGACGCACCACGAGGAAGCGCGGGCCACCCGGCCCGTCGTCACGGCCCGCCCCCTGAGACGCCCCGCACGCTGGTTCGCCTCCCCGGCCCCCGGCCGGTTAGGTTGCCCTCATGACCGACACCACTGCTCCTCGTTCCACCGGTGCCGCCGCCGTGGGCCTCGCCACGATCGCCGCCGACGGCACCGTTCTCGACACCTGGTTCCCCGCCCCCGAACTCCTGGCCGAGCCCGGCCCGTCCGGCACCGAGCGGCTGTCCGCGGAGAAGGCCGTGGAACTGCTCGGCGAGGGCGCCGGGAAGGCGCTCGGCCCGGACGCCCGCCGCGGTGTCGAGGTCGTCGCGGTCCGTACGGTCATCGCCTCCCTCGACGACAAGCCGCTCGACACCCACGACGCCTACCTGCGCCTGCACCTGCTCTCGCACCGCCTGGTGAAGCCGCACGGCCAGAGCCTGGACGGCATCTTCGGCCTGCTCGCCAACGTCGCCTGGACCTCCCTCGGCCCGGTCGCCGTCGACGAGATCGAGAAGGTCCGGCTGAACGCCCGCGCCGAGGGCCTGCACCTCCAGGTGACCTCGATCGACAAGTTCCCGCGGATGACGGACTACGTCGTCCCGAAGGGCGTGCGCATCGCCGACGCCGACCGGGTCCGCCTCGGCGCGCACCTCTCCGAGGGCACCACCGTCATGCACGAGGGCTTCGTCAACTTCAACGCCGGCACCCTCGGCACCTCGATGGTCGAGGGCCGGATCTCGGCCGGTGTCGTGGTCGGCAACGGTTCCGACATCGGCGGCGGCGCCTCCACCATGGGCACGCTCTCCGGCGGCGGCAACGTCGTCATCGCCATCGGCGAGCGCTGCCTGATCGGCGCCGAGGCGGGCGTCGGCATCGCCCTCGGCGACGAGTGCGTCGTCGAGGCCGGCCTGTACGTCACCGCGGGCACCCGCGTCACCATGCCCGACGGCCAGATCGTCAAGGCCCGCGAGCTCAGCGGCGCCTCCAACATCCTCTTCCGCCGCAACTCGGTCACCGGCGCCGTCGAGGCCCGCCCGAACAACGCGGTCTGGGGCGGCCTGAACGAGATCCTGCACAGCCACAACTGACGCACGACGCCGCGCCGCCGGGCTGAGCGCCCTTCCGGCCGGGAGGGCGCTCAGCCGTCGTACGGCAGGGACGTCCGGAACTCCGCCAGTGCGGCGAAGTCGGCGTCCCGCAGCCCGATCCGGGGATCGACGTGACGGAGCAGGGCCGGGCCGGGATGGTGGGCGCGGACGTACCGGGTGTCCGCCGGGCTCTGCTCGTCGTCCACCCAGGCGAACGGCCGGCCCCCGGCGTAGGCCACGATCGCCTCCGTCTTCCAGTGGACTCCGTCCGGGCGCTCCGCCGGCAGGCCCCGGCCGAAGTCGACGCAGGGCAGCTCGGGCAGGCCGAGGACCGGGCCGATCCAGCGGTTGGCCTCGGCCATCCAGGTGGTCGCCCAGCACAGCTCGTAACCGAGGGCGAGCAGCGCCGGGCCGTGCGACGGGTTCAGCCACACCCGCAGCGGTCGCCCCGGGCGGACGGTCGCCCGGATCGTCGTACAGCCCTCGGGGCGCCGCTCCGGCTTTGCCGCGTACGGGTTGAGGGGGCCGTCGACGTCCAGGAACAGCAGGGGGCGGCTCACGAGGCCAACGTACGGCAGCGGGCACGCGGAGCGCCGGTGAATATTCTCGCGCCGGACAGGCATAGCAGCGCCGCTGCGCACGCGTCACCACGGGTACAGGGCCCGGACATCGGGTGGGCCCGGGGGAAGAGACGGTGACGATGGATGCGGACCTGCAGGAGAGCTTCCGGGATTTCGTGGGCAGCCGGTCCTCGGCACTGCTGAGGACGGCCGTGCTGCTGACCGGCGGCGACCGGCACGCCGCCGAGGACTTGCTTCAGAACGCCCTGATCAAGGCGGCCGGCCGCTGGCAGCGCATCGACGAGCCCGAGGCCTATGTTCGGCAGGTCCTCTACCGGCAGCAGATCAGCCGCTGGCGCCTGAAGTGGCGCCGGCGTGAACTCAGTGTCGCCGAACCGCCGGAGAGTCCACCGGCACCCGACACCGCCGCCACCGCCGAACTGCGCCTCGTCCTGCGCGCGGCCCTGTCCCGGCTCACCGCCCGCCAGCGCACCGTCCTGGTCCTGCGCTACTTCGAGGACCTCCCCGAGGCCGACGTGGCCCGGCTGCTCGGCTGCTCCGTCGGCACCGTACGGTCCACCACCCACCGTTCCCTGGCCAGGCTGCGCGCCCTCGCGCCCGAACTGGCCGCCCTCGCCCCGGACACCGGCCGCGACCAGCCGCCGTCCCGTGACCACTCGCCCGCGGAGGTGCGGCCGTGAACGTCGAGGAACTCCTGCGCGACACGCTGCGCGAACAGGCCGCCGAACAGCTGCCGCTTCGGGCCGGGTTCGCCGACCAGGTGCTGGCGGTCCGCCGGCGCCGCCGGGCCCGCCGGCTCGCCTCCGTCGCCGTGGCCACCGCGGCCGTGGTCGCCGTCGCGGTGGGCGTGCCACTGCTCGACGGCGGCAAGGACGACGTACGTCCCGCCGGGGTCCTCGATCCCGGTGAGACCCGCGCCCACCCCGACCAGTCACCGCCCCGCGAGCTGATCCGGGCGGGCGACGCCACGATGGCCGCGTACTACACCACCGAAAGCGTCGAGCAGACGGCCCGCCGGTCCCACACCACCCGCACCTACTGGCTGCTGGACCAGCGCACCGGCCGCTACGAGAAGGACGCCCGCTGGTCGTTCGTCGCCGTCGCCCCCGGCCTGCGGACGGCCGCCGTCCTGGAACGGAAGATCCCCGCCCGGCGGATCGGCCTGCTCGACCTCACCACCGGCAAGGTGGCCCGCTGGATCCAGGTCGAGCACGGGGTCGGCGGGGTCGCGTTCTCCCACGACGGCCGCGAACTGGTCGCGACGACCTACTCCGCCGACCCCGACGTGGCGACCAGGGCGGCGGACGACAAGGACGGCACCTCCTTCGCCATGCCCGTCACCATGCCGCGCACCGGCTTCTACGTCCTCGACGTGGCTTCCGGGAAGGGCTCCTGGAGCAAGGTCGGCAGCCCGCACGACAGCATGGGACTGCCCACGATCAACGTCCGCCAGGACTTCGCCCCCAGCCGCTTCGGCCAGTACGTCTGGGCGGGCCTGACCAGCGAACCCGGGATGCAGTTCTACGACCGCCACGGCTACGAGGTCCCCGCCCCGGCCGGCGAGCGGAATCTGAAGTGGTACGTCGAAGCGGGACTGTCGCCCGACGGCAAGCGGGTCGCCGGTGACTTCGCGGGCAGGACGATGAAGACCTCCTCCTGGATCACCGACCTCGGTACCGGCAAGAAGACCGAGGTGCACGGGCAGCAGCTCCTCGCCTGGGCCGGCAACAGGTCCCTCATCGCCTGGGACATCGGCAAGGACGGCGGCAGCGAGTTCCACAACCGCCTCGTCCTGGTCACCATCGGCAGCGACAGGACCGTCCCGCTCAGCGGTTTCCGCAAGGGCGCCGGCCGCGACGCCGGCCGCTGGACACCGGTCTTCGCCGAGTCGCGCTGATCAGGCGGCCACGAACTCCTCGTACACCGCCCGCAGTCCGTCGGTCGCCTCCCGGCCGGCGGGCCGCAGGGGTGGCCGCACCGGTCCCGCCGGCAGACCGAGCGCGCCGAGCAGCGCCTTCGAGGTGACCGTGCCCGGCAGGCCCGCGGCCGTCATCGCCTCGATCAACCGGGTCGCCCGCAGCTGGAGTCCCCGCGCGCGGGCGGTGTCGCCGGCGTCGAACGCGTCCAGGATCGCGGCGACATGGGCGGGGACGGCATTGGCCACCGTGCTCACACAGCCGGCCGCGCCCACCGCGTACAGGGCGAGGATGTGCTCGTCGCAGCCCGCGTAGTACGCCAGGTCCGTCCGGGCCAGCACCTTCTGGGCGCCGAGGAAGTCGTACGAGCAGTCCTTCACGGCCACGATCCGGGGGTGCGCGGCGAGCCGGATCAGCGTCTCCGGCTCGATCCGGGTGCCGGTGCGGCCCGGGATGTCGTACAGCATCACCGGCAGCCCGCCGGCGTCGGCCACCTCCAGGAAGTGCGCCTCCAGCGCGTCCTGCGGCGGCCTGCTGTAGTACGGGGAGACCACCAGCGCCCCGTCCGCGCCCGCCTTCTCCGCCGCCCGCGCCAGTTCGACGGTGTGCAGGGTGTCCGCGGTGCCCACGCCGGCCACGAGCGGCACCCGCTCGCCCACCGCCTCCCGGACCGCCGCGATCAGCTCCGCCTTCTCGGCGTCCGAGGTGGTCGGCGACTCGCCGGTGGTGCCGTTCAGCACCAGGCCGTCGCAGCCCCGCGCCACCAGATGTGCGGCCAGCCGCCGGGCGCCGTCGAGGTCGAGCGCCCCCGCGTCGGTGAAGGGGGTGACCATCGCGCAGAGCGCGCGGCCGAAGGGGCGGGAGGGGCTGGTGGTGTCGCCTGCGTTCGTCATGGAGGTAGTCTCGGCAGCCCGACGACTTAGCTCTACTTAATTTTTCTACCCGACATGTCTTAGCAATGCTAAGTTGTCGGCCTTCTGGGTCCCCAGGCCCTGCGTCCGACTCCGCCCCTCATGGGCCCCTATGGGCTCGACGGTCACCGACGGCAGGTCATGGGTCGTGGCAGGCGCCGATGAAGCCGCGGGCCGCCGCCTCGTGCGTCCGTCTCGCTCGCCGGTTCGCCCGGCTGGCGGGGCAGGGGGTGCGGGTGATCGCCGGGGGTGCCGGGGGCGGCTCTGCCGTGCCGGCGCCGGGCGAGCCCTTCGGGGGCCCGAACTCCTGCCGGAGACCGCGCTGTTGCGGGCCCGTCTCGACTGGCTCCAGAGCCGGCCGGCCCGCCTCGGGGCCATGACGCCGAGGCGGGGCACCGGGGCTGACGGTCTGACAGGCGGCTTTCCGGGTACCCGAAGGTTCCGCAACACAGTGCGGATGCCGACGAGACCAGGAGGGGCACAGCGATGACGGACAGGACCGCACACGGAGCGGGGGCTCGACTGAGCGACCGCGCGGGCACGTTGGCGGCCAAGGCCGACCTCAAGGGGCGCGCCCAGGCCCGCGCCGCCGACCTCAAGGACAAGGCCGGCGCACTGACCGTGCACCTGCGCGACGGCGCCACCAAGGCCGGTCACGGGGCCCAGGACCGGGCTGTCAGGGGCGGCCACACCGCTCAGGAGCAGATGACGAAGGCGCGGCACGTCCTCCAGGAGCAGGCGGGGCGGGCCGGTCACCTGGCGTACGACAAGGCCGCCGAGGCGGGGCACGCCGTCGAGAAGCGGGCTCCGCGGCCCGTCGGCCTGGTGGTCCGGGCCGCTCTGCGGCACCCGCGCCCCGCGCTGCTCGCCGCCTCCGCCGCGGTCGCCGTCGCGACCGCGAGCCTGCTGCGACGCCGCCGCGACCGGCGCGGCTGAGCCCCGTCGAGGGGCCCCGCCAGACTCAGGGCCGCCGTCTCACCGAAAACTCCACTTGCCTGGACAAAAAAAGTTTTCGGTGAGACGGTGGAGCCATGCTGGACGTCACCGTGATCGAGGACCCCGAGGCGGCCGCAGCGTCGCTGGACCCCATACGGGCCAGGCTGCTCGCCGAACTGGCCGGCGCGCCCGCGTCGGCCGCCATGCTGGCCGGCCGGGTCGGACTGCCCCGGCAGAAGGTGAACTACCACCTGAAGGCGCTGGAGCGGCACGGCCTGGTCGAGCTGGCCGGCGAGCGGCGCAAGGGCAATGTCACCGAGCGGCTGATGCGCGCGACCGCCGCGTCGTACGTCATCTCGCCGGCCGCCCTGCCCGCCGTGCAGCCGGACCCGGACCGCTTCCGCGACCAGCTCTCCGCGCGCTGGCTGCTCGCGCTCGGCGCGCGCCTGGTGCGCGATGTCGGCATGCTGATCACGGGGGCGGCCAAGGCCCGCAAGCGGCTGGCGACATACGCGCTGGACGGCGAGGTCCGTTTCGCCTCCGCAGCCGACCGCGCGGCCTTCGTGCAGGAGCTGGCGGCGGGTGTGAGCGCGCTGATCCGCAAGTACGACGCACCCGACGCGGAGAGCGGCCGGGACCACCGGATCGTGGTCGCCGTCCATCCCACGGTCAAGGACCGGCCCACCCCCGAGCAGGAACAGTAGGCGGCAGGAGCCCCATCATGTCCAAGGAATTCGAGATCGCCCGTGAGTTCGAGGTCGACGCCACGCCCGGGGAGGTGTGGGAGGCGATCACCAACGGGACCGGCGGCTATCTGTGGCCGATGCAGCCGCCCGAGCCCCGGGTGGGCGGTACGGCGGCCTTCGGCTCCACCGTCACCGCCTACGACCCGCCGCACCACCTGGTCACCCGCAGCGAGGACGTCGGCTTCCCGACGCAGAGCGCCAACCAGCTGGAGCACGTCATCGAGGAGCGCGACGGCGGCCGCCGCGCCTGGGTGCGCTACGTGCACAGCGGGATCTTCACCGACGACTGGGACAACCAGTACGACGGCGCGAACCGGCACACCGACTTCTACCTGCACACCCTGCGCGAGTACCTCACCCACTTCGCGCCCCGCCCGGTGAGCTTCGCCCAGCTGAACGGTCCGGAGGCGTCCCAGGCGCCGGACGCCTTCACCGCCGTGGGCCGCGCCCTCGGTCTGCCGGACGACCTGGCCGCGGGCGCGAAGGCGAGCGTCCGGGGACCCGGCGGGCGGGCCCTGGACGCGGTGGTCGACTACCGCGACCCGTACTTCATCGGGCTGCGCACCGAGGACGCCCTCGTCCGGTTCTTCGGCCGCAACCACTGGGGCGCCCCGGTCGGCATCAGCGTCCACGACTTCGCGCCGGACGCCGACGCCGAGGCGAACGAGACCGCCTGGCAGGACTGGCTGAACGGGGTGTTCAGCCAGTCCTGAGCCGAGCGGGTCTCAGGCGTCGAGCAACTCCGCGGGCCGTCAGGGGCGGAAGCGCAGCACCTGCGGGTCGTGGTCGCTGATCTGGTCGTGGAACTCCGAGTTGATGTGCACGCTGTCGTACTCGAAGTCGCCGGTGCGGCGGATCTCCTTGCTGATCAGGATCTGGTCCAGGACCTGCTCGTTGCCCTGGTAGTCGTAGGTGTAGCGCTCCTTCGTGGGCAGCGACCGGATCGCCGACCAGAGCGCGCCGCCGTTCTCCAGGATCTTGGTGGTACCGGAGAAGTCGAAGTCGTTCATGTCGCCGAGCGCGATGACCTCGGCGTCCTTCTGGACGTCGAGGATGCTCTTGACGAACGCGTTGACCAGCGTCGCCTGCGCGTGGCGCTGGGTCTCCGAGCTGCGCACCACCGGCTGGTACTGCGAGGTCAGCCCCTGGTCGCCGCCCTTGGAGTTGAGGTGGTTGGCGATCACGAAGACCGTCTTGCCGCGGAAGACGAACTCACCGGCGAGCGGCTTGCGGCTGGTCGTCCAGGCGGAGTCCGCCGGGTCGACGCGGCCGGGGGAGGCCGTCAGCTGGGCCTTGCCGTGCACGTCGGTGACGCCCACCGCGGTGGTGGAGTCGCCGCCCGCGCGGTCGACGAAGGACACCCGCTCGGGGTTGAACAGGAAGACCTGGCGGATGTTGCCGCCGGGCTCGCCGCCGTCCCGGTCGTTGACCGGGTTGATGGAACGCCACTGGTACGCCGGACCGCCCGCCGCGACGATCGCGTCGATCAGCTTGTTCACCGTCACGTCGGCGGCGACCGTGCCGTCGTCCGTGGCGCCGTTGTTGTCCTGGATCTCCTCCAGGGACACGATGTCGGGCGACTGGAGGTTGCTCACGATCGCGGCGGCGTGCGCGGCGAAGGTGCCGTCGGAGGGGTCGAGGTTCTCGACGTTGTAGGTCGCCACCGCCAGCTCGCCGTGCGACTGCTTCTTCGTCGTCTCGCGCTGCAGGCCACCGCTCTTCAGAGTGCCCAGCGTGCTCGCGACGAGGGTGTAGCCGCCGTACTGGTTGTAGTCCATCGGTCCGGTCGTGGCGCCGGTCAGGGTGTCGCCGACGTTCGCCACCGGGAAGCCGGCGGTGGGGCCGAGGGACTGGATCTGCAGCCGGCCGGTGTTCTGGTCGCGGTAGGAGCGGTACAGCGAGCCGCCGCGTTCGGTGCGGTTCTCGTGCGGCTTCACCGTGACCCACAGCTCGGCGTACGGGTCGGTGGCGGTGACCACGCGGACGTCCTTGACCTGGACGTTCATGCCCTCCAGGGACTCGTAGTAGTCCAGGGCGTACTTCTCCGGCTGAAGGGGCAGCCCGTTGACCGAGCCGCCCGCGGCCGTGTCGCCGGTGGGGGTGTACGCGCTCGGCACCGACTTCTTGTCGATGACGACCGGCGCCGGGACCGCGTTGCCGGTGGAGACCGTGGTGATCGTCGGCTTGGTGATCTCGGTCAGCGACTGGTTGCCGGAGGAGGCGCCGCCGGGGACGTACTCGGAGACCGTGCCGGTGACCGTGACGGAGTCGCCGACCGCGACCTTCGGGGTGGAGCTGGTGAAGACGAAGACGCCCTCGCTGGTGGCCGGGTTGTCGTCCGGCGTCGGATCCTGGATCCAGAAACCTCTGGAAGAGCCGTAGGTGCGCGTGCCCGTGACGATGCCGGGGACGTCCGTCACCTTCTGGCCGGCGTACGGCGATATGCGCGTGGTGCCCTGGACGTCGTGGATACGCAGCCCGTCGGCCTGGGCGGGCGAGGTGAGGGCGACGGCGGACGCCGCGCTGCAGACGGTGGCGACGGTGAGCGCGGCGAGACGCGCGGAAGACCTGCTCGGCAAGGGAATCCCTCCGGGGACATCGGAAGCGCCGGGACAAGGGCGGTTTATGGAGCGTTCATGACACGTTCATGTATGCCGTGTGACACGGATGTGACACGCGTAGATCCGGAGTGAACAGTTGTCCCACCCGATTTCTACGCGCGTCAATCTCCTGCCTGTTCAGGGCAGTTGTCAAGGTTTCAGCCACGTACGGGGCCCGGCGGAGAGATGAACCGGGCGGCATGGGTGGAAATCCGTCTAGGCTGAGCGGCTGAGCCGTACGGCGTCCAGGTGGCCGTACGACCGTCGATACGGTGTCCAGGTCGCCGTACGACCGTTGAGGCGTCCGAGGAGAAGCAGCCGATGTCTGACAGCGCCCCCCTGCCCCCGGTGCGGTTGCGTTCCGAAGCGGAGCTGGCGCACGCCGCGCTGTCCACGCCGTTGCTCACCCGGGCCGCCCGGCTCGCCCGCTGGGCCGGCCCCGACACCCGCGTGGACGCGGGCGGCGAACTGGTCGAGGAGCAGCTGCCGGCCGCCGCCGAGGCGCTCGGACTCACCGGGGACGACGCCGCCGCCTACGCCGGTGAGGCCTGGCGGGTCGCCGTGGACACCGGGCTCGTCGAGATCGCCGACGAGGAGGCCGGGACCGTGGCCGCGGGGGAGGAGCTGGCGCTGCTCACCGGCGGTTCGCCGCACGACGTCCTCGGGGTCTGGCAGGCGGCCCTGGAGACCGTGATCGCCGACGCGAGCGTGCCCGACCTGGACGGAATCGTCGACGCGCTGGACGAGGGCGGCGAGGTCGATTTCTCGTCACTCGGCTGGGACCCCGAGGCGGAGGCGGAGTTCCTCGACGGGGTCCTCGGCAACCTCTACCTGCTCTCCGTGAGCGAGGGCGGCTCCGGCGAGGCCTCGGTGCCGCTGCCCGCGCTCGCCGCGTCGATGATCGTGCCCAGCGGCATGGGGGAGCCCACCAACGACGTCCTGGAACAGGTCTCCGACGCGATGATGCGGCTCGACGACCAGTTCCGGCTGCTGGAGCCGGTCGGGCTCGTCGAGTACCAGCCGGTCGACGAGACCCTGATGGCCGACGCGGAGGAGGAGCCGGCGGCCGGGCCGGTCGACGAGGCCGACGTCTCCCGGTACGGCATGGTGCGGCTCACCCCGCTCGGCGCGTACGGGCTGCGGGCGCGGCTGCTGGAGGCCGGCTTCGAGGCGCCGGCGGTCGGGGAGCTCGCCGACAAGGGCGCGGACGCGCTGCTCGACGGCACCGCCGCGTTCCCGCAGGCGGCCGCGCAGGCCGAGACCGAGCAGTGGCTGGCCCGCCGCGAATCCCTCGCCGCCGCCCGGGAGCTGCTGGCCGCCGCGCGCGGCGCGGACCCCGGCGCCCCGCTGCGGCGGCTGCGCTGCCAGCAGGCGCTGTCGCTGCTCGGCCCCGAGGCCGAGCCCGCCCTGCGGGAAGTCCTCGGCGACCCCGAGCTGGGCGGCCTGGCGCGGGTCTGGCTGGCCGAACGCGGCGCCGCCGAGGTGCCGGCGCCCTCCCAGGACATGATCTTCTGGCTGACCATCGACACGGTGGCCGCGCAACTGGCCGCCGAGGGCAACTCCGAGGAACTCCAGGCCCTGGTGGAGGGCCTCGCCCGGCAGCACAGCGGATTCTTCGCCCAGGCGTGGCGGGTGGGCCACCCCGACACGGCCGACGTACTGGAGGCGATGGGCCGCCTCCACCCGGACAAGAAGGTGGCCAAGGAGGCCCGCAAGGCGGCGTTCAAGGCGCGGTCGCAGCACGGGGGGTAGGGGGATCGAAGGGGCGGGGGTGCGCGGAGGTCGGGCACCGTCGGACGCGTTGTGCACGGCTGAGCGCCGTCGCGGCGGGAGAAGAGGATGCGGCGGGGCGCGGTGTTGTGGTGCGCGCCGGTGCGATCGGGCGTGCGGGTGGTCGGGCACCGCCGTTTGAACTGAGCGCCGTTGTGGCGGGAAAGAACGAAGCCGAGCGCTGTCGCGGCGGGAACGACGCAGCGGCGAAGGCGTGTGCCGGGAGGGAGTTCGGCCTTGGGAGCGCGGTGGGCTCCGGTGCCGGAGTCGCTTCCGCGGCCGGGGGAGGCCGTTGCCCTCTGCGGGGTGTTCTTGGGGTGGGCTTTTGGGTGGCGTGGGGCGGGGATTGCGCATTCATGGAACACCCGACCGTGATGTCGCCCTGTGTTCAACCGGTGTTCAGAGGTGGACGGGAGCGTGTGCGCCGAGTTGAGATCCGCCACCTCCACGGCAGTCCGACCGTCACAGGAGACACCATGTCGCTCACCCGCAGGGACTTCGCCAGGACGTCCGCGATCACCGGTGCCGGTGTCGCGCTGGCGGGCAGTGTCGGCGCCCTCGCCAGCGCGCCGAACGCCCTCGCCGCCACCGAGACCGACGC
Organism: Streptomyces sp. NPDC086519; assembly: GCF_040686075.1. NCBI lineage: Bacteria > Bacillati > Actinomycetota > Actinomycetes > Kitasatosporales > Streptomycetaceae > Streptomyces > Streptomyces sp. NPDC086519. The sequence goes on from NZ_JBFBJL010000018.1 coordinate 35,640, forward strand.
GGCCGAGGCGGCGCACGGGCACGGCGGGGTCGGCTACGGGCCGCTGCTGCCCGATCCCGACGGCATCCTCGCGCTCCCCGCCGGCTTCAGGTACCGCGTGATCACGTACAGCGGCAGGACCAAGCTGGAGTCCGGCGAGTTCACTCCCTCCAACCACGACGGCACCTCCGCCTTCGACGGCCCGCGCGGCGCCACCCTCCTCGTCAACAACCACGAGCTGGCGGGCCCCCGCGCCAACTGGAAGTACCCCGTTCCGCTCACCGAGGGCCTCGTCTACGACCCGGCCGCCGCCGGTGGCTGCACCGTCGTCGAGGTCCGCCCCGGCGGCCACGTCGCCGAGTGGGTCGGCATCGCCGGCACCGCCACCAACTGCGCCGGCGGCAACACCCCTTGGGGCACCTGGCTGACCTGCGAGGAGACCGAGGACAAGGCCGGCGCAGGCGGTTTCACCAAGGACCACGGCTACGTCTTCGAGGTCGACCCCGAGGACCGCCGGGCCAACCGCGACCCCAAGCCCGTCAAGGCGCTCGGCCGCTACGCCCACGAGGCCGTCGTCGTCGACCCGGGGCGCGGCCACCTCTACCTCACCGAGGACGCCTCCAACCCCAACGGCCTGCTCTACCGCTGGACCCCGCCCGAGCACTTCCACCACGGCCGCGGCAAGCTGCGCACCCTCGCCGACGACGCCGGCACCCTCCAGGCGTTCAAGTGCTTCGACTCCGGCGGCCGGTTCGTCGACGACCTCTCCCGCGCCACGAAGACCGGCACCGTCTACGGCGTCGACTGGGTGGACGTCCCGGACCGCGACGCGAGGACCACGTCCGTCCGCAAGCAGTTCACCACCGGCCAGGTCACCCGCGCCCGCAAGCTGGAGGGCATGTGGTGGGGCGACGGCGGCGTGTACATCGTCTCCTCCTACGCCCGCGCGGAGAGCCCCGTCCAGCACGACGGCTCGGTCTGGTTCTACGACCCCAAGCGCCGCACCCTCACGCTCAAGGTCCGCATCGGCGTCAACCCGGACCCGTCCGTGGAGGGCGCCTTCGACGGCCCGGACAACATCACCGTCTCGCCGTACGGCGGTCTGGTCATCGCCGAGGACGGCGAGGGCCTCCAGCACCTGTTCGGGGCCACCGACAGCGGCCGCACCTACCCCATCGCCCGCAACGAACTGAACATCGGCACCGAAGAGGCGCCCGAATACAGCGAGTTCACCGGCGTCACCTTCTCGCCCGACGGCCGGACCCTCTACGCCAACATCCAGACCCCGGGCATCATGCTCGCGATCACCGGGCCCTGGAAGCGCCAGCGGCGTTAGAAAGCCGAGTCACCCGTGCGGGCGGGGGCTGTCCGATGCGGCGGACGGCCGGCAGCCCTGGACCTGCCGGTCCACCTGCGCGGGTGACCCGCACCGCAAGGGATCGCGGCGCACGGCCTTGCCCGCGCGGTCACTGATATCTAACATTTCAGTTCATGGAGGCTCTACGACCCGTCCCCCGCACCCTGCTGCGCGACCGCGCCTACGCCGCGATCCGGGACGCCATCGTCGCCGGGGAGATCGAACCCGGCGCGGTGGTGCGTGACGCCGAGTTCGCACAGCGGCTCGGGCTGTCCCGGGCGCCGGTGCGGGAGGCGTTCGCGCGGCTCGTCGACGAGGGGCTCCTGGAGAGCAAGCCGCAGAGCTACACCCGGGTCACCCCGGTGGTGGCCGCCGACGTACGGGACGCGGCGGCCGTGGTCGGTGCCATGCACGAGCTGGTCACCCGGGCCGCCGTACCCCGGCTGCGGGACGCCGACCTCGACCTGATGCGCGCGGCCAACGACCGGTTCGCCGCCGCCGTACGCGCCGGTGACGTGGACGAGGCCCTGAGGGCCGACGACGCACTGCACGACGTCCTGGTCCGGGTGGCCGGCAACGGCGCGGCCGCCGCCACCGTCGCCCGCTACACCCCCCTCATCCGCCGCCTGGAGCGCCGCCGTTTCGGCGAGGGCGGCTCCTGCCGCTCGGCCGGCCTGCACGAGCGGCTCATCGAGGCCTGCGCGGCCGGCGACACCCAGGCGGCGGTCCGGATCACGGCCGACATCTGGCTCACCCTCTCCGACCTGGTCGATGCCGACCCGGTCGACTGACCCACGCCACCAGGAGGCACTCCATGTCCCTTTCCTCCTACGACCGTTACCCCCTCCTCTTCGGCCCCTCGCCCGTGCATCCCCTGGAGCGCCTGACCGCCCACCTCGGCGGCGCCGCGCTGTGGGCCAAGCGGGAGGACTGCAACTCCGGGATCGCGTACGGCGGCAACAAGACGCGCAAGCTGGAGTACCTGGTCGCGGACGCCCTCGCCAAGGGCTGCGACACCCTCGTCTCCATCGGCGGGGTGCAGTCCAACCACACCCGCCAGGTCGCCGCCGTGGCCGCCCGCGCCGGACTCAGGTGCGTGCTGGTGCAGGAGAGCTGGGTGGAGTGGCCGGACTCCGTGTACGACAAGGTCGGCAACATCCTGATCAGCAGGCTGGCCGGCGCCGATGTGCGCCTGGTCCGGGCCGGGTTCGGGATCGGCTTCAAGGAGAGCTGGGAACTGGCGCTGCGCGAGGTCGAGGAGTCGGGCGGCAAGCCGTACGCCATCCCGGCCGGCGCCTCCGACCACCCGCTCGGCGGGCTCGGCTTCGCGGGCTGGGCGTACGAGGTCGCCGAGCAGGAGCGGCAGTCGGGGGTCTTCTTCGACACGGTGGTCGTCTGCTCGGTGACCGGGTCGACGCAGGCCGGCATGGTGGCGGGGTTCGCCGCGCTGGAGGAGGCGGGCGGCCGCGGGCGCCGGGTCATCGGCATCGACGCGTCGGCCAAGCCCGCCGAGACCCGCGAACAGGTCGCCCGGATCGCCCGGCGGACCGGCGAACTGATCGGGGTCAAGGGTGAGCTGACCGTGGAGCTGGACGACCGCTACCACGCGGGGACCTACGGCGTTCCGGACGAGACCACCCTGGCGGCGATGCGCCTGGCCGCCCGCACCGAGGGCATGGTCACCGACCCGGTGTACGAGGGGAAGTCGATGGCGGGGATGATCGACCTGGTCGAGCGCGGCGAGATCGGCGCCGACTCCACGGTGCTCTACGCCCACCTGGGTGGCCAGCCTGCGCTGAACGCGTACAGCGCTCTGTTCTAGACGGTTTGCCGATCGTTCCGCCGTGTGCGCCGGTGGTCGGCTGCGGCGCCGTCGTGGCTGGTCGCGCAGTTCCTCGCGCCCCTACGGGGGCGCTGTCGGCAGCGCTTGGAAGGGGCGCGGGGAACTGCGCGACCAGCCCCCACGCACCGGTGGCCGACGCACGATCCCGACGACGCGTGCGGCTAAGCCGCCTGCTTCCGCGGCGCCGTGATGACGAACCCCGCCACCAGCAACGCGGCCACCGCGACCACCGCCCCGATGCCGAAGGCACGGGCCGCGCCGTGGGTGAGGAGCTCGGCCGGGGTACCGGAGGCGTGCCGGGTCGCCGTGCCGTACACCGTGACCAGGACGGCGAGTCCGAGGGTGCCGCCCAGCCACTGCAGCGTTTGCAGCAGCCCGGACGCGGCACCCGCCTCCCGTGGTCCGATGCCGGCCAGGATGGTCGCGTTGAGCGGCATGAAGCTCAGGCCGACTCCCACGCCGAGCAACAGCAGCGGGCCGAGCAGCCCGGTGGTGTATCCGTCGCCGGGCCGCAACCGCCACAGCCAGCCGCCGGCGGCGATGAGCAGGACGATGCCGGTCAGCAGCACCGCCTTGGCCGAGAAGCGGGCCAGCAGTCTCGGCAGCAGCCGCACCATCGTGAACATGGCCAGGGTCATGGGCAGGAACGCGAACCCGGCGCGCAACGGGCTGTACCGCAGGACCTGCTGGCAGACGAGGGTGAGGAAGTAGAAGGCGCCGAACATGCCGGCGGGCAGCAGCATGATGGTGAGGTAGCCGCCCGCCCGGTCCCGGTCGGCGAACAGCCGCAGCGGCATGATCGGCTGGCCGGCCCGGGACTCGATCAGGGTGAAGCCGGACAGGAGCGCGCCGGCGCAGCTGAACCCGAGCAGGGACAGGGTGTCGGTCCAGCCCTCCTCCGAGACCCGGATGAACGCGTACACCAGCGAGGTCATCCCGGCCGTCCCGGTCAGCGCGCCCGCGAGGTCGAAGCGGCCCGCGTGGCGCGGGGTCTCGGCGACGAACCGGGGCAGGGCCAGGAACAGGGCGATGCCGATGGGCACGTTGATGAGCAGGGCCCAGCGCCAGGAGGCCCACGAGGTGAGCATGCCGCCGAGGACCAGGCCGACGGAGCCGCCGATGCCGGCCATGGAGGAGTAGACGCTCAGGGCGTGATGCCGGCGCGGGCCCTGGGGGAAGTTGGTGGTGATCAGGGCCAGGGTGCTGGGCGCGATCAGCGCGGCGCCGACGCCCTGTAGCGCGCGTGCCGCGAGCAGCCAGCCGCCCTCCGCGGCGAGCCCGCCGAGCAGCGAGGCCAGTGCGAACAGCAGCGCTCCGGCGCCGAGCGTACGGCGGCGGCCGACGATGTCGCCGACCCGCCCGCCGAGCAGCAGCAGACCGCCGAAGGCGAGGGTGTAGGCGTTGAGCACCCAGGACAGGCCGGTACGGCTGAACCCCAGGCCCTGCTGGATGCCGGGCAGCGCGACGTTGACGACGGTGGAGTCGACGCCGACCATCATGTAGGCGGCGACGATGACGAGGAGGGCGGAGCCGAGCCTGGCGGGGTGCGGGGAGCCTGGCGGGGCGTCGGCGGCGGTGGACGGGACGGACGGGCTGGACGGGGCGGACATGAGGTTCTCCCGGTCTGTGCGTCCCCGGCGCGGGCATGGAGAAGTACGGGCAGGCGGACTGCCCGTGGAGCGCACGACGGTAACCGGGGACTGTCTCCGTTTAGTCTTCGATAAGATACGGAGAGAGTCCCCGGTTCGCAAGGAGTAACTGGATGACGCAGGTCAGGCCCATGCGCGCGGACGCTCGGCGCAACTACGAGCGGCTGCTGGCGGTCGCCGTCGAGGCCTTCGCCGAGCAGGGGGAGAACGCGTCGCTGGACGACATCGCCAAACGGGCGGGCGTCGGCTCCGGCACGCTCTACCGGCACTTCCCGACCCGGCAGGCGCTGCTGGAGGCCGCGTTCGTGGACCGGCTGGAAGGGCTGGCGGCGAAGGCCGACGAGTTCGCCGCCCAGCTGCCGCCGGGCGCCGCGCTGACGGAGTGGCTGAACGAACTGTGCGTCGCCACCATCCAGGTACGCGGCCTGAAGGCGCTGCTGGGCTCGGCCGTCACGGACGGCAGTTCGGCCACGGTCGCGGCCTGCGGGGTGACGGTCCGCGGCGCGGCGACCCGGCTGGTGGACGCGGCGAAGAAGGAGGGCACCCTGCGCCCCGACATCGAGCCGATCGAAGTCCTGCGCCTCGCGCACGGACTGGCCACGGCCTCCGAACTGGCCAACGGGCAGGGCAAGGAGATCCGGCGCTATCTCACACTGCTCACGGAGGGGTTGCGGCCGTAGCGCCCACGGCCGCACACCCGTCGCGATGCGGCGTCAGAGCGCCTCCGCCCCCGGCTTGACCATGTTCCGTACCGTCCGGGCCTTCACGAACGAGCCGATCGCCGTCATGTCCCACTCCCCGGAGAACTGCCGGACCAGCTTCGCCATCATCACGCCCGTCTGCGCCTCGGCGCTCGTGAGGTCGAAGCGGACCAGTTCCTCGCCGCTCGCGGCGTCCAGCAGGCGGCAGTAGGCCTTGGCGACCTCGGTGAACTTCTGGCCGGAGAACGAGTTGACCGTGAAGACCAGTCCGGTGACCTCCGGGGGGATCCGGCCGAGGTCGACCACGATCACCTCGTCGTCGCCGCCGCCCTCGCCCGTGAGGTTGTCGCCGGAGTGCTTGATCGCGCCGTTCAGGATGGACAGCTTGCCGAAGTAGCAGCTGTCGACGTGGTTGCGCTGCGGGCCGTAGGCGATGACCGAGGCGTCCAGGTCGATGTCCTTGCCGCGGAACGCCGGCTCCCAGCCCAGGCCCATCCTGACCTGGGAGAGCAGCGGGCTGCCGCCCTTGACCAGGGACACGGTCTGGTTCTTCTGGAGGCTGACCCGGCCCTTGTCGAGGTTGATCTTCCCGGTGCCCGGGGCGGGCGGCGCGGGCGGGACCGGGGGAGCCGCCGGGGCCGCGGGCCGGGCGGCGGGGGCGGCCGGGGCGGGCGCGGGCTCCTCCACGGTCACGCCGAAGTCCGTCGCGATCCCGGCCAGCCCGTTGGCATACCCCTGGCCCACCGCGCGCGCCTTCCACGCGCCGCCCCGCAGATAGATCTCGACGATCACCAGGGCCGTCTCCGTGCCCAGCTGCGGCGGCGTGAACGTGGCCAGCACCGAGCCGTCGTCGGCGTCGCGGATCGTCGCCGTCGGCTCGATGCCCTGGAAGGTCTGGCCGGCGGCGTCGGGGCTCGCGGTGACCACGATCTTCTCGATCCCGGGCGGCACGGCGGCCGTGTCGACGATGATCGCGTCCGGGGACGTACCGCCGCCGGAGCGGTACGTCACACCGGGCCCGTTCGGCTGGTTGTAGAAGATGAAGTCGTCGTCGGAGCGCACCTTGCCGTCGCCCGTGAGCAGCAGGCCCGAAACGTCGAGCCGCACCGGGGCGGCGACGTCCACCGCCACCCGGGGGGCGGGGAGAGGGATGTTCGAGCCAGGGGTCATAGCTGTCATGCCCCGTGAACGAACAGCACCGCTTTACCGTTCCCTTACCCAGGAAGAGGCCCCCGATCGGCTCAGGGGACCACCACGATCTTCCGCCCCAACCCCGCCGCGAACTGCTCCAGCGCCTGCGGGTAGCTGCCCAGCGGAAGGCGGTCGCTGATGAAGACGTCCGGGTCCAGGACGCCGTTCGCGAACAGCTCCGCCGCCCGCTCGTAGCTGCGCAGGACGGCCATGGAGCCGGTGATGGTGATCTCCTGGTTGTAGATGCGGTACGGATCGATCGTCACCCGGGTCGCGTAGTCGGCGACTCCGAACTGGAGGAACGTGCCCGCCTTGGCGACCCGCTCCAGGCCGTCCTGGATCGCCGCCGCGTTGCCGGTCGCGTCGATCACGACGTCCCAGCCCCGGGGGCGGTCCAGTTCGTCGGCGTTCGCGGCGGAGCCGGAGACACCGAGCAGGCGCGCGGTCTCCAGGCGGGCCGGGTTCAGGTCCACCACGTCCACGCTCGCCGCGCCGGTCCGCTTGGCGAGCTCCAGCATCATCAGGCCCATGGTCCCGGAGCCGTAGATGAGGACGTGCGCGCCGAGCCGGGACTGGAGGATGTCGTAGCCGCGCACCGCGCACGACAGGGGCTCGACCAGCGCAGCGTCCTGGGGGTGGACGTGCTCGGGGAGCTTGACGCAGTTGGCCACCGGGGCCACCGCGTACTGCGCGGCCCCGCCCGGCACGGTCACGCCGATCGCGGCCCACCGCTCGCAGAGGTTGTTGTGGCCGTTACGGCACTGCCGGCACTCGTGGCAGTACAGGGACGGGTCGACCGCCACCTGGTCGCCGATCGCCACCTCGGTCACCTGGGAGCCGACGCCGACCACCTCGCCGGCGAACTCGTGCCCCGGCACGATCGGCAGCTCGGGGGCGAACTCGCCCTGGAGGATGTGCAGGTCGGTGCCGCACAGGCCGCAGGCGGCCACCTCCACGACGACCTCGCGGGGGCCCGGTGCCGGGTCGGGGACCTCGGTGACGACGGCGCGGCCCACGGACTCGATGACGGCGGCCTTCATTTCACGGCTCCCAAGGACAGGCCCTGGACGAGTTTGTCCTGGGCGGCGAACCCCGCGGCGAGCACCGGCAGGGAGACGACGAGCGACGCGGCGCACACCTTGGCCAGGAACAGGCCCTGGCTGGTGATGAAGCCGGTCAGGAAGACAGGGGCGGTCTCGGCGACCACGCCCGTCAGCACACGGGCGAAGAGCAGTTCGTTCCAGCTGAAGATGAAGCAGATCAGGGCGGTCGCGGCGATGCCCGGGAGGGAGATCGGGGCCACCACGCGCGCGAGGATCGTCGGCAGCCGCGCGCCGTCCACCCGAGCGGCCTCGATGACCGCGGCCGGGACCTCGGCGAGGAAGGACTGCATCATCCACACCGCGATCGGCAGGTTCATGGAGGTGTACAGGATGACCAGGAGCCAGACGTTGTCGAGCATCCCGGCGTTCTTGGCGAACAGGTAGACCGGCAGCAGGCCCGCCACGGCGGGCAGCATCTTCGTGGAGAGGAAGAAGAACAGGACGTCCGTCCACTTCCGCACCCGGCGGATCGACAGCGCGTAGGCCGCCGGGAAGGACAACAGGAGGACGAAGAGCGTCGAGGCCACCGACGCCGTCGCGGAGTTGATCAGGGCGGGCCACGGGCTCGCCCCGCCGCCGACGCCGAAGAACTCGCGGTAGCCGTCCAGGGTGAGGGCGGCGGTGAAGGAGGGCGGGTTGGTCGCCGCGTCCGACTCGGAGTGGAAGGACGTCAGCGCCATCCAGGCGATGGGCAGGAAGAACACGATCCCGGTCAGCCAGGCGACCAGCCCGGGTCCGCCTCGCCGTACGGCGCTCAGGGCGGTGTTCATGCGCGGGACACCTCCTCGCGGAACAGCGACGACACCACCCGCAGGGCGAAGGTCGCGATGATGATCGAGCCGATGACCACCACGACGCCGGCGGCCGAGGCGAGGCCGTTCTCGTGCGCCTGGTAGAAGCTCTGGTAGACGGTGTAGGGGAGGTTGGCCGTGCCGAGCCCCCCGGAGGTGATCGTGAAGACGGCGTCGAAGTTCTGCACGATGTAGATCGAGCCCAGCAGGGCGCCGAGTTCGAGGTACCGGCGCAGGTGGGGGAGGGTCAGGTAGCGGAAGATCTGCCAGTCGCTCGCGCCGTCCACCCGGGCCGCCTCCAGCTGCTGCTGGTCGCGGCTCTGCAGCCCGGCCAGCAGGATCAGCATCATGAACGGCGTCCACTGCCACACCAGGGCGGCCTCGACCGCGAGCAGCGGGGTGTCGGAGATCCAGTCCGGCTGCGGGCCGCCGACGTAGTGCAACAGGCCGTTGAGCAGGCCGTATTCGGGGTTGTAGAGGACGTGCTTCCACAGCAGTGCCGCCGCGACCGGGACGATCAGGAACGGCGCGATCATCAGCGTGCGGACCACGCCGCGGCCCCGGAACCTCCGGTTGAGCAGCAGTGCCACCACCAGTCCCAGGAGCAGACTGACCAGCACCACGGTGACCGTCAGCAAGACCGTCGTCCACACCGAGTGGCGCAGGTCCGGGTCGGTCAGGACCTGGCGGTAGTTGTCGATGCCGGTGAAGTGGCGTTCCTTCGGGTAGAGGGCGTTCCAGTCGAAGAACGAGATCACCACGGTCGCCACGAACGGCAGCTGGGTCACCACGATCATGAAGACCAGCGCGGGCAGCAGCGGGGCCCGGGTGGCCCAGGCCCGCAGACGGCCGGAGGGCGGCCGGGGCGCCGGCCGCGCGGTGGCGGCGGCGACCCGGGGGGTGGCGGTGGCGGTCATGATCCCTCGTACTTCTTGCCGACGGCCTCGGCGAGCTTCTGGGCCTTCTTCAGCGCGTCGTCCACGGACTGCTGGCCGGCGACGGCGGAGCTGATCTCCTGGGAGACCTTGGTGCCCAGGTCGGTGAACTCGGGGATGTCGACGAACTGGATGCCGGGGGCGGGCCGGGGCTGCACGCCCGGGTCGTTGGGCTTGGCACCGGCGATGGCGTCCCGGGTGACGTCCGCGAAGGCGGCCGCCTCCTTGCGGTACTGCGGGATGTCGTACGTCGACGTGCGCTTGCCGGCCGGCACGTTGGCCCAGCCCGCTTTCTCACCCACGAGCTTCTCGTAGTCCTTGCCGGACGCCCACGAGATGAACTTCCAGGCGTCGTCGGGGTTCTTGGACGCCTTCTGGATGCCCCACGCCCAGGTGTAGAGCCAGCCGGAGCTGCCGGTCTTCTCGACCGGCGCCGGGACGTATCCGATCTTGCCCTTGACCGGGGAGCCGGCGGCCTCCAGCGAACCCGCGCCGGAGGTGGCGTCGTACCACATCGCGGTCTTGCCCTGCGTCATGTCGTTCAGGCACTCGGCGAACCCGGACTGGGCGGCGCCGGCCTCACCGTGCTTGCGCACCAGGTCGACGTAGAACTGCGTGGCCTGCTTGAACGCCGGGGCGTCCAGCCGGGCCTTCCAGTCCTTGTCGAACCAGGTGCCGCCGAAGGTGTTGACGACCGTGGTCAGCGGGGCCAGCATCTCGCCCCAGCCGGGCAGCCCGCGCAGACAGATGCCCTTCATGCCGGACTCGGCGCCGTCCGCCTTGGCGGCCAGGTCGGCGACCTGCTGCCAGGTGGGACGGGCCGGCATGGTCAGGCCCTTCTTCTGGAAGACGTCCTTGCGGTACATCAGGAAGGACGACTCGCCGTAGAACGGCTCACCGTAGAGCTTGCCGTCCGCCGCGGTGAGGGCCTGCCGCATCGGCTTGAGGATGTCCTGCTGGTCGAAGGCGGTGTCCTTCTCGACGTACGAGTCGATCGGCTCCAGCCAGCCGTTCTTGGCGTAGATCGGGATCTCGTAGTTGGAGAGGGTGGCGACGTCGTACTGACCGGCCTGGTTGGCGAAGTCCTGGCTGATCTTGTCCCGGACGTCGTTCTCGGGCAGGACGGTGAAGTTCACCTTGATCCCGGTGTCCTTGGTGAAGGTGGCCTTGGTGAGCTTCTGCAGCTCCACCATCTGCGGGTTGTTCACCATCAGGACGTTGATGGAGTGGGCGGAGGAACCACCGCCCGCGCCGGCGCCCGAGCAGCCGGCGAGCAGCGGGGTGATCAGCGTTCCTGCGGCGGCCACCGCACACAGGGCACGGGGCGTTCGTCGGCTCTGGGTTCGCATGGGGTGCTCCTGGAGAACGTATGGGGACATAAGGGGCCTGCGGGGGCGTGGGTGTGCCGTTCGGGGGCTGGGTGCGGTGTGCAGGACGGTTCGGTCGGCTCGATGTCAGACGCGGATGACCTGGGGGCCCTGGAGCGAGTAGCGGTGGGCCTCGGAGGCGGGCAGCAGGGTGCTGGTGACGATGGCTTCCAGCTCGCCGATCTCCGCGAACCGGCAGAAGCTGACCGCCCCGAACTTGGTGTGCACGCCCGCGAACACCGTGCGGCGCGCGGCCCGGATCGCCTGCGCCTTCACCTCGCTGACCGCCGGATCGGGGGTGGTCAGGCCGTGTTCGCGGGTGATGCCGTTGGCGCCGATGTAGGCGAGGTCGACGACGAAGCCGGCGAGCATCTTCGTCGTCCAGTGGTCGACGGTGGCGAGGGTGCCGGAGCGGACCCGGCCGCCGAGCAGCAGTACGGAGACGTTCTCGGCCTCCGCGAGCGCGCCCGCCACCGGCAGGGACGCGGTGACCACGGTCAGCGGCCGGTCCCCGGGCAGCGCCTCGGCGATGAGCTGGGGGGTGAAGCCCTCGTCGACGAAGACGGTCTCGGCGTCGCCCAGCAGCTCGGCGGCGGCGGACGCGATCCGGCGCTTCTCCGGGACGTGGCTGGTCGACCGGAACGCGAGCGTGGTCTCGAAACCGGCGCTCTCCACCGGGTAGGCGCCGCCGTGGGTGCGCCGCACCAGCCCGTGGTCCTCCAGGGCGCGCAGATCGCGCCGGATGGTCTCCTTGGCCACGCCCAGCTCGGCGGCGAGCGCGGTGACGTCCACGGAGCCGGTGGCCCGGGCGGCCCGCACGATCTCGCGCTGGCGCTCTTCCGCCGTCCTGGTGGTCATGTCGTCACCCGCTTCCCTGTGGAGCTGCCCGTTCGGGCCATGGGGGAAGTTGTACCGCCGGCGTACGGCGCTGACCAGGCCTGTTGCCGGCCCGATGCTGCCCGTATGCGCCCGGTTGCGCTCGGGCGTGCCCGTCTCGGACCTGGGGCGCTGCTGTGGGCGACGTGGGATCGGGCATGATCCGTGCCCGAACACCGCGGCGGGCGGGCCCGTTCGGTGCCCGCCCGCCGTCGTGAGCGATCGTTTTCGGTACGGCCGTCGGGTACGACCCTCGGCGCGGCCGTTCAGTACGGCCAGATCGGCGGGTCGTCGACGAAGCGGCCGCCGAGGTGGGTGTGGGCGGGCTTGTGCGGGTCCAGCTCGCCGTGCTCGGCGATCAGCTTGGCGGCGAACTGCTCGGAGTCGTCCTGCGGCTCGTAGCCGAGCGCCCGCGCGGTGGTCAGGTCCCACCACAGCCGGGTGTTGGCGGAGGAGCCGTAGACGACGGTGTGGCCGACGTCCTCGGCGGTCAGGGCCGCGTGGAAGAGGCGGGCGCCGTCGGCGGGGCTCATCCACACCGAGAGCATCCGCACGTCGGCCGGCTCCGCGAAGCAGGAGCCGATGCGGACGGAGACCGTCTCCAGGCCGTGCTTGTCCCAGTAGAGCTGGGCGAGGTCCTCGCCGAACGACTTGGACAGGCCGTAGAAGGTGTCCGGGCGGCGCGGGGTGTCGATCGGGACGAGGGGGGCACCGGCCCGCGGGGCCGGGGTGAAGCCGACGGCGTGGTTGGAGGAGGCGAAGACGATCCGTGGCACGCCGGCCTCGCGGGCGGCCTCGTACAGGTTGTAGGTGCCCTCGATGTTCGAGCGGAGGATCTTCTCGAACGGCGCCTCCAGGGAGATCCCCGCGAGGTGGAGGACCGCGTCCACGCCCCGCACCGCCGCCCGCAGCGCGTCCTGGTCGCCGAGGTCGGCGGTGACGGCGTCCGGTTCGCCCTCGATCGGGCGCACGTCGAAGAGGCGCAGTTCGTAGCCGTACTCCGGGAGCAGGGACCGCATCAGGGTGCCGAGTCCGCCGGCGGCACCGGTGAGCAGCAGTGTGCGGGGAGTGGGCATTCACGGTCTCCTTGATCAGCGCCGGTCGTGTCCGTGTACGGCATTCACATTCATGGACACGCTAGGGAGCCGGGGCGCATGGAGTCAAGTGTGCCGTGGAGTGGGGTAATCCGCCCGTGTCTTGCCCGTTTCGCGGCTTGACCGGCACCGATGGGGCCTCGTACCGTGGTCGCGTTCATGAATATGGACATCGATCAGAAACATGCATTGATGGAGAAGTGCATTGACAGACCCATGCATCAACAGGGAGCGCCCGTGACGCCAGCCCCTCTCGCCGCCCGGCTTCGTGACCCGCGCGGGCCGCTCTTCTTCCCCGTGACCGCCTACGGTCCCGACGGCTCCCTCGACCTCGACGCCTACCGCGAGCACATCCGCCGGGGCGTCGAGGCCGGCGCCGCCGCGGTGTTCGCCGGCTGCGGCACGGGGGAGTTCCACGCGCTGCTGCCGGAGGAGTTCGAGGCCTGCGTGGCCGCGGCCGTGGCGGCGGCCGACGGACGGGTGCCGGTGGTCGCCGGCGCCGGCTACGGCACCGCGCTCGCCGTACGCTACGCGCGTCTCGCCGAGGCCGCGGGCGCCGACGGCCTCCTCGCCATGCCGCCCTACCTGGTGGTCGCCGGCCAGGAGGGCCTGCTGCGGCACTACCGGGAGGTGGCGGCCGCGACCGGCCTCCCCGTGATCGTCTACCAGCGCGACAACGCCGTGTTCACCCCGCCGACGGTCGTCGAACTCGCCCGCACCGAGGGCATCATCGGCTTCAAGGACGGCCTCGGCGACCTGGACCTCATGCAGCGCATCGTCAGCGCCGTCCGCACCGAGGTCCCCGGCGACTTCCTCTACTTCAACGGCCTGCCCACCGCCGAACAGACCCAGCTCGCCTACCAGGCCATCGGCATCGACCTCTACTCCTCGGCCGTCTTCTGCTTCGTCCCCGAGATCGCCCTCGCCTTCCACGCGGCCCTGCGCGAGGGGGACAGGGCGACGGCGGAACGACTGCTCGACGGTTTCTACCGCCCGTTCGTCGAACTCCGCGCCCAGGGCCGGGGATACGCCGTCTCGCTCGTCAAGGCCGGGGTACGGCTGCGCGGCCTGGACGTCGGCGAGGTCCGCCCCCCGCTGCACGAACCGACCGAGGACCATGTGAAGCAGCTCGCCCAGCTGATCGAGCGCGGATACGCACTGCTGGAGGAGGGGGCGTGACGACGTCGGGAGGAACCGGGGCGGGGCGGCTGAGGACGTCGGCCTTCCTCTACCCCTGGGACGTCAACGGCGACCCCGAGGCCCCGGACCGCGTCGCCGCGCTCGGCGTCGCCCAGGTGACCCTGGCCGCCGCCTACCACTCCACCCGCGCGCTGACCCCCCGCCACCCCCGCCACCGCATCGTCACCGCCGGACACGCGGCTGTCTACTACCCGGTGGACGACCGCTGGACGGGCCGCGAGCTGCGCCCCTACCCGGCCGGCGACTGGGCCCCGGGCGACGCCTTCGGCGAGGCGGCCGAAGCCCTGCGCGGCGCCGGCCTCGACGTCCACACCTGGGTGGTCCTCGCCCACAACTCCCGCCTGGGCGCCGACCGTCCGGACACCTCGGTCGTCAACGCCTACGGCGACCGCTACCCCTGGGCGCCCTGCATCGCCCAGCCCGCCACGCGCGCGTACCTCGCCGAACTCGCCGCCGAGGCCGCCGTCCGTCCCGGCGCGGCCGGCACCGAACTGGAGTCCCTTGGCTGGTACGGCCTCCAGCACCTGCACGCCCACGACAAGACGGCCGGGGTCGTCCTCGGGGACGCCGGCCAGTACCTGATGGCGCTCTGCTTCTGCCCCGCCTGCCGGGCCGGGTACGGCGAACAGGGCCTGGACGCCGACCAGTTGGCCGCCGCCGTGCGGGAGGCGCTGGAGCCGCTGTGGCGGGGCGCGGCAGACGACGCCGGCTGGCCGACGGTGGAGAAACTGCTCGGCGAGCCGGTGGCGGCGGCCACGCGCGCGTGGCGCGACGGGCAGGCCCGCACGCTCCAGGAGACGGCCGTGGCCGCCGTACGCGCCGCGGCGCCCGCGGGCTTCCAGGTCCTGCTGCACGCGGACCCGGTGACCTACCACTGCGGAGCCAACGCCGGAGTGGACCCCGCCCGGATCCTGTCCGTCGCGGACGGCGTCGTGGTGCCCTGCGCGGGCGGTACGGCCCTGCTGACGCCCTTCGCCGAGCACGCGCGAAAGGACACGGTCCTCGCCGCCAACTTCACGGTGGTCTCCGGGATGGGCGGCAGCCCCGGGACCCTCGCGGCGGACGCGGAGCGCGCCCGGGCCCGGGGCGCGACCGAACTGCGGCTGTATCACGCCGGGTTGGCGTCCGACGGCGACCTGGCCGCGGTGCGGGAGGCACTGCGCTGAGCCAGTGACCCGGCGGTGGCGAGCAGCGCACCGCCGAAGACCGGCAGCAGCAACCGGTGGTCGACGAGTTCGACGAGGGCGGCCCCGACGGCCAGTCCGAGCACGTTCGGTGTGAACATCAGCGTGTCGGCCGTCGCGGTCGCCCGCCCCAGCGCCGCGGCCGGGATCTCGCGCTGCACGGCGGTGTGGGCGGCGATCAGCACACAGGGGAGGCCGAGACCGCCGGCGAGGCCGCAGGCGAGCAGTGCCATGTCACATGGCATCGCACGGCCGGCCGCCGCCACCCCCGTCAGCGCGATCCCGTACGCCGCGAACCGCCGCTCCCCGAGCCGCCGCAGCGCGGGTCCCGCGACCAGCCCGGCGCCGACCGAGCCGACGCCCTGGACGGCGTACAGCACCCCCGTGTAGGCGGGGGAGTGGCCGAGGGCGGCCACGACGGCGTAGTTCAGGCTGCTGCCGAGGGAGGCGAGGCACATCGTGACGCCGCCGGCCCGGACCAGCGGCCGCAGGGCCGGATGCGCCCGGAGCAGCCGGACCCCCTCGGCGGTCTGCCGCCGCCAGGTGCCGCGGGCCCGCTCGGGCCGCTCCTCACGCACCCGCAGCAGCGCGCACAGCCCCGCCGCCAGCACGAAGGTGCAGGCGTCCAGCAACGCCACGCTCGGCCCGCCGTACGCCGTGTACAGCGCGGCGCCGGTCAGCGGGGCGACCAGCTTCATGCCCTCGCGCGCGGTCGTCCGCAGCCCGTTGAAGTCGCCGAGGAGAGCGGGGTCGACGGCGGTGACGACCAGGGCGGAGGTGGCCGCGTCCTCGACCACGCCCGCCGCGCCGTAGAGGACGAGGACGGCGAAGAGCAGCCACACGGAGGCGGGGGAGGCGACCGTCCACAGGGGCAGCAGGAGAAGTGCGAGGGCGAGGTTCGTGAGAATCACCAGGGGTCTGCGGCGGACGCGGTCGGCGAGGGTGCCGAGGGCGGGGCCGAGGAGCGTGGGGGCCCAGAGGGCGGCGGTGCACAGGGCGGCGAGGCCGTCGGAGCCGGTGAGGTCCTTGACCCAGACGCCGGACACGAGCCAGAGCGCGGAGGTACCGAAGCCGGACACCACGACGCCGGTGAGGTACAGGACGGCGTCACGGTCGCGCAGCAGGCGGACCACGGCCCATGAGGAGGTCGTCATGCCTGGTCATCGTGGATCTAAGGCCGGGGTGCGGGGATCGGGAAGACGCCTTAGAACGACGGCGGAAGGGCGCAGGCCACGGCGCGGGTTCTCCGTGCGGCCTGCCCGGCGGGGACATGTCCCGAGCGGCCGGTGTCCGGGGTGGAAGCCGTAAAAGGACGCAAAGGGTGAGCGGGCGGGGACCCGGATCCGTACTCTCCTCGCCATGCCCCTGAGCCTCACCGTCCTCGGCACCGCCTCCCCCCACCCCCGGCCCGGCCGCCCGTGCTCCGGCTACCTGGTGCGGGGCGGAGGCGCCGAGGTGTGGGTGGACGCGGGGACGGGGACCTTCGCGGAGTTGCAGCGGCACACGGACCCGGCCCGGCTGACGGCGATCTGGCTCTCGCACCTGCACGCGGATCACAGCGCGGACCTGCTGGCCGCCGCGTACGCCTACGCCTTCGGCGGACTGGCACCGGCCGCACCGATCCCGGTCTACGCGCCGCAGGAGTGCGCCCAGCGCCTGGCCGGCTTCTTCGGCCGGCCGGACCTGGCCTTCCTGAGCGGGGTGTTCGACTTCCGGCCGCTGTACGACGGTCTCGCCGTGCGGCACTGGAACCTGCGGCTCATCACCCGGGCGGTGGCCCATGGCACGGAGGCCTACGGGCTGCGCGCCGAGTGCCAGGGGAGCGTGCTCGCGTACTCCGGGGACAGCGGCCCGTGCGCCGCACTGACCGAACTGGCCGCCCTGGCGGACGTCTTCCTGTGCGAGGCCGACCTCGACAGGCATCGCGAAGGCGAACGGGTGCACCTGACCCCGGAGGACGCCGGACGGACAGCCCGGGAGGCGGGAGCGCGGGAACTGCTCATCACCCATGTGGGCCCGACCCTGACCCGGGAGACGGCGGCGGCCCGGGCGGAGGCGGTGTCCGGCCGCCCCACCGGCGTGGCGCGGGAGGGGGAGGCCAGGAGCTTCTGAACCGGCGGCGGCCCGACGGGGCGGGGCCCGGCCGCGTTCGCCGTCACGGGCTGCCGCGGCCTCGCCCGGCCCGGTCCTCCGTGAAGCGCCGGCCCGCCCGCTCCGGGCGACGCTCCCCACCCGGTGCCCGGAACCGCCCCGGCTGCCGGGTCCGTTGAGCCAGGCTCCCTCCCCGCAACCGCTTTTGCCGGAAGCATTGACGAAACACGGCCGTCCTCCTACCTTCATCCGCGTCGTACTTCGTACGTCATATATGAGACGCGATACGCGAGATCAGATACGTCAGATCAGGCCCAGGCCTGGTACGTGACCCCGAGAGGCGCGCATGACCTCTGTGCCCATGCCGATTCCGTCGCGCACGCAGTTCGTGCTGGACGCGGTCAAACACCGCATCCTCACCGGCCAGCTGACGCCCGGTCAGGCCTTGGTGGAGACCGAGCTCGCCGCCCAGTTCGGGGTGTCCAAGACCCCCGTGCGGGAGGCGCTCAAGACCCTGGCCGGGACCGGGCTGGTCGTGATGAGCCAGTACAAGGGCGTCACGGTGCGCATGGTGGACGCGGACATGGCGCGTGAGGTCTACGACGTACGGCTGCTCCTGGAACCCGAGGCGCTGCGCCGGGCGGTGCGGCGAGGCGCCTCCCTGGACGCCGCCCGCTCCGCCCTCACCCGCGCCGACAACGCCACCGACACCGCCGAACGCTCCCTCGCCAACCGCGACTTCCACCGCGCCCTCTACCTCCCGTGCGGCAACCCGCTCCTCGGCCGGATGCTCGACGAGGTCCGCGACCAGGCCGCCCTCGTCTCCGCCGTCGCCTGGGCCGCCTCCCCCTCCTGGGAGCAGGAGGCCGGTGAGCACCGCGAGATCCTGCGGCTGGCGCTGGACGGCGACGCCGACGGCGCCGCCCGCGCCCTGCACACCCACATCGCGTCCTTCGTCGAGCGGGCGTTCCCCCAGGCAGCCGAGCAGGAAGGCCAGGAATGAGCAGCGTGGCGTTCGAGACCCAACGGGCGGCCCTGGCCGACGTGGTGGCCATCCCGGTGACCCCCTTCGCCGAGGACGGCGGCGTCGACCAGGACGCCCACCGGGCCCTGCTGCGCCGGCTCCTGGACGGCGGCGTCCGCACCCTCACCCCCAACGGAAACACCGGCGAGTTCTACGCCCTCGCCCCCGAGGAGCGGCGACTCGTCACCGAGTCGACCCTCGACGAGGTCGGCGGCCGGGCGGTCGTCCTGGTCGGGGTCGGGCACGACGTCGCGACCGCCGTCTCCGCCGCCCGGCACGCCCGCGAGCACGGCGCGCAGATGGTGATGGTCCACCAGCCCGTCCATCCCTACGTCTCCCAGTCCGGCTGGGTGGACTACCACCGGGCCATCGCCGCGTCCGTCCCCGAACTCGGCGTCGTCCCCTACGTCCGCAACGCGCAGCTCTCCGGCGCCCGCCTCGCCGAACTCGCCGACGCCTGCCCCAACGTGGTCGGCGTCAAGTACGCCGTCCCGGACGCCGCCAAGTTCGCCGCCTTCGCCCGCGACGCGGGGCTCGACCGCTTCGTCTGGGTCGCCGGGCTCGCCGAGCCCTACGCGCCCTCCTACTTCTCGGCCGGTGCCACCGGCTTCACCTCCGGCCTCGTGAACGTCGCCCCGGCGGTTTCGCTGAACATGATCGAAGCGCTTCGAGCAGGGGACTACCCGGCCGCCATGAAGGTCTGGGAACAGATCCGCCGCTTCGAGGAACTCCGTGCCGCGAACGGCTCCGCCGACAACGTCACCGTCGTCAAGGAGGCCCTCGCCTCCCTGGGCCTGTGCCGCCGCGACGTCCGCCCGCCCAGCAGGCAGCTGCCGGAGGCGGAGCGCGCCGAGGTCGCCGCCATAGCCGCCGGATGGCCGCTGTGAAGAAGCCGGAGGAACTCAGAAGCCACCAGTGGTACGGCACCGAAGGGCTCCGCTCCTTCAGCCACCGCGCCCGCACCCGCCAGCTCGGCTACCTCCCCGAGGAACACCTCGGCAAGCCGGTCATCGCGATCCTCAACACCTGGTCGGACATCAACCCCTGCCATGTGCACCTGCGTGACCGGGCGCAGGCGGTCAAGCGGGGCGTCTGGCAGGCGGGCGGATTCCCGCTGGAGTTCCCCGTCTCCACCCTCTCGGAGACCTTCCAGAAGCCGACCCCGATGCTCTACCGCAACCTCCTCGCCATGGAGACCGAGGAGCTGCTGCGCTCGTACCCGGTGGACGGGGCGGTGCTGATGGGCGGCTGCGACAAGTCCACCCCGGCCCTCCTCATGGGCGCCGCCTCCGTCGACCTGCCGGCCGTCTTCGTGCCCGCGGGACCCATGCTCCCCGGTCACTGGCGGGGCGAGGTCCTCGGCTCCGGCACCGACATGTGGAAGTACTGGGACGACAAGCGCGCCGGTCTCATCGGCGACTGCGAGCTGCTGGAGCTGGAGAGCGGCCTGGCCCGGTCGCCCGGTCACTGCATGACCATGGGGACGGCCTCCACCCTCACCGCCGCCGCCGAGGCGCTCGGCGTGACCGTCCCGGGCGCGTCCAGCATCCCGGCCGTCGACTCCGGGCACGACCGGATGGCGGCCCAGGCGGGGATGCGGATCGTCGAGCTGGTGCACAGGGACCGGCGGCTCTCCCACCTCCTGACCTCCGACGCCTTCGAGGACGCGGTCACCACCGTCCTCGGGCTCGGCGGCTCCACCAACGCCGTCATCCACCTCATCGCCATGGCCGGCCGGGCGGGGGTGCGGCTCACCCTCGACGACTTCGACCGCATCGCCCGCACCGTGCCCGTCCTCGCCAACGTCCGCCCCGGCGGCCGGACGTACCTCATGGAGGACTTCCACTTCGCGGGCGGCCTGCCCGGCTTCCTCTCCCGCATCCCCGACCTGCTCCACCTGGACCGGCCGACGGTGTCGTACGACACCTACCGCGAGCAGCTGGCCGGCGCCCGGGTGCACCACGACGACGTCATCCGGCCCCGCGACAACCCGGTGGCCGCCGAAGGCGGGGTCGCCGTGCTGCGCGGCAACCTCTGCCCGGACGGCGCGGTCATCAAGCACATCGCCGCCGAGCCGCACCTGCTCAAGCACACCGGCCCGGCCGTCGTCTTCGACGACTACCGGACCATGCAGCGCACCATCGACGATCCTTCCCTCGGGATCACCGCCGACAGCGTGCTCGTGCTGCGGGGCGCCGGGCCCAAGGGCGGTCCCGGCATGCCCGAGTACGGCATGCTGCCCATCCCCGACCACCTCCTCAAGCAGGGCGTGCGGGACATGGTGCGGATCTCCGACGCCCGGATGAGCGGCACCAGCTACGGCGCCTGCGTACTGCACATCGCGCCCGAGTCGTACGTCGGCGGACCCCTCGCGCTCGTCCGCACCGGGGACTCCATCACCCTGGACGTGGCGGCCCGCACCCTCCGGCTCAACGTGGACGAGGAGGAGCTGGCGCGGCGCCGGGCCGCGTGGACGCCGCCGCCGGTGCGGTACGGGCGCGGGTACGGCGCGCTCTACGACCAGCAGATCACCCAGGCCGACACCGGCTGCGACTTCGAGTTCCTGGCCCGGCCGGGAGAAGTCCCGGACCCCTACGCGGGCTGACTCCCACCCCGACGACCGTCGAAGCGCTTCACCCATGTGCATGTAGCAAGCGCTTCCTGTACCCGCTGTAACCGATGCGAACGGAGAACAGTCGTGGCCCAAGCCGCAGCCGTGGCGAAACCGCCCGCGCCACCCCGGCGGCGCCGTGCCTCCGCGACGCCGCGCAGGCTGCCGTATCTGCTGATCGCCCCGGCGGCCCTGCTGATGCTGGGCTTCATCGCCTACCCGGTGCTCAGCGTCTTCTACTACAGCCTGCAGAACTACAACCCGACCAAGCCCTGGCGGAACGGCTTCGCGGGCTTCGGCAACTTCACCCAGGCCTTCGCGCACGACCCGCAGTTCTGGGACACGCTGACCTTCAGCGCCAAGTGGGTCGTGGTGGAAGTCGGGCTGCAACTGCTGTTCGGGCTCGCGCTGGCGCTGATCGTCAACCAGACGTTCGTGGGGCGGGCGCTCGGGCGGGCGCTGGTCTTCTCGCCGTGGGCCGTCTCCGGTGTGCTGACCTCCGCGATCTGGGTGCTGCTCTACAACTCGCAGACCGGCATCACGCGTTACCTCGCCGACGCGGGCATCGGGTCGTACGGCACCAGCTGGCTCTCCGACCCCTCGACCGTCTTCCCGGCCGCCGTGGCCGCCGACCTGTGGCGGGGCGTGCCGTTCTTCGCGATCCTCATCCTCGCCGACCTCCAGTCCGTCTCCAAGGACCTGTACGAGGCGGCGGAGGTCGACGGGGCGAGCCGTCCCCAGCAGTTCTGGCACATCACGCTGCCGCACCTCAAGGACGCCATCGTCCTGTCCACGCTGCTGCGCGCGGTGTGGGAGTTCAACAACGTCGACCTGCTCTACACCCTGACGGGCGGCGGCCCGGCGGGGGAGACGACGACGCTTCCCCTCTACATCGCCAACACCAGCGTCGACGCCCACGACTTCGGCTACGCGTCCGCGCTGACCACCGTGGCCTTCGTGATCCTGCTCTTCTGCTCGATCGTCTACCTGCGGCTGAGCAAGTTCGGAGGCGAGGCGAAGTGATCACCGAGATCGCCCCCGTGGCCGGGCCCGTCGTGACCGAACCCGCCCGGCCGGGAAAGAGGCGCCGCGCCTGGGACGAGGTCCCCCGCTGGCAGATCTACCTGCCCCTCGGGCTCTACCTCCTCTTCACTCTGATCCCCTTCTACTGGATCCTGCTCTTCGCGCTCCGCCCGGCCGGCTCCACCTCGCTGGTCCCCTGGCCGGTCACCTTCGAGCACTTCCAGAAGGTGTGGACCGAGCGCAGCTTCGGCACCTACTTCACCAACAGCGTCTACGTCGGCGTCTCGACGCTGGTGCTGACCACGGTCGTCGCGCTGGCCGGCGGCTACGCCCTCGCCCGCTTCGACTTCAGGCTCAAGCGCGGCTTCATGCTGGCCCTGCTCTGCTCTCAGTTCGTGCCGGGCGCGCTGCTCCTGGTCCCGCTCTTCCAGATCTTCGCGAAGCTCCAGATGATCAACTCGCTCGGCAGCGTCGTCATCGCCGAGACGGTCTTCCAGCTCCCGCTGTCGATGATCCTGATCAGCGGCTTCATCAGGAACGTGCCGTACTCCCTGGAGGAGGCCGCCTGGGTCGACGGCTGCAACCGGCTCACCGCCTTCCGGATCGTCGTCCTGCCGCTGCTGCGGCCAGGGCTGATCGCGGTCGGCTCCTTCGCCTTCGTGCACGCCTGGAACCACTTCCTGTTCGCCCTGATGTTCCTCTCCGACCAGAGCAAGCAGACCATCCCGGTCGGCCTCAACACCCTGATGAGCGCCGACAGCGTGGACCTGGGCGCGCTGGCCGCGGGCGGGATCATCGCCGCGGTACCCGTCGTGATCGTCTTCGCCTTCATCCAGAAGTGGCTGATCACCGGCTTCAGCGCGGGGGCGGTGAAGGGATGAGACACCTTCCGGGCCGCCGAGGGCGGACGCTTACCCTGCACGCGAAGATCGACAACGCAGGGAGGACGCTGTGAGCTCATCGCCCATCGACATCGTTCTGGCAGGAGCACGCGGCCACGGCCGCTGGCATCTGGAGAACATCCGCCGGCTCCAGGAGAAGGGGATCGTACGGCTCGCCGGGATCTGCGAGCTGACCCCGCTGGGCGCGGACGAACTGCCGGAGGGGCTCGGCCGGCCCGCCCAGTCCGCGGACTTCGGCGCCCTGCTCGACGCGACCGGCGCCAGGATCGCCGTGATCTGCACGCCGATCCCCACCCACACGGACCTGGCCCTGACGGCCGCCGAGCGGGGCGTGCACCTGCTCCTGGAGAAGCCGCCGGCGCCGTCGTACGCCGAGTTCCGGCGGATGGCCGACGGGGTCGCGAAGGCGGGCGTGGCCTGCCAGATCGGCTTCCAGTCGCTGGGCTCGCACGCCGTGCCCGCGATCCGGCGGCTGATCGCCGAGGGCGCCGTCGGCGACGTGGTGGGAGTGGGCGGCGCGGGTGCCTGGGCCCGACCCGAGTCCTACTACCGGCGGGCGCCCTGGGCCGGCAGACGGCGGCTGAACGGCGTCGACGTCGTCGACGGAGTCCTCACCAACCCCCTCGCGCACGCCGTCGCCACCGGCCTCGCCCTGCTCGGCACCGACCGCGCCGAGGACGTCACCGGCATCGAGACCGAACTGCTGCGCGCCAACGACATCGAGTCCGACGACACCTCCTGCGTCCGCGTCACCACCCCGCGCGGCCCGGTCGTGGTCGCCGCCACGCTCTGCGCCGAGGAACCGGGCGACCCCTACGTCCTGGTGCACGGCACCAGCGGCCGGATCACCCACTGGTACAAGCAGGACCGGGTGCTGGTGCAGCGGGCGGGCCGCGGCCCGGAGGAGACCGAGTACGGCAGCACGGACCTGCTGGAGAACCTCGCCGACCATCTCACCACCGGCGCGGACCTGCTGGTGGAGCCGGACGCGACCGGCGCGTTCATGAAGGTCGTCGAAGCGATCCGACTGGCCGACGACCCGGTCGCGCTGCCCGCCGGCGCCTGGCACCGCCTGCCCGAGGACGGGCGCCGGGTCGTGACCGGCATCGACGCACTGGTCGCGGCCTGCGCCGACACCCTCTCCCTCTACTCCGAACTCGGCGCCCCCTGGGCCCCGCCGAACGAGGTGAGCACATGACGGACGACGGACAGACATACACCAACCCCGTCCTGAACGCCGACTGGTCCGACCCCGACGTCGTCCGCGTCGGCGACGACTTCTACCTCACCGCCTCCAGCTTCGGCCGCGTCCCCGGCCTGCCCCTGCTGCACTCCCGCGACCTGGTCAACTGGACCCTGGTCGGCCACGCCCTCGAACGCCTCGAACCCGAGGAGCGGTTCACCGCCCCGCGCCACGACCACGGGGTCTGGGCCCCCTCGTTACGGCACCACGACGACCGTTTCTGGATCTTCTGGGGCGACCCCGACCAGGGCATCTTCCAGGTCAACGCCCCCGAGATCAGGGGCCCGTGGAGCCGGCCGCACCTGGTGAAGGAGGGCCGGGGACTCATCGACCCCTGCCCGCTGTGGGACGACGAGACGGGTGAGGCGTACCTCGTCCACGCCTGGGCGAAGTCCCGCTCCGGTGTCAACAACCGGCTCACCGGCCACCGGATGCACCCCGACGGCAGCTCACTGCTCGACGCCGGCAAGGTGATCGTGGACGGGGACCGGATACCGGGGTGGTTCACCCTGGAGGGCCCCAAGCTCTACCGGCACGACGGCTGGTTCTGGATCCTCGCCCCCGCCGGGGGAGTGGCGACCGGCTGGCAGGGCGCCCTCCGCTCGCGCGGGTTCTTCGGGCCGTACGAGGAACGGATCGTCCTGGAGCAGAAGGACACCGGCGTCAACGGACCGCACCAGGGCGGCTGGGTGCGGACCCAGGCCGGCGAGGACTGGTTCCTGCACTTCCAGCAGCGGGGGGCGTACGGCAGGGTCGTCCACCTTCAGCCGATGCGGTGGGGAGCGGACGGCTGGCCGGTGATCGGGGACGCCGGCGCGCCCGTCGCCGTCCATCCGAGGCCCGCGCTGCCGCCGCAGCCGCCCGCCGCGCCCGCCACCGGCGACGACTTCCCCGGCGGGCGGTTCGGCCGGCAGTGGCAGTGGACGGCCAATCCGGGGGCGGGCTGGGCCACCCAGCACTCGGGGGACGGCCTGCGGCTGGCATGCGTGCGCTCGGGGGATGCGCACGACCCGCGTCGGCTGCCGCACGTGCTGACCCAGCGGCTGCCCGGGACGCCGTGCGCGGTGGAGGTGGAACTGCGGCTGGACCGCGCGGAGCCCGGTGCGCGGGCGGGGCTCGTGGTGCTCGGGGACGCGTTCGGCTGGATCGGGCTGGAGTGCCGGCCGGGCGCAGGCGTGCGGCTCGTGCACCGGTTCGCGGAGGCCGCCGCCGACCGGGAACGGGACGCCGGCCCGTCATGCCCCGCGCCCGGGGGCCGGGCCCGGCTGCGGATCGAGATCGGCGCGGGGGCGCGGTGCCGGTTCTCGTACGACGTCGGGGCGGGCTTCGTGCCGTCCGGACCGGTGTTCACCGCCACGCCCTGGCGCTGGGTCGGCGCCCTGCTCGGGCTCTTCGCCGCCGCGCCCGAGGGACCGGGTGCCGCCGGGGCCGCCACCTTCACGCACTTCCGCGTCACTCCCTGCTGATCCCAGACAGAAGAGAGCCGATCAATGAAGAGCAGCATCCGCAGAAGCAGGCGCGCGGCCGTCGCCGTCGCCCTGGGCTCCGTGCTCGCGCTGACCGCCACCGCCTGCGGCGACGACGGCAGCGGCAGCGCGGGCGACAAGGGCGGCGAGGGCTCCGGGAAGGGCACGATCACCTTCTGGGACAACAACGGCGGTGTCCGCACCGACGTGTGGAAGGAGATCATCGCCGACTTCGAGAAGCAGAACCCCGACATCAAGGTCAAGTACGTCGGGGTGCCGGCCGCCGGTGTCCAGTCCAAGTACGACACCGCCATCCAGGGCGGCGGACTGCCCGACGTCGGAGGCGTCGGCACCGCCATGCTCGCGGAGATCGCCGCGCAGGGCGCGCTGGAGCCGCTGGACAGCCGGCTCGCGAAGAGCTCGCTGAACGGCGACCTCAACGAGAAGTTCCTGGAGAGCGTGAAGTCCGCGGGCGGTGACGGCAAGACGTACTCGGTGCCGACCTCCGCGAACAACGGCACGCTCTGGTACCGGACCGACCTGTTCAGCGCGGCCAAGCTGGAACCGCCGACCACCTGGACGAACTTCTACGCGGCCGCCGACAAACTCACCGACCAGGCGAAGAACAGGTTCGGGTACACCATCCGGGGCGGCGAGGGGTCCATCGCCCAGGCGCTGGACGCCATGTACGGGCAGAGCGGGATCACCTCCTTCTGGAACGGTGACAAGACCACCGTCAACGACCCGAAGAACGTGGCCGCGCTGGAGAAGTACGCCGGCCTGTACAAGAAGGACACCCCGTCCGCCGACGTCAACAACGACTTCACCAAGATGGTCGCGCAGTGGGACTCCGGCACGATCGGGATGCTGAGCCACAACCTCGGTTCCTATGCCGACCACGAGAAGGCGCTGGGCGGCAGGTTCAGGGGGATTCCGAACCCGACCCTGGACGACGGCACCCGGGTGCAGGTCTCCAACCCCGTCGACGGTCTCGGTCTGTTCAAGTCCAGCAAGAACAAGGCCGCCGCCTGGAAGTTCATCGAGTTCGCCGCGTCCCACGAGGCCAACAGCAAGTGGAACGAGTCGGCGGGGCAGGTGCCGGCGAACGTCGAGGCGGCGCGGGACGCGTGGGTGCGGGCGTCGGAGCCGACGAAGCTGGCCGCCGAGGCGCTCAACGGGGCCACGACGAAGATCGTGCAGCTTCCTTACTACCTGCCGGACTGGAACACCGTCTCCAAGGCCGACAACGAGCCGAACTTCCAGAAGGTGCTGCTCGGGAAGATGACGGCGAAGGAGTTTCTGGACACGTTGGCCGACCAGCTCGACAAGGCGCAGGCCGACTGGAAGAAGAACCACTGAGAGCTCGGGTGGTTGCGGTTGCGGGGGGCCGCAGGTCGGTTGCGGCTGGTCGCGCAGTTCCCCGCGCCCCAAAAGAAACCTGAAAGGTGGAACCTCGTGTCACTCAGCCGTAGACAGGTGACCTCGGCCGCCCTCGCCGCCGTTCCGCTCGTCGGACGTTCTCCTGAGAAGGGCCGCCGCACGCTTTACATCGCCGGAGACTCCACCGCCGCCCAGAAATTCGCCGACGCGGCTCCCGAGACCGGATGGGGAATGGCGCTCCCCTTTTTCCTCCGGAAGGAAATCGGCGTCTCCAACCAGGCCGTCAACGGCCGTAGTTCCAAGAGCTTCGTCGACGAAGGGCGGCTCGACGCCATCCTCGCCACCATCCGGCCGGACGACCTGCTCCTCGTCCAGTTCGCGCACAATGACGAGAAGAGCGAGGACCCCACCCGGTACACCGAGCCCTGGAGCACGTACCAGGACTATCTGCGGCTCTACGTCGAAGGCGCCCGCGCACACGGTGCCCGGCCGGTTCTCGCCACCCCGGTCGAGCGGCGGCGGTTCGACGCCGACGGCAACGCCGTGCCGACGCACGGCGACTACCCGGCTGCCATGCGGGCGCTCGCCGCGCGGGAGCGGGTCGCGCTGCTCGACATCGAGGCGCTGTCGCTCGCGCTGTGGCAGGCGCTCGGTGTCGAGGCCACCAAGACGTACTTCAACTGGACGGACACCGAGCAGGACAACACGCACTTCAACCCGCCGGGGGCCATCGCCGTGGCCCGGCTCGTGGCGCAGGAGCTGCTGCGCACCCGGGTGCTGGCCCGGCACGACGTCATCCGGCTGCACCAGTCCATCCCCGACTCCTGGATCACCTGGCCACCCGCAAGCTGAGGAGAGCCGCACAGTGCGTACACAGAAATGTCATGGACGTGTCATAGCTGCCGTCGTGGGCTGCACGGCTCTCGTGCTGGCCGTCACCGGAAGCGCCCAGGCCGCGGACCCGCACCGGGTCGCGCTCGACCGGCAGGTGCTGTCCGCGAACGACGGCTGGGGCGCGGCCACCACCGGGACCACCGGCGGGGCCGCCGCCGACGCCGCGCACGTCTACACCGTCACCACCTGGGACCAGTTCAAGGCCGCACTCGCCGACGGCGGCAGCGCGCCGAAGATCATCAGAGTCAGGGGGACGATCGACGCGGACGGGCCGAGCTGCGACTCGTTCGCCGTGCCCGGCTGGGACTTCGACGCCTACCTGGCGAAGTACTCACCGGAGGCGTGGGGCCACTCCACCAACCTGGACAACGAGCCCGACGACAGTCCGGAGGGACTGCGCCGCGCCTCCGCCGCCAACCAGGACGCCTACATCAAGGCGTACGTCCCGGCCAACACCACCATCGTCGGCATCGGCGCGAACGCCGGCTTCAAGGGTGCCAGCCTGCAGATCACGGCCGTCGACAACGTCATCGTCCGCAACCTGAGCTTCGAGAGCCCCCTCGACTGCTTCCCGCAGTGGGACCCGACCGACACCGCCGACGGCAACTGGAACTCCGAGTACGACAGCGCGGTCATCTACGGGTCGACCCATGTGTGGATGGACCACAACACGTTCACCGACGGTGACCATCCCGACAGCACGCTGCCCTATTACTTCGGGCGGATCTTCGAGCAGCACGACGGTGAGCTGGACATCGTCAAGGGCGCCGACTACGTCACCGCCTCCTGGAACGTCTTCGCGGACCACGACAAGACGATCCTCATCGGCAACAGCGACAGCGCGTCCACCGCCGCCGTCGACCGGGGGCACCTCAGGGTCACCTTCCACCACAACCTGTTCTCCAACCTGGTGGAACGGGCGCCCCGGGTGCGGTTCGGGCAGGTCGACTCCTACAACAACCACTTCGTCGCCGAGGACGGCTACGGCTACAGCTACGGCATCGGCATGGAGTCCCGACTCGTCGCCGAGCACAACGCGTTCACCCTCGCGGACGGGGTCAGCGCCGGCTCGATCCTGAAGAAGTGGAAGGAGGCGCCGCTCACCGCCGACGACAACTACGTCAACGGTGAGCTGACGGACCTCATCGCCGTCCACAACGCCGAGGTCCCCGGCGAGATCCTCCAGTCCGGTGCCGGCTGGACCCCGACCCTGCGCACGAAGGTCGACCCGGCGCGGGCCGTGCCGCGCATCGTCGACTGCGGCGCCGGAGCCGGCCGGCTGCGCTGAGGCGCGCGCCTGACCGGGCCGGGGCCCGACCGGCCCCGGCCCACCCCGCCCCCACAGCGAAGGACGTACGCCACCCCTCTCTTCCGCCAAGGAGCACCCCCATGTCCTCGCCCCACCTCCCCCTGTCCAGACGGGGTTTCCTGCTCGCGGGCGCCGGGGCGGGCGCCGCGCCGGCCCTGACCACCCGCCCCGCGCACGCGACCGCCCGCCCCTTCGGGCGGTATGGCTCCCCGGAGCGCCGCCGCACCCCGCGGACCCTGTACGTCGACCCGCACGGCCGCGGCGACTTCACCACCGTCCAGGCCGCCGTGACCGCCGCCACCGGCAGCGGCTGGACGCTGGTCCTCGCCCCGGGCGTCTACCGGGAGACGGTCGCCGTCGACACCACCCGCACCGAGGCCACCTGGATCGGCGCCGCCGAGGACCCGCGTGCCGTCGTCATCGTCTACGACAACGCGGCCGGCACCCCCAGGCCCGGCGGCGGGACGTACGGCACCACCGGCTCCGCCACCACCACCGTGCAGGCCGACGGCTTCACCGCCCGCTGGATCACCTTCGCCAACGACTGGCTGCGCGCCGACCACCCCGACATCAGCGGCACCCAGGCCGTCGCCCTCAAGGTGCAGGGCGACCGCAGTGCCTTCCACCACTGCCGGTTCCTCGGCCACCAGGACACCCTGTACGCCGACTCGACGGCCCTGGGGGTGTTCGCCCGGCAGTACTTCGCGCGCTGCTATGTCGAGGGTGACGTCGACTTCGTCTTCGGGCGGGCCACCGCCGTGTACGAGGGATGCCACTTCCGCACCCTGAACCGGACCGACCTGGCGGCCGCCCCGTACGGGTTCGTGTTCGCACCGTCGACGGCGGCCGCCAACCCCAACGGCTACCTGGTGAGCCGGAGCCGGATCAGCAGCGAAGCCCCGGACGCCGCCTACAAGCTGGCCCGCCCCTGGGTGCCCAGCTCCGACACCACGGCCCGTCCCTCGCTCGTCGTCCGCGATGCGTACCTCGGTGCGGGCATCGACGCCGTGGCGCCCTACACCAACATGTCGGACGCCTTCCCCTGGCAGCGCCAGCGCTTCGCCGAGTACCGCAACTCCGGGCCGGGCGCGGTGATCACCGTCCCTGAGAACCGGCCCCAGCTCACCGCCGCCGAGGCCGCGTCGCACACCCCCGCGGCCTACCTCGGCGACTGGACCCCGTGGCAGGAGCGCTGACATGCCGACCCGACGCGCACTTCTCGCCGCCGCAGCGGCGGTGGCCGTGGGCGGTCCGGTCACGGCCTTCACCCGCGACCGCCGTGTCCTGCACGTCCACCCCGGTGACTCCGTCCAGGCGGCCGTGGACGCGGTGTCCGGGCCGGGATGGACGATCGTCGTGCATCCGGGAACGTACCGCGAGGTCGTCGAGGTGCCCGCCGACAAGGAGGAGCTGACGCTGCGCGGGGCGAGCCGCGATCCCCGGGACGCCGTCGTCGTCCACGACAACGCGGCCGGTACCCCCAGGCCCGGCGGCGGGACCTACGGCACCGCCGGCTCGGCCACCTTCACCTCGGCGGCGCCCGGGCTCGTCGTACGCGACCTCACCCTCGCCAACGACTGGCTGCGCGCCGACCACCCGGACATCACCGGGACCCAGGCCGTCGCCGCGTACCTGACCGGCGACCGGACGCATGTCGAGAACGTGCGGCTGCTCGCCCACCAGGACACGCTGTTCGCCGACACCACCGAACTGGGCTCCTTCGGCAGGCAGTTCTTCCACCGCTGCCACATCGAGGGTGACGTCGACTTCGTCTTCGGGCGAGCCACCGCGGTGTACGAGCACTGCCACTTCCGCACCCTGCGACGAGACGTGGCCTTCACCCCCAAGGGCATGGTGTTCGCCCCCTCGACCGCCCGTGCCAACCCGCACGGGTTCCTCGCCGTCCGCTGCCGGTTCTCCTCCGGCGCGGAGGACGGGGCGTACAAGCTGGCGCGGCCCTGGGTGCCGACGTACGAGACCACCGCCTGGCCCTCGCTGGTCGTGCGGGACAGCCTCATCGGTCCCGGGATCGACCCCGTCGCGCCCTACACGAACATGCGGGACGCCTTCCCCTGGCAGTCCATGCGGTTCCGCGAGTACCGCAACTTGGGGCCGGGCGCGGTGATCACCGTCCCTGAGAACCGGCCCCAGCTCACCGCCGCCGAGGCCGCGTCGCACACCCCCGCGGCCTACCTCGGCGACTGGAAACCCTCCGCTCACTCCGCATCCCCCTGATCGACGAAAGGACCCGCACGTCATGCGTCGTATCAGCTCCGTCACCGCGCTGGCCGTGACCACGGCATCGCTCGGGCTGGCCGTGCTCGCCACCCCGGCGCACGCGGCCACCGTCGTGGTCAGCAACTCCACCGACCTGTCCAACGCCATCAAGAACGCCACCGCCGGCACGGTCATCCAGGTCCGCGGCGGCACCTACTACCCGACGGCCACCCTCCAGTCCACGGCCAACGGCACCTCCTCCGCGCCGATCACGCTCACCGCGTACGGCTCGGAGACGGTCAAGATCGACGGCTCGTCGCTGCCCTCCGGCCAGTGGATCTTCAAACTGACCGCGGACTACTGGAACGTCTCCGACATCACCTTCCAGAACTCCCCGGACAGCGCGGTGGTCTGCCAGTCCTGCACCGGCACCAACTGGAACAACATCAAGACCATCAACGGCGGCGACTCCGGGTTCACGCTGACCGGGGACGGGACGGCCAACAACACCGTCAGGAACCTGGACAGCTACGGCAACTACGACGCCGCCACGCACGGCCAGAACGCCGACGGCGTCGCCATCAAGTTCGGCTCCGGCACCGGCAACCTCGTCACCGGCGCCCGTCTGTACAACAACTCGGACGACGGGATCGACCTGTGGTCCTTCTCCTCGCCGGTCACCATCGAGCACACCTGGTCTTTCGGCAACGGCGTCAACCGGTGGGGCGACTCCGCCTTCGAGGGCAACGGCAACGGCTTCAAGCTGGGCGGCAACGGCGTCACCGTCGCGCACGTCGTCAACAACTCGGCCGCCTGGGGCAACGCCGGCAACGGGTTCACCGAGAACTCCAACACCGGCGCGATCGTCATCAACCGCACCACCGCCTACGCCAACGGCGGCTGGGGCTACTACTTCGCCACCAGCGCGGCCCGGCTCGGCAAGAACCTCGCGGTGAGCAACGGCAGCGGGCTGGTCAGCAAGGGTTCCTCGGTGGTGTCCGCCGGCAACAACTGGGACAGCGGCATCAGCACCCCCGCGTTCAGGTCGACGGACGCGACCACCACGTACAACGCCCGGCAGTCGGACGGCTCGCTGCCGACGACCACCTTCCTGACGACGGGCAGCACGACCATCGGAGCGACCATGGACTGACCCGCGACCGCGCCGGGACAAACGGAAGGACTCCGTCCAGGGCGCTTGACCCGTTTTTTGCCCGCCGATGAGATATCGATCGGGCAACGGGTCTCGCGCCCACCGGGGCGACGCGCGTAGAACTCCTGACATGCATAAGTCACTTCGTCTCGCGGCGATCGCCGCGGCCTGTGCGCTCGCCGGCGGCGCCCTCTACGGCGCCGGTGCCGCCACGGCCGGCCAGTCGACCGCGAACTCCACCCACGAGCCGTACAACATCGGGCTCCTGGTGAAGGACATCGACGCCTACTACGGCACCGCCGCCGACGCCAACGGCGTCTACCAGGCGTCGCCGACCAGCCCCTACGCCAAGGACCTGGCGAGCATCGACGCGGACGCCGAGCGCTACATCGACCGGGCCGCGCGCAAGGCGCACCGCCACGGCGAGAAGCCCGCGGTCGTCTTCGACATCGACGACACGCTGCTGCTCAGCCTCGACTACGAAAAGCGCTACAACTACACCTACAACTCGACCACCTGGGCCGACTACGTCAACAAGGCCGACCGTCCCGGCGTGTTCGGCAGCGCCGAACTCGTCCAGTACGCGGAGAGCAAGGGCGTCGAGGTCTTCTACAACTCCGGGCTCAGTGAGGCGCAGCGCACCGCCGCCGTCGACAACCTGAAGAAGATCGGCGCCGACGTCAACCTCGACGCGGCCCACATGTTCCTCAAGAACAAGGCCAACCCGCCGTCCTACCTGAGCGCCTGCGCCACCCCGGGCACCTGGAACTGCACGACCGTGCAGTACAAGTCCGGCACCCGCAAGCACATCGAGGACGACCTCGGGTACGAGATCGTCGCCAACTTCGGCGACCAGTACTCGGACCTGGACGGCGGCTTCGCGGACCGCACCTACAAGCTGCCGAACCCGACGTACTTCGTGTCGTAACCAGGGTTCGCGGCACCCCTTTCCGGCCACGGCGGCCGCGGGGAGACAGAAACGGGCCGGGGCGGCCCCTCCGGCCCGTTTCGCTCCCTCGCCGACACACTGATCGCCGCGGCGCGGTGCTGCTGCTGAGCCCGGAGTGAAGAGGCCGCCCGGGGTCAGGAGCCGCCCCCGCCGCTGGTGTGCGCCGCGAAGCCGCCGGTCACCGCGTACTGCCTGCCGCCCGCGCTGCCGGTGATCGTGTAGCTGTCGTTCTCCGCGTCGCGGCGGCCCTGCTCGTGGTTGTACTGGCCCGCGAACACCCACTCGCCGACCGCTGCCCTGCTGCCCGGCAGAAGCGTCCACGTGTAGACCAGGAAGCCGTCCTGTGCGGTCACCGTCTGCGTGAAGTCGGTCTCCGGCAGCGACTGCCAGGCCCCGGTGTCGGACACCCCGCCCGTCTGGGCCACCTTCAAGCGGACGGTGAGCGCCGTCAGTTGCCGGGAGATTCTCACGGTGACATCGGACTGCGCCCAGAAGTCGTTGCTGTGCGGGTCCACCGAGCCGTCCGACCAGAGGGGGCCGTCCTGTCCGCCCTTCGCGACCGGTGCCGCCGGGGTGGCGGAGGCCTGCGGGCCCGGCGAGCGCGTCGCACTCGCCTCGGGGGAGGAGCGCGCCGAGGGCACGCCGGGAGCCGGCGGGGCGGCCGGGTGGGACGGCGGGCGGCTGGTCGCGGCCGGGGACGCCAAGGGCGTCGGCGACACCGCGACGGTCTTCTCGGCGGTCGTGTCCTTCACGGCCGAGGCGACCGCGTAGCCGCCGATCCCGAGAACCGCGGCGACCGCGGCCGTGGCGCTGACCACCCGGACCCAGCCGACCAGCGGCGGCAGGGTGGCGCGATGGTTCGTCCGGCCCTGTGCCGCCATCCCCCGCTCGATCCGGGCCAGGATGCGGGCGCGGTCGGGTCGGTGCGCCTCGGCCGCCTCGTGCAGCCGGGCGCGCAGCTCGTCGTGCACGGCCTGCGGCCTCATCGGTTCCCTCCTCCGCTCTCGCCGGTACGCGGCGCCATCGCCGCGTGCACCCTCTGCGGAACCCCCCGGGAACCGCCGAGCAGCCGCTGTAGTTCCGCCATGCCCTTCGACGTCTGGCTCTTCACCGTACCCACCGAGATCCCCAGGGCGAGCGCGGTGTCCTTCTCCGACAGGTCGAACGCGTGCCGCAGCACCACACACGCCCGCTTGCGGAACGGCAGCCGTGCCAGCGCCCCCTGCACGTCGACCACTCCGGCGACGTCCGGGTTCTCGGTGGTCTCCTCGCGCTGCGACCAGAACAGGGCGATACGGCGCCGCTCGCGCACGGCGCCGCGGATGCGGGTGCGGGCCATGTTGGCGACGACACCCCGGGCGTAGGCCACCGGGTGGTCGGCGGCCCGCACCCGGTCCCAGCGGTGCCACAGCGCCAGCAGGGCGTCGGCGGCCAGGTCGTCGGCGGCGTCCGCCTCGCCGGTCAGCAGGTGCGCCAGACGCGAGAGTTCGGCGTAGTGGCGTTCGAAGAAGGCATGGAACTCCACGGAGGCGGCGTCGTCGACGACTGAGCCCACGGGCGACCTCTTCTGTCAGGGATTCGCAGGGATTCGGTCAGGTAGATGACATGCGGTGACAGGTGAACGTCCGGCGGAACGTTCCGGCGGGATCGGGAGCGTAGCAGTGATCATTTCGTGCGCGTCGTACGGGAGTTCCGTGTGGCTTGTACGAGGTACCGGACGCGGTGTGGTCAACCGAACCACATCGAGCCTGATTCCGTAACACGGGGAAAACCTGAAACCGGTGCGACGCGGGAACAATCCAGCCAGCATCCGCACACGCACGCTCAGGGGACGAGGAGTTCGACCATGTCCGAGACGCAGAAGGCGGCCCGGCCGCAAGGGGCCGCGCCACCTGCCGGCAACGGCGTCGACCGGTTCTTCAAGATCTCCGAACGGGGATCCACCTTCGGCCGGGAGATACGCGGCGGCTTCGCCACGTTCTTCACCATGGCCTACATCCTCGTCCTGAACCCCATCATCCTCGGCAGCGCCAAGGACAAGTTCGGTCACACCCTCGACACCGGCCAACTCGTCACCGCCACCGCGCTGGTGGCCTGCGTCATGACGGTGATCATGGGCGTCGGCGGCAACCTGCCCCTGGCCATCGCGGCCGGTCTCGGCCTCAACGCCGTCGTGGCCTTCCAGCTGGCGCCGCTGATGAGCTGGCCCGACGCGATGGGGCTGGTCGTCCTCGAAGGCCTGCTGATCTGTGTGCTCGTGCTGACCGGCCTGCGCGAGGCGATCATGAACGCCATCCCGCAGCAGCTGAAGCAGGCGATCGGCGTCGGCATCGGCCTGTTCATCGCGTTCATCGGCTTCGTCGACGCCGGCTTCGTCAGCCGGATCCCGGACGCCGCGGACACCACCGTGCCGGTGCAGCTGGGGGCCGTCGGACGGCTCACCGGCTGGCCCGTGCTCGTCTTCTGCGCCGGCGTGCTCCTGACCGTCGCGCTGGTCGCGCGGAAGGTGAAGGGCGCGATCCTGATCAGCATCGTCACCATGACCCTGGTGGCGATCGTCATCAACTCGGCGGCGGACATCAAGAGCTGGGGCCTGACCACGCCGAAGGTCCCCGACAAGATCGTGGACGCGCCCGACTTCGGGCTCATCGGTCACTTCAGCCTGTTCGGCGGCTTCGCCAAGGCCGGTGTCCTCACCGCCGTACTGCTCGTCTTCACCCTGATCCTGTCCGACTTCTTCGACGCCATGGGCACGATCGTCGGCATCAGCGCGGAGGCCGGGCTGCTCGACGAGCAGGGGCAGGTGCCGGGCATCGGGCGGGTGCTGTTCATCGACGGCGCGGCGGCGGTGGCCGGCGGCATCGGCTCGGCCTCCTCCAACACCGCGTACATCGAGTCGGCGGCCGGGGTGGGGGAGGGGGCGCGGACCGGCTTCGCCAACCTCGTCACCGGCGGCCTGTTCGGTCTCGCGCTCTTCCTCACGCCGCTGCTGACCATCGTCCCGCTCCAGGCCGCCGCTCCCGCGCTGATCGCCGTGGGCTTCCTGATGATGACCCACGTCAAGCACATCGACTGGGACCGGTACGAGATCGCCATCCCGGCGTTCCTGACCATCGCCGCGATGCCGTTCACCTACTCCATCACGGACGGCATCGGGGCGGGGTTCCTGGCGTACGTCGTCATCAAGGCGGTGCTGGGGAAGGCGAAGGAGGTCAACTGGCTGCTGTGGACCGTTTCGGCGTTGTTCCTGGTGTACTTCGCGATTGATCCGGTGGAGCAGGTGCTGGGTGTGAAGTAGGGGAGTGGGCGCGGGGGGTGCGTTGCCGGCCGCGGGTTCGTCGTGGCCGGTCACGCCCGCGCGGCGGCAGCCGCACATCGACTGCCGCCCCGCGCCCCTGAAGGGGCGCCTTACTTCAAGGCCGCCACCATCATCGCCCTCGCCACCGGCGCCGCCAGCCCGTTGCCGCTCACTTCCGACCGTGCCGCGTCCGACTGCTCGACCAGCACCGCCACGGCGACCTCTTTCCCGGCGCTGTCCGACCTGCCGTACGACGTGAACCAGGCGTACGGCGTCTTGCTGTTGTTCTCGCCGTGCTGGGCCGTGCCCGTCTTGCCGCCCACCGTCACGCCGTCGATCCGCGCGTTCGTGCCCGTGCCGTCCTCGACGACCGTCTGCATCGCGGACTGCAACTGCTCCGCGGTCGAGGAGCTGACGATCTCCTTGCTGCTCGCCTCGTCGTCGTAGTCCTTCAGCACGTCACCACCGCTGTCGGTGATCTGCGAGACCATGTGCGGGGAGACCAGCTTGCCGCCGTTGGCTATCGCGGCCGACACCATGGCCATCTGGAGCGGGGTCGCCGTGACGTCGAACTGGCCGATGCCGGAGAGGCCGGTCTGGGCCTTGTCCATGCCCGAGGGGTAGACGCTGGCGTAGGCCCGCACCGGCACGTCCAGCTTGTCGTCGTTGAAGCCGAACTTCTCGGCCATCGCCTTCACCTTGTCCTGGCCCAGGTCGACGGCCATCTTGCCGAAGACGTTGTTGCAGGAGTAGCGCAGGGCGGTACGGATCGAGGCGTTCTCGCAGGGGGCCGAGCTGCTCTCGTTCTTCAGCGGGGTCGTCGTGCCCGGCAGGGTGTACGGGTCGGGGCTGTCGGTCTTCGTGTCGGCGTTCGGGTACAGGCCGTCCTCCAGGGCCGTCGCCGCGACCACCAGCTTGAACGTGGAGCCGGGCGGCAGCGGCTGGCGCAGCGCCCGGTTGGTGAGCGGCTTGTCCGAGTCGTCGTTGAGCTTCTTCCAGGCGGCGCCGGCGGTGTTGGCGTCGGTGAGCGAGGAGGGGTTGTACGACGGTGTCGACACGACCGCCAGGATCTTGCCGGTCTTCGGGTCGATCGCGACCGCCGCGCCCTTCTTGTCGCCGAGCGCCTGGTACGCCGCCTTCTGCACGTCCGGATCGATCGTCGTGATCACGTTGCCCGGCTCGGCGCGCTCGCCGGTGACCGTGTCCATCACCGTTCTGAGCCGGCTGTCGGTGCCGTTGAGCAGGTCCTGGTAGATGCCCTCCAGCTGGGTCGGGGCATAGCTCTGCGACGCGTAGCCCGTCACCGCGGCGTACAGCTTGCCGCTCGTGTACGTGCGCTTGTACTTGAGGTCGCTGTTGCTCAGGGTCTGCGCCGAGCCGGTGATCGACTCACCGGCCACGATGATGTTCCCGAGCGGCTGCGAGTACGTCTCGATGACGTTGCGCCGGTTGTCCGTGTCGTCCGCGAGGGCCTGGCCGTCGTAGAACTGCACCCATGTCGCCCTGACCAGCAGAGCGAGCACGAGCAGCAGCGCGAAGACGGACGCCCGCCTGATCGTCTTGTTCATCCCGCCCAGACAGACGAGCGAAGGCGGGGTGCTCGTTCCCCTACGGCCGGATTTCTCATCGTCCGCTCATCCGCGGCGTACGGCCCCGCCCGGGCTCAGAGGCGTCGCGTCGCCAGCGTCAGGCGGTCCCGCGCGTCGAACAGGGCGTCCTTGATCATCTGTTCGTGGGCGGGGGTAAGCCGGGCCACCGGGACCGAGCAGCTGATCGCGTCGCGGGCCGGGGTGCGGTAGGGGATCGCCACGCCGAAGCAGCGCAGTCCGAGCGTGTT
The DNA here is from genome assembly GCF_040686075.1 of Streptomyces sp. NPDC086519. Lineage (NCBI taxonomy): Bacteria > Bacillati > Actinomycetota > Actinomycetes > Kitasatosporales > Streptomycetaceae > Streptomyces > Streptomyces sp. NPDC086519. Next base: position 74,307 of record NZ_JBFBJL010000018.1, read on the forward strand.
CTCCTCGCGGTCGATCGCGAAGCCCTGCTCGCGGATCTGGCGGAGCTCCTCGATGAGCTTCTCCCGGTCCGTGATGGTGTGCTCGGTCAGCGCCGGCAGGGTCTCCGGCAGCAGCTTGCGGACCTGCTCGTCGGTGTGGGTGGCGAGCAGCGCCTTGCCGAGCGAGGTGGAGTGCGCGGGCAGCCGGCGGCCGACCCGGGTGAAGGGGCGCAGGTAGTGCTGGGACTGGCGGGTCGCCAGGTACACCACGTTGGTGCCGTCGAGACGCGCGAGGTGGATGGTCTCCGTGGTGTCGTCGGAGAGCCGGTCCAGGGTCGGGCGGGCCGCCGCGACCACCTCGTCGCCGTCGATGTACGACGTGCCGACCAGCAGGGCCCGCACCCCGATGCCGTACCGCGTGCCGGTCGCGTCCGTCTCCACCCAGCCCAGCTCCACCAGGGTGCGCAGCAACATGTAGAGGCTGGACTTGGGATACCCGACGGCCTCCTGGACGGCCGCGAGGGAGTGCATACCGGGCCGGCCGGCGAAGTACTCCAGCAATTCCACGGTCCGTACCGCGGACTTGACCTGTGCCCCGCCGCCTGTCTCGCCTGCCGACATCGCCCTTGACCCCTTCGTTGGACGAGAAACCGAGGTTATAGTCTCCAACAGCATATTCATCATCAGAGACAGCGTTCAGTATATCGAACGTCCCTGGTGGATGACCCGGATATGCGGCAGTAAGCAACTCATGGAGGGACCCGCGGTGGCAGCAGCACCAGTCTGGAGTGTCGACCCGCGCACCGGGAAGCAGCGTGAACAGGTTGCGGTGGAAGCCACAGCCGAGGAGGTCGACGCCGTCGTCAAGGCCGCGCACGCCGCCCGCGGCTCCCTCGCCGACCGCACGGTGCGCGCCGCCTTCCTGCGTTCGGCCGCCGCCGGCCTCGACGCGGCCAAGGACCAGCTGATCGAGGCGGCCGACGCCGAGACCGCGCTCGGCCCCGTCCGGCTGACCGGGGAACTCGCCCGCACCGCCTACCAGCTGCGGGCCTTCGCCGGCATCGTCGACGAGGGCGCCTTCCTCGACGTCATCATCAACCACCCCGACGCCACGGCCACCCCGCCCATTCCCGACCTGCGCCGTTACAAGGTCCCGCTGGGTGTCGTCGCCGTCTACTCGGCCTCCAACTTCCCCTTCGCCTTCTCCGTGGCCGGCGGCGACACCGCGAGCGCGCTGGCGGCCGGCAACCCGGTCGTCGTCAAGGCCCACCCCGACCACCCGGCCCTGTCCGAGCTGGTGGCGAGGGTGCTGCGCCGGGCCGCCGCCGAGCACGGCATCCCCGAGGCCGTGGTCGGTCTCGTGCACGGCTTCGAGGCGGGCATCGAGCTGATCAAGCACCCGCTGATCGCCGCGGCCGGCTTCACCGGTTCCGTCCGGGGCGGGCGTGCGCTGTTCGACGCGGCCGCCGCGCGTCCGGCGCCGATCCCCTTCCACGGCGAACTGGGCTCCCTGAACCCGGTCCTGGTCACCGAGGCCGCGGCCGCCGAGCGGGCCGAGGAGATCGGCACCGGGCTCGCCGGGTCGATGACGCTGGGCGTCGGCCAGTTCTGCGTGAAGCCGGGCCTGGTGCTGGTGCCGGCCGGCGCCGCCGGTGACGGCCTGGTCAAGTCCCTGACGGACGCGGTCAGCAACACCGACGCGGGCGTGCTGCTCGACCACCGGATGCGGGACAACTTCCTCGCCGGGGTCGCCGAGCGAGCCGAACTCCCCGACGTGGAGAGCCCGGTGACGCCGGGGGCGGGCGGCGAGCACGCCGTGAGCGCCGGGTTCCTGACGGTGCCGGCGGCCAAGCTGGCCGAGGAGGGGAGCTATGACCTGCTGCTCGAGGAGTGCTTCGGGCCGGTGACGGTGGTGGTTCGCTACGAGGACCGGGATGAGGCGACGGCGGTGCTGTCGCGGCTGCCGGGCAACCTCACGGCGACGGTGCATGTCTCTGCCGAGGAGGCCGCGGGGGAGGGACCGGGGGCGGAGATCCTCGCGGAGCTGACGCCGTTGGCGGGCCGTGTGCTGGTGAACGGCTGGCCGACGGGGGTCGCGGTGGCCCCGGCCCAGCATCACGGCGGGCCCTACCCGGCCACCACCTCCACGTCCACTTCCGTGGGCGGTACGGCCATTGAGCGGTGGCTGCGGCCGGTGGCCTATCAGGGGGTGCCGGAGGCTCTGCTGCCGGCCGAGCTGAAGGACGACAACCCGCTGGGGCTTCCGCGGCGGTTCGACGGGGTGCTGGAGCGGTAGTGCCGTCGGGGTGCGGGGCTCGTCGGCGACTGCGGGTTGTTCGCGGTTGCTCGGGCGGTTCCACGCGCCCCTTCGGGGCGCGTGCACCTGACACAATCTGACCATGGACGTCGAACTTCCCGAACTTCCTTTCCCTCTCCGTACCTATGGGCCCGACGGGCACTGGTTCCATGAAGACGGGGTGCTCACCGGGTGGGCCGGGGCCCGGCAGGACCGGTTCGTGTCGCCCACCGGGGAGGCGCTGGATCCCGCCTCGGACGCGCCCCGGCTGCTGGGGGCGCCCGAAGGGGACTTTCAGCTGATCGCCCGGGTCACCGTCGGGTTCGGGGCCGCCTTCGACGCCGGTGTGCTGTACGTCCACGTCGGCGACCGGGCCTGGGCCAAGCTCTGCCTGGAGAACTCCCCGGACGTGCCCACCGTCTGCACCGTGGTCACCCGGGGGCACTCGGACGACGCCAACTCCTTCACCGTGGAGGGAAGTTCGGTCTGGCTGCGGATCAGCCGGACCGGGCGGGCGTTCGCCTTCCACGCCTCCAGGGACGGCAAGAAGTGGGTCTTCGTGCGGCTGTTCACCCTCGGCACCGAGAAGGAGACCGAGAACGCCCTGGTCGGCTTCATGACCCAGTCGCCGATGGGGGAGGGGTGCGTGGTGACGTACGACCACATCGAGTTCAGGCCCGACTGGCCGGCCGACCTGCGCGACGGAAGCTGAGGCGCCACCTGCCGGCTCGGAACCGTCCCGGGCGCCGCCACGTCTTCGGTTGCATGATCAGTGACCGTGTGAGGGGGGCCCGGGTGATCCGTACGGCCCTGTCCGCCGAGGCGGAGACCATCGCCGCGCTGCATCGGCGGGCCCGGTCGACGTACTACCCGGACGGCCTCCCGGACGACGGCGTCGACTGGACGGCCGCCTGGCGCTCCGCCGTCGCACGGCCCGACGGACAGGTGCTGTGCGTGGTCGAGGCGGGGACGATCACCGGGGTCGCCTCCTTCCGCGTCCCGGAGGGTGCCACCGGCGAGACGGTCAAGCTGTTCCAGTTCCATGTCGACCCCGGCCACTGGCGCGCCGGTGCCGGCACCGCCCTGCACGCCGCGTGCCTGGAGCAGTGGCGGGCCGACGGCAGGCGCACCGCCGTACTGGACGTGCACGCCGACAACCGGCGGGCCCAGGCCTTCTACGCCCGGCGGGGCTGGGTACCGGACCCGGAGCACCCGCCGACCGAGGGTGACCACCACCTGTGTCTGCGGTACGCGGTGGCCGGGGAATGAAAGCGGGCTGTTTGAAGGTTCAGGTAGTTCTAGACCTCTGACTACCTGGAGAGAGCCGACACCATGCGCGTGGAGATCTGGTCCGATATCGCTTGCCCCTGGTGCTATGTCGGAAAAGCGCGTTTCGAGAAGGCGCTCGCCGCCTTTCCGCACCGCGACGACGTCGAGGTGGTCCACCGCTCCTTCGAGCTGGACCCCGGCCGCGCCAAGGACGACGTCCAGCCGGTGCTCGCCATGCTCGGCAAGAAGTACGGCATGAGCGAGGCGCAGGCCCAGGCCGGCGAGGACAACCTGGGCGCCCAGGCCGCCGCCGAGGGGCTGGAGTACCGCACCCGGGGCCGTGACCACGGCAACACCTTCGACCTGCACCGGCTGCTGCACTTCGCCAAGGAGCAGGGCCGCCAGGGCGAGCTGATCCAGATCCTGTACCGGGCCAACTTCGCCGAGGAGCGGTCCCTGTTCACCGAGGGCGCGGAGCGGGTCGTCGAGCTGGCCGTGGAGGCCGGGCTGGAGGCGGCGGCCGTGCGCGAGGTGCTCGCCGACCCGTCCCGCTATGCCGACGAGGTCCGCGCCGACGAGCGCGAGGCCGCCGAGCTCGGCGCGAACGGGGTGCCGTTCTTCGTCCTCGACCGGAAGTACGGCGTCTCGGGCGCCCAGCCCGCCGAGGTGTTCACGCAGGCGCTCGGCCAGGCCTGGGGGGAGCGTTCCCCGCTGAAGCTGATCGACGAAGGCGGCGCTGAGGCCTGCGGACCGGACGGGTGCGCGGTGCCCCAGCACTGAGAGGTCTTCGGGAAAGTCCAGGTCAGGGACGTCGTATAAGCGTCGCTTAGCGGATCCGGGTAAAAATCCGCAATGGACGGGCGGTTTCCCGGGCCGCAGAGTGGACCCATGGAGACCACGGAGACGTTCGAGAGCCTCGTCCGCGCCGAGTTCACCCCGAAGACCACCTACCTCAACACCGCCAGCAACGGCCTGCTGCCCGCCCGCACGGTCGCCGCCCTGCACCAGGCGGCGCTGCTGCGGGCCGAGGGGCGGCCCCTGACCTCGCTGTACGAGGACGTGGAGGCGTGCCGGGCCGCCTACGCCCGGCTCGCCGGGGTCCCCGCGAGCAGAGTCGCGGCCGGCGCCTCGGTCGCCGCGCACTCCGGCGTGATCGCCGCCTCGCTGCCGTCCGGCGCCGAAGTCCTCACCGCCGAGGACGACTTCACCTCCGTACTGAACCCGTTCCACGTCCGCGGCGACCTCAAGGTCCGCGCGGTGCCGCTGGAGCGCCTCGCCGAGTCCGTCCGCCCGGGCACCGCCCTCGTCGCGGTCAGCGCGGCCCAGTCGGCGGACGGCCGGATCGCCGATCTGCCCGCGCTGCGCGAGGCCGCCCGCGCGCACGGTGCCCGCACCTACGTCGACTTCTCCCAGGCCGCCGGCTGGCTGCCGATGGACGCCGACGCGTACGACTTCACGGCGTCCGTCTCCTTCAAGTGGCTGCTCGGCCCGCACGGCGCGGCCTTCCTGGTGGTCCCCGAGGACTTCGGCGGGCTGACGCCGCTGCTCGCGGGCTGGGTCGCGGGCGAGGAGCCGTGGGACAGCTGCTACGGCCCGGTCGCCGAACTCGCCCACTCCGCCCGGCGGTTCGACCTCACCCACGCCCTGTTCACGTTCGCGGGCCTGCGCCGCTCGCTCGACCTGATCGAGGAACTCGGCGGGCCCGCCGTGCACGCCCACGACGTGGGCCTCGCCGACCGGTTCCGCGCCGGGCTCGCGGCCCTCGGACACGAGCCGGTGCCCGCCCCCGGCTCGGCGATCGTCTCGGTCCCCGGGCTCGGCGTCCGTCAGCCCGAGCTGAGCCGGGCCGGCATCGAGGTCTCCAACCGCGCGGGCAACCTGCGCGCGGCCTTCCACCTCTTCAACACCCCCGCCGACGTGGACCGCCTGCTCGACGCCCTCGCGGGCTGACCGGCGCCGCGACAGGACCGGGGCCGCCGCCACGACGGACGTGGTGGCGGCCCCGGGGCTGGTGCACTGCGGTACGGGCTCAGCGGATCGGCGTGAAGTCCCGTGCCCCGATGAACTCGGGCCGGCGCACCGGTGCCGCGAACGGTTCCACCGCCGTGTTCTCCACGCTGTTGAACACGATGAACACGTTGCTGCGCGGGAACGGCGTGATGTTGTCGCCGGAGCCGTGCATGCAGTTGCAGTCGAACCAGGTCGCCGACCCCGCCCTGCCGGTGAACAGCCTGATGCCGTGCCGAAAGGCCAGTTCCGTCAGGGCCTCGTCGGAGGGGGTGCCGGCGTCCTGCATCTGTAGCGACTTCTTGTAGTTGTCCTCGGGCGTGGCGCCGGCGCAGCCCAGGAACGTCCGGTGCGAGCCCGGCATGATCATCAGGCCGCCGTTGGTGTCGTGGTTCTCGGTCAGCGCGATCGAGACGGACACCGTGCGCATGTTCGGCAGACCGTCCTCGGCGTGCCAGGTCTCGAAGTCCGAGTGCCAGTAGAAACCGCTGGCGCCGAACCCCGGCTTGACGTTGATCCGGGACTGGTGGACGTACACGTCCGAGCCCAGGATCTGCCGGGCCCGGCCGACCACCCGCTCGTCGCGCACCAGGTTCGCGAACACCTCGCTGATCCGGTGCACCTCGAAGACGGACCGGATCTCCTTGGACTTCGGCTCCACGACGGAGCGTTCGTCGGCCCGGATCGCCGGGTCGGTGATCAGCCGCTCCAGCTCCCGCCGGTATCCGGCGACCTCGTCGTCGGCGAGGAGCTGGTCGACGGTGAGGAAGCCGTCGCGCTCGAACGCCTCCAGCCGGTCCGCGGCGATCGGGCCGGGCGCGCCGGGCGCCGACCAGACGACCGGGTCCTGGCGCGGGACGGCGATCTCGACGGGGCCGCGGCTCGGGTACAGGTCGGTGATGGTGGTCATGGTCAGCCCTCCTCCGTCAGCAGGGGATAGACGCCGTTCTCGTCGTGGTCCTCCCGGCCGGTGACCGGCGGGTTGAACACGCAGACGCACCGGAAGTCCTCCTTGACGCGCAGCGAGTGCCGCTCGTGCCCGTCGAGGAGGTACATGGTGCCGGGCGTGATCGTGTACGACGTCCCGGTCTCGTGGTCGGTCAGCTCGGCCTCGCCCTCGACGCAGACGACGGCCTCGACGTGGTTGGCGTACCACATCGACGTCTCGGTGCCCGCGTACAGGATCGTCTCGTGCAGCGAGAAGCCGACCCGCTCCTTCGCGAGGATGACGCGTTTGCTCTCCCATGTCCCGGACGCCGACTTCACATGCCGGTCGGTGCCTTCGGTCTCCTTGAACGAACGGACGATCACGGTGGTGTACAGCCTCCTTGTTTGATCCGGTCAGAGGTGTCAGAAGTGTCAGTGCCAGAGGTGCCAGAGGTGCCAGAGGTGCCAGGGATGTCAGGGATGTCAGACGGTTTCGCGGACGGCCCGGGCGAGGACGCTCAGCCCCTCGTCCAGCTCGCCCGGGGTGACGGTCAGGGCGGGCAGCAGCTTGACGACCTCGCTCTCCGGCCCCGACGTCTCGATGAGCAGCCCGAGTTCGAAGGCCCGCCCGGCGATCCGCCCGGCCCGCTCCTTCTCGTGGAACTCCAGGCCCCACACCAGACCCCGCCCCCGGTACTCCCGCACGTCGGCGAGGTTCTCCTCGACGATCGCGATGAGCCCCTGCTCGACCTGCTCGCCCTTGGCCAGGGTCTGCTTCTCCATCGCCGGGCCGTCGGCCCAGTAGCTCTCCAGGGCCGCGGTCGCGGTGACGAAGGCGGGGTTGTTGCCGCGGAACGTGCCGTTGTGCTCACCGGGCTCCCACACGTCCAGCTCGGGCCGGAACAGGCACAGGGACATGGGCAGCCCGTACCCGCTGATGGACTTCGAGACCGTGACGATGTCGGGGACGATGCCCGACTCCTCGAAGGAGAAGAAGGCACCGGTGCGCCCGCAGCCCATCTGGATGTCGTCGACGATCAGCAGCATGTCCTGCCGCTCGCAGAGCGCCTTGAGGGCACGCAGCCACTCGGGCCGGGCCACGTTGATGCCGCCTTCGCCCTGCACGGTCTCCACGATCACCGCGGCCGGCTTGTTGAGCCCGGACCCCTGGTCCTCGAGGAGCCGCTCGAACCAGAGGAAGTCCGGCACGGTCCCGTCGAAGTAGTTGTCGAACGGCATCGGCGTCCCGTGCACCAGCGGGATCCCGGCCCCGGCCCGCTTGAAGGCGTTGCCGGTGACCGCGAGGGACCCGAGGGACATCCCGTGGAAGGCGTTGGTGAACGACACGATCGCCTCGCGCCCCTTCACCTTCCGGGCGAGCTTGAGCGCCGACTCGACGGCGTTCGTCCCCGTCGGCCCCGGGAACATGACCTTGTACGGCAACGCGCGCGGCCGCAGCACCAGTTCCTGGAAGGTCTGCAGGAACGACCGCTTGGCCGTGGTCGACATGTCGAGGCCGTGGGTGACCCCGTCGCGCTCCAGGTAGTCGAGCAACGCCCGTTTCAGCACGGGGTTGTTGTGGCCGTAGTTGAGTGACCCGGCGCCGGCGAAGAAATCGAGGTACCCGTGTCCGTCCTCGTCGTACATGCGGCTGCCCCGGGCCCGGTCGAAGACGGTGGGCCAGCCGCGGCAATAGCTGCGGACCTCGGACTCCAGGGTCTCGAAGATGCTGAGATCAGGCTGGGTGATGGTCACGGCGGGGCTCCTCAGTGCGATGTGGGGGTCAAGGGGCCGATGCGGTACAGGACTTCGGGGTCGTGCGGACCGTCGGGGAACTCACCGGCCTCGAACAGCACCGAGCGCTCGACGGCGGCGCCGTGCCGGGCGGCGTAGGAGGTGAACAGGCGCTCGGAGGCGGTGTTGCCGGGGGCGATGGTGGTCTCGACGGCGGTCAGCGGCCGGTCGGCCGCCACCTGTGCCGTGAGCCCGTCCAGCAGCCGCGCCGCGATGCCGCGCCCGCGCTGCGCGGCGTCCACCGCCACCTGCCAGACGAGCAGCGTGTCCGGCCGGTCCGGCCGGGTGTATCCGGTCACGAACCCGACGGGCTCGCCGTCCGCGCCACGCGCCACCGCCGTGGTGCCGGCGAAATCCCGGCACCACAGCAGATAGCTGTACGAGGAGTTCAGATCGAGGGATCCGGAATCCTTGGCGATACGCCAGAGAGCGGCCCCGTCGGTCACCAGCGGGCGGTCGACGATCAGGTCTGCTTGTGGGGCAGTCATGCGGATTGAATTTAGCGAGGCAAATACGAAAACGCACGGCAGGTGCCGTCGACGGCTTGATCTGTGCGGCCGGTATGTGGGGATATACCCCGCCGCAAAAGGGGCAATTGGCCGACCGTGTGGAGTGTGTCACAGGGTTGAAACCTGGATGAAATTCCCTTGGTTTGGCTCCGCAAAAAGCGGGCAGAAGCACTCGGGTAAGCCATCCATCGAAAAGGAATTCAGAATTGCCTTGAATTCAGGCGCCGGTAACGCCCTGTATACGCTCCCGAAGGACGGCGGCCCGCTACCGCCAGAGGGACTCCACCGTCCGCCGGGCTCCCTCCGGGTCCACCGTCAGTCCTCGCTTCGCCAGCCCCGCGCCGAGCGCCGCCAGGCTCGACCGGACGGCGTCGGCCGTCGCGTCCGCCCCGTAGTGGTTGACCCGGATCATCTCCCGGGCCAGGGTGCCCCCGCCCGCGGCCAGCGGAAGGGTGCCGTCACCCGCCAGGGCCTCGGCGACCAGTTCCGACGCCACCACGCCCGACGGCACCCGCAGCGTCGTGGCGACCGGCGCCGCGTCCGACTCCGCGTACACGTACGGCTCCAGGCCGCCGCCCAGGGCCACCGCACCGGCCCGGGCGGCCAGCGCCGCCGTGCGGTGCCGGGCCGTCACGGTCTCCAGCCCCTCCGCCTCGATCCGCTCCACACAGGCCTCCAGCGCCAGCATCTCCAGCTGTGCCGGCGCGTGCGGCAGCACCTTGCGGCCGCCGTCGATCCAGCGCTCCTTCCAGTCCAGCAGGGAGAGGTAGGAGCGGCGCGGGGCGTTCGGGTTCGCCGCCATCCGGGCCCACGCCCGTTCGCTCACCGAGACCGCCGAGACACCCGCCGGACCGCCCATCGCCTTCTGGGCCCCGATCACGCACAGGTCCACGCCCCACGCGTCCGGCAGCACCGGCTCGGCCCCGACCGAGGCGACCGCGTCCAGGTAGAAGAGGGCGCCCTGCTCCCGTACCGCCTCGCCGATCTCCGCGACCGGGTTGGTGTTGCCGGTCGCCGCCTCCGCGTGCACCAGCGAGACGAAGTCGATCTCCGGGTGCGCGGCGAACGCCTCCCGGACCTGCCCGGCCGTCACCGCCGTGTGGAACGGCACCGCGAGGTCGATCACCGTCGCGCCGCAGTCCCGCAGCCAGTTCCCGAACGTCTGCCCGTACGGACCGGTGATCACGTTCAGCGCGGTCGTCCCCGGCCCGGCCGTCGCCCTGATCGCGCCCTCCAGCGGCAGCAGCGCCTCGCCCTGGGTGACCACGACGTCCTGCCGGGTGCCGAGGAGCCGGGCGACCCGGTCCTCGATCGCGGCGAAGCGGGCGGCGGTCAGTGGGGGCAGGTCGAGGAAGGGATGGGTCACGACGGGGCTCTCCTTGCTCGCGAAAGGGGGGATCAAGACGAGCGTAACCGGCGTCGCTCGCCCCCTCTGACCGGCGAGTTCTTAGGTCGGACGGCTTCAGTGCCATCGGATTGATTTGAGAGACCCAAACATTTCCTTATAATCGGAACCCACAGAACCGGAATCAAAAGCTCCCTCACAGTTTCGCGGGGAGCCCCCACAGACCCACGGGAGGTCTCGTGACCACGCTCCTCGGGCGCCGCCGGGCTCGCGCCCTGGCCGCCGTCACCGCCGCGGCCGGGCTGGCCCTGGTGGCCGGCTGCACGTCGAGCGGCAACGGCTCCAGCGCCTCCAGGACGGCGGCGGGCGGGGTCGAACTGGTCAAGGCCGGCCAGCTCACCACCTGCACCCACCTGCCGTATCCGCCGTTCCAGTCGGAGATCGACGGCAAGGTGCAGGGCTTCGACGTGTCGATGATCGACCTGGTCGCCAAGAACCTCGGCGTGAAGCAGCAGATCCTCGACACGCCGTTCGAGAACTTCAAGACCGGTGCCTTCCTCAACTCCGGCGAGTGCGACCTGGCCGCGGCCGGCATGACCATCACCGCGGAGCGCAAGAAGAACGTCGACTTCTCCGACCCGTACTTCGACGCCACCCAGGCCCTCCTGGTCGGCAAGAACAGCGGCATCACCTCGCTCGCCGACGCCAAGGCCAAGAAGGTCCGGCTGGGCGCCCAGGCGCAGACCACCGGCGAGGACTACGTCAGGAACCAGGGCTTCGACCCGGTCTCCTTCGAGTCCTCCGACGCCGTCCTGAGCGGCCTGCGCACCGGCCAGGTCAAGGCCGTCGTCATCGACTACCCGGTGGTCCAGGGCTGGCTCAAGGACAAGGCCAACGCCGACGCCTTCCGGATCGCCGGCGACATCAACACCGGTGAGCAGTACGGCTTCACGGTGCGCAAGGGCAACACCAAGCTGCTCGCCGCCGTCAACAAGGCGATCGCCGACGCCAAGGCCGACGGCACGTACAAGAAGCTGTACGAGAAGTGGATCGGCCCCTACGACGCCTCGGCCGCGTCCCCCGCCGCCTCATGACCGTGGACACCGACACGGAACTCCAGCCGCGCAGGAAAGGCCTGACCCGGCGCCAGAAGCGCCGGCTGTCGCGCGGCGCCCAGTACGCCGTCTTCGTCGCCGCCGTGATCGCCTTCGCGGCCGGTGCCGACTGGGGACGGCTGCAGAACCAGTTCGCCCAGTGGGACATCGCCCGGCAGATGTTCCCGGACGTCATCACGCTGGCGCTGAAGAACACCGTGCTCTACACCCTGTCCGGCTTCGCGGTCGGACTGGCCCTCGGCATGGTGATCGCGCTGATGCGGCTGTCGTCGGTCGGCCCCTACCGCTGGCTGGCCGGCGTCTACATCGAGATCTTCCGCGGTCTGCCCGCCCTGCTGATCTTCATCTTCATCGGCGTCGCCGTCCCGCTCGCCTTCCCCGGCACCGAGATCGTCGGCGGCACCTACGGCAAGGTGGCCCTCGCGCTCGGCCTGGTCGCCGCCGCCTACATGGCCGAGACGATCCGCGCGGGCATCCAGGCGGTCCCCAAGGGCCAGACGGAAGCGGCCCGTTCGCTGGGCTTCTCACCCGCCCGCGCCATGGTCTCGATCGTCATCCCGCAGGCGTTCCGCATCATCCTCCCGCCGCTCACCAACGAACTGGTGCTCCTCTTCAAGGACTCCTCCCTCGTCCTCTTCCTCGGCGTCACCCTGGAGGAGCGCGAACTGTCCAAGTACGGCCGCGACCTGGCCAGTACGACCGCCAACTCCACGCCGATCCTCGTCGCCGGCCTGTGCTACCTGCTGGTCACGATCCCGCTCGGCTTCGTCGTCCGCCGCATGGAGGCGAAGGCCCAGGAGGCCGTCAGATGAGCCGACCCGAGATCGAGGTGAAGGGCCTGCACAAGTCCTTCGGCGACAACGAGGTGCTGCGCGGCATCGATCTGGAGATCGGTCAGGGCGAGGTCGTGTGCGTGATCGGGCCGTCCGGTTCCGGCAAGTCCACGCTGCTCCGGTGCGTCAACCTCCTTGAAGAGCCCACCCAGGGGCAGGTGTTCGTCGGCGGCACCGAGTTGACGGACCCGGACGTCGACATCGACGCCGTGCGCCGCCGGATCGGCATGGTCTTCCAGCAGTTCAACCTGTTCCCGCACCTCACGGTGGCCGAGAACCTCACCCTGCCGCAGCGCCGGGTGCTGCGCAGGGACAGGGCGACGGCGGCACGGGTCGCCGCGGAGAACCTCGCCCGCGTGGGTCTGTCCGAAAAGGCGGACGCCTACCCCGCCTCCCTCTCCGGCGGCCAGCAGCAGCGGGTGGCGATCGCCCGCTCGCTGTCCATGGGCCCCGAGGTGATGCTCTTCGACGAGCCGACGTCGGCCCTCGACCCGGAGCTGGTCGGGGACGTCCTGGCGGTCATGCGGATGCTGGCGCGGGAGGGCATGACCATGATGGTGGTCACCCACGAGATGAGCTTCGCCCGCGAGGTCGCCGACCGGGTCGTCTTCATGGACGGCGGAGTCGTGGTCGAGGACGGCAGCCCGGACCAGGTCATCGGCGCCCCCACCCACGAGCGCACCCGCCACTTCCTCTCCCGGCTCCTGGACCCGGCCATGGCCCAGGTGGAGGAGGAGAGCTCCGACCGGGCGGGCGGGGCCGGCGGCTGAGCCGCGTCGATGCGGACCTGCCGGTCGTCCTAGGCTGAGGCCCATGAGCGATCAGGCGGTGCTGCACGTGAAGGGCAGGGTCCTCGTGGGCCCCGAGGACATCCGCGACGAACTGTGGGTGGTGGACGGCCGGGTCTCCTACGGCCGTCCCGCCGGCGCCCGTGACGTCCGGACCGTGGAGGGCTGGGCGCTCCCCGGTCTCGTCGACGCCCACTGCCATGTCGGCCTCGGCCCGCACGGCCCGGTGGACGCGGCGACGGCCGAGAAGCAGGCCCGCACCGACCGCGAGGCCGGCACCCTCCTCATCCGGGACGCCGGCTCGCCCTCCGACACCCGCTGGGTCGACGACCGCGACGACCTCCCGAAGATCATCCGGGCCGGCCGGCACATCGCCCGCACCCGCCGCTACATAAGGAACTTCGCCCACGAGATCGAGCCGGCGGACCTGGTCGCGTACGTCGCCCAGGAGGCCCGGCGCGGCGACGGCTGGGTCAAGCTGGTCGGCGACTGGATCGACCGCGACCTCGGCGACCTGGCCCCCAGCTGGCCCCGCGACGCCGTCGAGGCGGCCATCGCCGAGGCACACCGGCTCGGCGCCCGGGTCACCGCCCACTGCTTCGCCGAGAACTCGCTCCAGGACCTGGTCGAGGCCGGCATCGACTGCGTCGAGCACGCCACCGGCCTGACGGATCAGCTGATCCCCCTCTTCGCCTCCCGTGGCGTCGCGATCGTCCCCACCCTCGTCAACATCGCCACCTTCCCGCAGCTCGCGGCGGGCGGCGACACCCGGTTCCCGCGCTGGTCGGCCCATATGCGCCGGCTCCACGAGCGCCGTTACGACACCGTCCGGAACGCCTACGACGCCGGCATCCCGGTCTACGTCGGAACCGACGCCGGCGGCTCGCTCGCCCACGGCCTGGTCGCGGACGAGGTCGCCGAACTCGTCACCGCCGGGATCCCGCCCCTGGACGCGCTCGCGGCGACCAGCTGGGCGGCCCGCGCCTGGCTCGGCAGGCCCGGTCTGGAGGAGGGCGCCCCGGCGGACCTGGTGGTGTACGAGAGCGACCCGCGCGCCGACGTACGCGTCCTCGCGTCCCCCCGCCGGGTGGTGCTGAACGGGCAGGTCGTCGAGTAAAGGAACGCCTGTGCCCGCTGACTCGAATACGCGAACGGAAAGTCCACTATTGGGTGAAGTAACGCAGGATCGCCGCCTGTTCACCCACAGTGCGTAATTCTTGGCGGGTCCCGAGCACGTTTCCTCTGGGGGTCCCACCACCTTGAACAGCGACACATTCCGTCTGCCCGCACGCCGTCTCGCGACCCTCGCGACGGCCACGGCCCTCGCCGCCGGTCCCGCGGCCGTGGCCGGCGCGGGCACCGCACACGCGACCACCGGCCACGGCCGGGCCACCGCGGTCGTCCTGCGCACCGGCCTGGACGTCTCCCTCCTCGACAAGGCCGTGAACGTCCCGCTCGCGGTCTCCCTGAACCAGGTCCAGGCACCGCGGAGCGCCAACCGGACCGCGCTGACCGCCACCCTCGACGGCGTGGACGGCGGCAAGCCGTTCAACGTCCTCCGCGCGGACGCCGCCGCGGCGAAGGCGACGGTCACCGCCGGCCGTGCCGAGGCCTCCGTCCACCTCGCCCACGCCCGGCTGCACCTGCCGGGCCTGCCCCTGCTGTCCCTCATCGAAGCCGACACGGTCACGGCCAAGGCCACCTGCGAGACCGGCAAGCGGCCGGAGGCCTCCGCCGACGTCCTCGGCGCCGTCACCGTGCTCGGCAGACGCGTCACGCTGAGCGCGGGCGGCCCCACCGACGTCAAGGTCCCCGGCGTCGGCGAGGTCCGCCTCGACCTGTCCGAACGCGAGACGACATCGACGTCGGCGGCGGCCGGCGCCCTCGAACTCAAGATCTCCGTCAACCCGCTGAAGCTCAACGTGGCCGAGGTGGAGGGAACCCTGACCCTGGCGAAGGCGACCTGCGAAACCCCGCAGGCCCCCGCCGCCGCCCCGGCCGATCCGGCTGACCCGACGGACCCGGCCGACCCGGTGTCCGACGTGAAGGTGCAGGGTGCGCCGGCGAAGGAGACGAAGCTGGCGGAGACGGGCGGGAGTTCGATGACGCCGTATGTGGTGGGAGGAGCGCTGGCGCTCGTGGCGGCGGGCGGAGGAGCGGTCGCCATGGCCCGACGCCGACGCTGACGCCCGGCTCTCAGGGGTGCGGGGCGGTAGTCGATGTGCGGCTACCGCCGCGCGGGCGCGCCCAGCCGAACACCACCCGCAGTCGCGTGGCGGCCCGCGGTTCCCCCTGCTCAGGCGCGTACGAACATCAACGCCTGATCAAGCGCCAGCAGAAACCGATTCACCGTCACCCGGTCCCGCACCGCGATCCGCACCCACTCCTCGTCCAGCCCGGGAAACGTGTCCCCCCGCCGGACGGCGTACCCCAACACCCGAAGCTGCCGTCGCACGGCCGCCGCCTGCGCCATCCGGACGAGCACGAACGGCCCCTCCGCCGGCCCCGCCACCCGCACCCCCTCCGGCGCGAACTCCTCAAGCCCCGCCACCAGATGGGCCCGGTCGGCGGCGACACGGTGCGCCGCGTGCGCCGCCTCCGCCAGCGCGCGGGGCGCCACGCACGCCTCGGCCGCCGCCAGCGCCGGCGTGGACACCGGCCACAACGGCTGCGCCCGCGCCAGCTCGGTGACGATCTCCGGCGCGGCCAGCACGTACCCGATCCGCAGCCCGGCCAGCCCCCACGTCTTCGTGAGACTGCGCAGCACCACCAGACCCGGCACATCCGTCCGCCCGGCCAGCGCCTCCCGCTCACCCGGCACCGCGTCCATGAACGCCTCGTCGACCACCAACGTCCGCCCGGGCCGGGCCAGCCGGGCGATCGTCTCCGCCGGATGCAGCACCGACGTCGGGTTGGTCGGATTGCCGATCACCACCAGGTCGGCGTCCTCCGCGACGGCCGCCGGATCGAGCCGGAACCCGTCCGCCTCCCGCAGCAGCACCCGGTCCACGGTGTGCCCGGCGTCCCGCAGCGCCGCCTCCGGCTCGGTGAACTGCGGATGCACCACCACCGGCCGGCGCACCTTCAGCGCCCGCGCCAGCAGGACGAACGCCTCCGCCGCGCCCGCCGTCAGCAGCACCCGTTCCACCGGCAGACCGTGCCGCGCCGCGACCGCCGCCCGGGCCGCCCGGCCGTCCGGGTAGGCCGCGAGGGCGCCCAGCGACTCGGCTATCCGCTCCCGCAGCCAGCCGGGAGGGGTGCCGGTGCGCACGTTGACCGCGAGGTCGACGAGCGCCGGACCGCCGTCGCGGACCTCGGCGTCGCCGTGGTGCCGCAGATCGTGCCCGCCCCCGGAACCTCCGGCCCCCGCGGAGCCTCTGCCGCCTCCGGGGCCGTCGGAACCTTCCTCAGTGCGCATGCGCGTGCCCGCCATGGTGATGGTGTCCGTGTCCGTCGTGGTGAGCGTCGTCGTCCGGGTGGAAGTGCGGCTGCTGCGGCAGCCCGACCTTGTCCTCGAAGCCGGGCAGCGCGATCCGGTACACGCACGAGTCGCAGTTCATCCGCAGATCACCTTCGACCGCCTCCCGGTACCGCTCCATGACCAGGTCGAGCAGTTCCGGCTCGGGCCCGATGACGTCCGCCGAACGTACCTCGACCTCCGGGTGCGCCGCCGCCCAGTCCTCGGTCTGGTGCCGCACCCGGTCCGGCAGGATCCCGGTGAAGAGAAAGTACGGCAGGACGACGATCCGGCGCGCCCCCAGTTTCAGACACCGGTCGAGCCCGCTCGGCACGTCCGGCGCCGCCAGCGACACGAACGCGGTCTCCACACCGCCGTACCCGCGCCCCTCCCACAGCAGCCGGGCCGCCTTGTACACCTCGGCGTTGGCGTCGGGGTCGGTCGAACCGCGGCCCACCAGCAGCACGGTCACGTCGGCGCGGTCCCGCCCGGCCCGCGAGGAGCCGCCCAGCGCCTCGTCCAGGCGCCGTTCGAGGACCGACAGCAGGGCGGGGTGCGGGCCCAGCGGCCGGCCGTAGGTGTACGAGATCCCCGGGTGCCGCTCCTTCTCCCGTGCCAGCGCGGCCGGGATGTCGCCCTTGGCGTGCCCGGCGGAGACCAGCATCAGCGGCACCGCGGCGAACCGCCGCACCCCCCGCTCCACCAGCTCGGCCACGGCGTCGCCGAGCGGCGGCGGGGACAGCTCGATGAAGCCGCCCGCGACGGGCAGTTCGGGGTGGCGGCGCCCCAGCTCCCGTACGAAGTCGCGGAACGCCCCGGCCCCGGCGTCGTCCCGGGTGCCGTGGCCGGCGATGAGCAGGGCGGGCGGGGTGGTCACAGCGTCTCCTCGGAAGTGGGGTGGTACAGCAGGGCGTTGAGCGCGGCGGCGGCGACCGCCGAGCCGCCCTTCTCGGACACGTTGCTGACGGCGGGCAGCCCGCTCGCCCGCAGCGCGGCCTTGGACTCGGCCGCGCCGACGAAACCGACGGGCAGCCCGATGACGAGCACGGGGGAGGCGTCCAGCGTCAGCAGCTCCTCCAGGGCGGTCGGCGCGTTGCCGATCACCCACAGGGCGCCGGGCCCGACCTGCTCGTGGGCGAGCCGGATCGCGTGCGCCGAACGGGTCAGCCCCGGACCGGACGTGGCGTCGCGCAGCCGGCACACCGTCTCCCGGCGGGTGATCCCGGCGGCGACCATCTCCACGTCCACGACGACCGGCGCCCCGGCGTGCAGTGCCGCGTGCGCCTTCACCAGGTCGTCCTCGTCGGCCACCAGGTCGGTCGCGTACTCCAGGTCGGCGGCGGAGTGGATCACCCGCTCCACCACCGCCCGGGTCAGCGGCGGGAAGTGCGAGGTGTCCAGGCGGGCGCGCAGCCGCCGGAAGGACTCCTGCTCGATGGGGTGGACCACACGGTTCACTTGCCCTCCTTCTGAGCGCTCTCCTGCCAGCGGTAGCCGCGCGGGGTGACCATCCGCCCGGCGATGTTCCGGGTCGCGGTGTTGCCCACGGTCACGACGGTCATCATGTCGACCCACGCCGGGTCCAGCGCGCCCAGGGTGGTCAGCCGGCTCGACTCGTCGGGGCGTGAGGCGTTGCGTACGACACCGACGGGCGTCGTCGGCTCCCGGTGCCCGGCGAGGATCGCCAGTGCCTTGGGCAGCTGCCAGTCGCGGCCCCGGGAACGCGGGTTGTAGAACGTCACGACGATGTCCGCCTCGGCCGCCGCGCGCACCCGGCGCTCGATGACCTCCCACGGCGTGTGCAGGTCGGACAGGCTGATCGAGACATGGTCGTGGCCGAGCGGCGCGCCCAGGATCGCCCCGGCGGCGAGCGCGGCCGTGACACCGGGTACGCCGATCACGTCGATGTCGTCCGACGCCTCGGCGAGCGCGGGGGAGGCCATGGCGTACACACCGGCGTCCCCGCTGCCGATGAGCGCGACGGCATGCCCGGCGCGCGCCTCGGCGACCGCGGTGCGCGCCCGCTCCTCCTCGGCACCGAGCCCCGACTCCAGGATCCGGGTGCCGGGCCGCAGCAGGTCACGGATCTGGTCGACGTACTGGTCGAGGCCGACGAGCACGGCGGCGCGGCGGAGTTCGGCCTTGGCACGCGGGGTGAGCAGATCCCGGGCACCGGGACCGAGCCCGACCACCGCGAGCCGGCCGCGCGCGGGACGTCGTACGACGGCGCAGGTCGCCATGGCGGGCCGGCCGTCCGGCCGCCGCGACTTCCGCTTGGGCACGAGGAGTTCACCGCCCCGCGCGAGCGCCGCCGCCTCGGCGACGGAGGGGGTGCCGACGGCGGTGCGGGGAGCGTCCGAGGGGTTGGGCACCTGGATCCCGGCCAGTTCCCCGGCGGAGTACGTCACCAGCGGGACCCCGAGCCGCGCGGCCGCCGTGACGATCCCGGGCTCCTCGGCCTTGGCGTCGACGGTGGCGAGTTCGGCAATGCTACGAGGGGACAGGCCCGCGTCCCGCAACGCGTCCTCGACGAGCCCGAGCACCTCGTCGGCGGGGGCGCCCCTGGAGGCACCGACGCCGACCACGAGGGACGGCGGGCGCAACAGCACCTCGTTCCCGGCGGGTTCGACCGCGCGGTCGGTCACCCGGACGACGTGGGCGCCGTCCTGCGCCAGCGGCAGCGGGGGCAGCGGCCACGCCGACTCGGCACGCAGCGCGACCGGTTCGCCGTCCAGCAGGGCCCGCGACACGGCCGCCACCGAGCCCTCGACCGGGAAGCCGAGGGTGTCGAGTCCGGGCAGCCCGACCGCGTCGGTCGCGGTGGTCACCACCGGCTGCGCGGCCAGCGACTCACCCACCGCGCGGGCGAGTTCGTTCGCACCGCCGCCGTGCCCCCCGACCAGCGACACGGCGAACCGGCCGCCCTCGTCCACGCACACCACACCCGGGTCGGTCGCCTTCGCGCCCAGCAGCGGGGCGATCAGCCGGACCACCGCACCCGTGGCCAGGAAACACACCAGCTGCTCGCACTCCGCGAACGCGGACCGTACGGCGTCCTTGACCGGACCGTCGTACACCCGCGTGCGGTCCGGCCACGCCGCGGCCAGCCGGTCGCGCGCCGCCGCCCCCGCCGCGGTGGCGGAAATGAGGCCGATCACTGGGCAACTCCTTCTTCGGATCCGTCTGTGGATCCGTCTTCGCAACCGTC
This sequence comes from Streptomyces sp. NPDC086519, assembly GCF_040686075.1. Classification (NCBI taxonomy): domain Bacteria; kingdom Bacillati; phylum Actinomycetota; class Actinomycetes; order Kitasatosporales; family Streptomycetaceae; genus Streptomyces; species Streptomyces sp. NPDC086519. The sequence continues at coordinate 93,834 of NZ_JBFBJL010000018.1, forward strand.
TTCGGAAACGGGGATCCTGGACCCCCACAGCAGGAACACGGGATTGGTCGCCGCCAGCCGGGTCACCTCACCCGGCAGCGGCGCGAGACGGGAGGACTGCAACAGCACCCCGTCGCAGGAGAACCCGGCACCGGTGAGCGCCGCACGCGCCGCCGGCACCCGGTCCAGGGCGGCCATCGCCACCACCACCGTCCGCCGGGCGCGCCGCGCGCAGGCGTCGACGACGGCGGGCAGTTCACGGCCGCCGCCCCCGACGAACACGGCGTCGGGGTCGGGGAGCGCGGCCAGGGCCTCCGGCGCAGAGCCGTGCACCACGTCCACGTACACGCCGTGCGCCCGGGCGTTGGCGGCGATCCGCGCGACCCCGTCCGCCGCCTTCTCCACGGCCACGGCGGCGGCGCCGAGCCGCGCGCACTCCACGGCCACCGACCCCGAGCCCGCCCCGACGTCCCAGACCAGGTCGCCCAGCCGGGGCCCGAGCCGGGCCAGGGCCAGCGCCCGTACCTCGAACTTGGTGATCATCGAGTCGCGGTGCGCGAACTCGTCCTCGTCCAGGGCCCACCCGGCGGGCTCCGCCCGGCCGCCGGCCACCGTCCGCGCGGCACCCGGTACCCGGGTCCGCGTCTCGTCGAGGCACAGCACCACGCTGACGTCCGGCCCCCAGTCCCGGGCGGCGGCTTCGGCGGGGGTGACCCACTCGACGCGCTCCCGCGCGGAGCCGAGCGCCGAGGCGACGACGAGGACACGCGCGCCGGCCGCGGGTGCGGACGTGGCCTGAGGCGTGCCGAAGGCGTGCCGCAGTGCCGCCCCCAGTTCCGCCGGACCCGCTCCGGGTCCGGTCAGCACCGCCACCTTCGGACGCGCCCGGCACACGTTGACCGCGGTACGCGGCTCCCGCCCGTGCGCGCTCACCACCACCGCGTCGTCCCAGGGCAGCCCGATCCGTGCGAAGGCGGCGGCGACCGAGGACACCCCGGGGCGGACGTCCAGCGTCTTTGTCCCGAACCGCTCGGCGAGCACCCGCACGATCCCGAAGAACCCGGGATCCCCCGAGGCCAGCACGGTCACGGGCCGGTCCGTGCCGACGTACTCCTCGATGGTGTCCAGGGCGGGCGCCAGCGGCCCGAGGACGATCCGCTCGGCCCCCTCGGGCAGCCGCACGGCCTCCAGATGGCGCCGTCCCCCGACGACCAGCCGGGCGCCGGTCAGCACACCGGGCGGAAGCGGCGCGCCCGTCCCCGTACCGACGACCGTGATCACGTACTCGCCCCCCGCTCGCGCAGCGCCCGCCGCGCCTCGGGGTCGGCCCTGCGGAAGCCGTGGAAGTGGCCGGGGTGGTAGAGGTGCGAGCGGGTGCCGTGGGCGTCCAGGGCCGGGCCGACCAGGAAGAGGGTGTGCTTCCAGAGCCTGTGCTCCTTGACCGTCTCCTCCAGCGTCCCGATCGTGCACTTCACGACCAGCTCCTCGGGCCAGGTCGCCTGATGGGCGACGACGACCGGGGTGGAGGTCGGGTAGCCGCCCTCCAGCAGCTCGCGCACCAGCTGTCCGCTGCGCGCGGCGGAGAGGAAGATCGCCATGGTGGTCCCGTGCCGGGCGAACTCCCGCACCTCTTCGCCCGGTGGCATCGGCGTCTTGCCGCCGCCGAGCCGGGTGAGCACGACGGACTGCGCCACCTCGGGGATGGTCAGCTCGCGCCGGGCCAGCGCGGCCACGGCCGAGAAGGAGGAGACACCGGGCACGATCTCGACCTCGACACCGATGTCGGCACACCGGTCGACCTGCTCCTGCGTACCGCCCCACAGGGCCGGATCCCCGGAGTGGATCCGGGCGACCCGCAACCCCTCGGCACGGGCCCGCTCGTACACGGCGACGACATCCTCCAGCGACATCGTCGCGGAGTCGAGGATCTCCGCGTCCTCGCGCGCGTGCTGAAGGACCTCCGCCTGGACCAGGCTCGCGGCCCAGATCACCACGTCGGCCTCGGCGATCGCGCGCGCGGCCCGGAACGTCAGCAGATCGGCGGCGCCGGGGCCGGCACCGACGAAGGTCACCTTGCCGGTGGTCGCGTCGCCGGAGGCAGTGGCTGAGGCAGCGGCATCGGCCATGAAAAATCGGTCCTCTCTGGACAAAGGGTGTTACGGGCGCCGCAGGATGTGCGCTGGGGCGGGTTGATCGGATAGCAAGGGCACATGGCGGTCTTCGTCGCGCTCGGCGCGTTCCTGATGACGCTGGCCGGCGGCTGGACGGCACAGCGTGTGACCGACCGTCGTCACCTGGTCCTGGGCCTGGCCGGCGGTCTGATGCTCGGGGTGGTCGGCCTCGACCTGCTGCCGGAGGCGCTGCGCGCGGCCGGCCGCCAGGTCTTCGGCGTACCGGCCGCCCTGCTGCTGTTCGTGGCCGGCTTCCTGCTGGCCCATCTGGTGGAACGCACCCTGGCCCTGCGCCAGGCCGCGCACGGCGGCGAGGAGAACGGTCATCGGGCGCCGGAGGTGGGCCTGACGGCGGCCGGCGCGATGGTCGGCCACAGCGCCATGGACGGCGTGGCGATCGGCGCGGCCTTCCAGGTGGGCGGCGGCATGGGCGCGGCGGTCGCGCTCGCCGTCGTCGCCCACGACTTCGCGGACGGCTTCAACACGTTCACGATCACGAGCCTGTACGGCAACGCGCGGCGCCGGGCGATATCCATGCTGGTCGCCGACGCCTGCGCACCGGTCCTCGGTGCCCTCTCCACGATCTTCTTCACCATCCCCGAGGCCCTGCTCGGCGGCTATCTCGGCCTCTTCGGCGGCGTCCTGCTCTACCTGGCCGCCGCGGAGATCCTCCCCGAGGCCCACCACGAACACCCGGCCCGCTCGACGCTGCTGTGCACGGTGGCCGGCGCGGCGTTCATCTGGCTGGTGGTGGGCCTTTCCGGCTGACGCCCGCCGGTTCACAGCTTCCCGCCTCTGCCGCCGTCCCGGCGCGGCGGCGCGATGAGCGTGGACAGGTACGGCAGCGCGGAGCCGTCCAGCTCGGCGGCGGGCCGGATGGACTCCTCCGCCAGCCCCAGCGCGGACCCCCACACGGCGTCGTCGACCCGTCCGGCCTCCCGCAGCGCCTCCACGACCGCACCGGCCTGCCGCCCGAACTTGTACGCCACGACCGTCCCCGGACCGCTCAGCGCCTCCTTGAGCACCTCGGCCCCCGCCGTCACCGGCACCAGCGTCAGCGGCTCGGTCCCCTCGGTGAGCACGGCCCCGGAACGGGCGGCGAGGTCCTGCATGGCGGTGATCCCGGGCACGGTCTCGACGACCAGGCCGGGCACCAGCTCGACGAGGGTCTGCGCGAGATAGGTGAACGTCGAATAGACATTCGGATCGCCGATCGTGGCAAAGGCAACCACCCCATGCCCCCGCAGCAACTCGGCCACCGCGTCCCCCGCCGCGTCCCAGGCAGCCTCCCGCCGCCCCCGGTCACTGCGCTCGTTCAGCGCGAAGACGACCCGTACGACCTTCTCCTGGCCGACGTAGTGCAGCACGGTGGCCTCGGCCCGCCCCCGCTCACCGCTGTCCATGACCGGCACCACGACGACATCGGCGGCGCGCAGAGCGTTGACCCCCTTCACGGTCACCAGCTCCGGGTCACCGGGCCCCACCCCGACTCCGATCAGCCTGCTGCTGCTCATGACGTCCGGCACCTCTCCACGAACCTTCGGGCCACACCGGGCTCGGACGCCCAGTGCGTGTGCAGATAACTGGCGTGCACACCCCGCTGTACAAAACCCTCGACACGCGGCCGGGGCGTGCGCACCCCCCAGGCGGGAGCCGCCCCCGCCCCCGGCTCCACCACCGTCCGGTGAAACTCGTGCCCCCGCATACGCGTACCGGCGACGGCCAGCACGCTGTCACTCACGGCGACGGCATCCCGATACCCCAGCGTGAGCCGCTCCGACATCCGCGCCCGCGCGTCCAGCACCCCGCACATGGGCACCCCGTCCAGCTCCCGGCACAGATACAGCAGCCCCGCACACTCGGCAGCCACCGGCCCGCCACGCTCCGCCAGCGCGGCGATGTCCTTCCGCAGCAACTCGTTGGCCGACAACTCCCCGGCGTACACCTCAGGAAACCCACCCCCGACCACCAGCCCGCGCGTCTCCTCGGGCAGCCGCTCGTCCCGAAGCGGATCAAACACCACGACCTCGGCTCCGGCAGCGGCAAGCAGCTCGACATGCTCGGCATAGGAGAAACTGAAGGCGGCCCCACCGGCAACGGCGACCCGGACCCGCACATCCGACGTCTGAGAACGAAGGCCGCCGCGTACTCCCGCTGCCTCGTCGGGCGTTTGGGGACGAAGGCTGTCGCGTACTCCCACTGCCCTGTCGGGCGTTTGGGGACGAAGGTCGTCGCGTACCCCCACCGCCTCGTCCGGTGTCTGGGGACGAAGGCTGTCGCGTACTCCCACTGCCCTGTCGGGCGTTTGGGGACGAAGGTCGTCGCGTACCCCCACCGTCCCGTCCGGTGTCTGAGGACGAAGGTCGGCCCGCACCCCCACCAGCCCGTCCGGCGTTTGAGGACGAGGCCGTTCAGGCCGATGCGGGGGTCCGGGGGCGGCAGCCCCCGAAGGCGGGGTCGAAGGGGCGGCAGCCCCTGGGGACGGGTCGGGCAGGGGCGGCGGGGGCGAGGAAACCAACGCCTCAGCCGCGTCCCACGCCGCACCCGGCAACCCCCCGGCCCCCCGCGCCAACCTCATCAGCCCCTCCAGATCACACCCGTCGGCGACCTGCGCAGCCATCGCAGCGACCGCCGCAACCGCCTCCCCCCGCCGCTCAGCCACCGGCACCAGCCCCAGATGCCGCGACGGCGTACCCACCTGCGCCACCCGCCGCAACACCCCGAACACCGGCACCCCCGAGGCCTCCAGCGCCTCCCGCAGCAACGCCTCGTGCCGGTCCGACCCCACCTTGTTCAGAATCACGCCCCCGACCCGCACCCGCGGATCCCACGACGCGAATCCGTGCACCAGCGCCGCCACCGACCTCGACTGCGACGACGCGTCCACGACCAGCACCACCGGCGCCCGCAGCAGCTTCGCCACCTGAGCCGTGGACGCCAGCTCCCCTTCCCCCGCGGCCCCGTCGTACAGCCCCATCACACCCTCGACGACAGCCAGATCACACCCTCGCGCACCGTGCGCGAACAGCGGACCGATCAGCTCCGGCCCGCACAGATACGCGTCGAGGTTCCGTCCCACCCGCCCGGTCGCGAGCGCGTGGTACCCGGGGTCGATGTAGTCCGGCCCGACCTTGTGCGGGGACACGGCGAGCCCCCGCGCGGCGAAAGCGGCCATCAGCCCCGTCGCGACGGTGGTCTTGCCGCTGCCCGAGGCGGGCGCGGCGATGACCAGCCGGGGCACGGACGAGGACGTCACCACTCGATGCCCCTCTGCCCCTTCTGCCCCGCGTCCATCGGATGCTTGACCTTGGACATGTCGGTGACGAGATCGGCGAAGTCGACGAGTTCCTGGGGCGCGTTCCGTCCGGTGACGACCACGTGCTGGGTCCCCGGACGGTCCCGCAACACGGAGATCACCTCGTCCGTGTCGACCCATCCCCAGTGCATCGGGTACGCGAACTCGTCCAGCACGTACAGCCGGTACGTCTCGGCGGCGAGGTCCCGCTTGACCTGCGCCCAGCCCTCCCGGGCCTTCTCCTCGTTGTCCAGCTGCGCGTCGCGCTGCACCCAGGACCAGCCCTCGCCCATCTTGTGCCAGGCGACGGTCCCGCCCTCCCCGGAGTCCCCGAGGACACGCAACGCCCGCTCCTCGCCGACCTTCCACTTCGCCGACTTGACGAACTGGAACACCCCGATCGGCCACCCCTGGTTCCAGGCCCGCAGCGCGAGCCCGAAGGCGGCGGTGGACTTGCCCTTCCCGACGCCCGTGTGCACGACCACCAACGGCCGGCTACGGCGCTGCCGGGTCGTCAGACCGTCGTCAGGCACCACACTCGGCTGTCCCTGCGGCATTACGCGGCCCTCCTCTGCACGTCCTTGACCAGCCCGGCGATCGAGTCCGCCCGCAGTTCGTCGAGCGTCACCGCCGCACCGCCCAGCTCACCCGCCAACTGCCCGGCGAGCCCCAGCCGCACGGGCCCCGACTCGCAGTCCACGACCACCGAGGCGACCCCGTTGGCGGCGAACAGCCGGGCCGCCCGCCCGGCGAGGGCGACCGGCTCCGGGCCGCCGGTGGCCCGCCCGTCCGTCACCACGACGACCAGCGCCCGCCGCGCCGGATCCCGCAACCGCTCCACCCGCAGCACGTCATGCGCCTTGAGCAGCCCGGCGGCGAGCGGCGTACGCCCGCCCGTCGGCAGCGACTCCAGCCGGGCCGCCGCCGCGTCCACCGACGACGTCGGCGGCAGCGCCACCTCACCCGCCGCCCCCCGGAACGTCACCAGCCCCACCTTGTCCCGCCGCTGATACGCGTCGAGCAGCAGCGACAGCACGGCACCCTTCACGGCGCTCATCCGCTGCCGGGCCGCCATCGACCCGGACGCGTCGACCACGAACAGCACGAGGTTGCCCTCGCGGCCCTCCCGGGTCGCCTGCCGCAGATCGTCCCGGCGGAGCACCAGCCCCGGCCCGGAGCGCCCGCGCGCCCGCTGATGCGGGGCGGCGGCCCGCACGGTCGCCGCCAGGTGCAGCTTGGTCAGGGCGCCGCGCGGCCGTCGCGCACCGGTGGTCCGCCCGTGTTCGGTGCGCGCCCGGGACCGCCGCCCGGCGGCCCCCTCGCCGATCCCCGGCACACTCAGCACCTTGGTGCGAAAGGGCTCGGCGGCCCGTACCGGAGCCTGCTCCCCGCCACCGGCCTGCCGTGGCACGCCGTCGCCCTCGCCGGCCTCGGGCCGGGCGGCACCGCCCGTGCCACCGTCGCCCTGCGGCCCCTCGTCGGGCCGCGGCTGCCCGCCGCCCCCGCCGGGACCGTCCGGATCCGGTTCGCCGTCCTCGGACTCTCCGGACTCTCCGGAGTCTCCGGAGAACTCCTCCAGCGTCCGGTCCAGCTTGTCCTCGTCGAGGCCGGGCGCGTCGAAGGGATTGCGGCGCCTGCGGTGCGGCAGCGCCAGCAACGCGGCCTGCCGTACGTCCTCGGCGAGCACCTCGGTCCGCCCGGCCCACGCGGCCAGCGCGGTCGCCGTCCGGGCCATCACGATGTCGGCGCGCATGCCGTCGACCTCGAAGGCCGCGCAGGTCGCCGCGATCTGCCGCAGCGCCCCGTCGCCCAGCCGCACCGACGGCAGCAACTCCCGCGCCGCCACGATCCGCTGCCGTACGGCGGCCTCCTCGCCGGCCCAACGCGTCGCGAAACCCGCCGGATCGTCGTCGTACGCGAGGCGCCGCCGCACGACCTCGACCCGCTGGTCGGGCTCGCGGGAGGCGGCCACCTCGACCGTGAGGCCGAACCGGTCGAGCAACTGCGGCCGCAGCTCGCCCTCTTCCGGGTTCATCGTCCCGACGAGCAGGAAACGCGCCGCGTGCCGGACCGACACCCCCTCGCGCTCCACGTAGGACGCGCCCATCGCGGCCGCGTCCAGCAGCAGGTCGACCAGGTGGTCGTGGAGGAGGTTGACCTCGTCGACGTAGAGGATGCCCCGGTGCGCGTCGGCCAGCAGACCCGGCTCGAAGGCCTTCACGCCCTCCGCCAGGGCGCGTTCGATGTCGAGCGCGCCCACCAGCCGGTCCTCGGAGGCGCCGACCGGCAGTTCGACCATGCGCGCGGGCCGGGACTCGTAGGCGCCCGGCGGGTGCGGGCCGTCCGGGCAGCCCGGGTCCGGGGCGGCCGGGTCGCAGGAGAAACGGCAGCCGGCTACGACGTCCACGGCCGGCAGCAGCGCCGAGAGGGCGCGTACGGCGGTGCTCTTCGCCGTGCCCTTCTCGCCGCGCACCAGCACTCCGCCGACCGCCGGCGAGACGGCGTTCAGCAGCAGCGCGAGCCGCAGGTCGTCCTGGCCGACGACGGCCGTGAACGGGAACGGGGTGGTCACTGGTCGTCGCCCTCCGAGTTGCCTTCCGAGTTGCCTTCCAGATCGCCTTCGAGCTCCAGGTAGGTGGCGCGCAGCCGTTCCAGGGTGTCCGCGTCCGGCTCGGCCCACAGGCCCCGGTCGGCGGCCTCCAGGAGCCGTTCGGTGATGCCGCGCAGCGCCCACGGGTTCGACTTCTTCATGAAGTCCCGGTTCTCCGCGTCGAAGACGTACTCCGCGCTGAGCTTCTCGTACATCCAGTCGTCCACGACCCCGGCCGTGGCGTCGTACCCGAACAGGTAGTCCACGGTCGCCGCCATCTCGAAGGCCCCCTTGTATCCGTGCCTCCTCATGGCGCTCATCCAGCGGGGGTTGACCACCCGGGCCCGGAAGACGCGGTGCGTCTCCTCGCCCAGGGTCCGGGTCCGCACCTGGTCCGGGGTGGCCGAATCGCCCACGTACGCCTCCGGGTTGGCGCCGGTCAGATGGCGCACCATGGCGACCATGCCGCCGTGGTACTGGAAGTAGTCGTCGGCGTCCACCAGGTCGTGCTCGCGGGTGTCCACGTTCTTCGCGGCGACGGCGATCCGCCTGAACGCGGTCTCCATGTCCCCGCGCGCCGCCCGCCCGTCGAGCCCGCGCCCGTAGGCGTAACCGCCCCACACCGCGTACACCTCGGCGAGGTCGGCGTCGGAGCGCCAGTTGCGGGCGTCGATCAGCGGCAGCAGGCCGGCACCGTACGCGCCCGGCTTGGAGCCGAAGACACGGGCGGTCGCGCGGCGCCGGTCGCCGTGTGCGGCGGTGTCCTCGTCGGCGTGGGCCCGCACGTAGTTGGAGTCGGCCGGCTCGTCCAGCTCGGCGACCGTGCGTACCGCGTCGTCGATCAGTCCGACCACGTGCGGGAACGCGTCCCGGAAGAAGCCGGAGATCCGGACGGTGACGTCGATGCGCGGCCGGCCCAGCCCGGCCAGGGGGATCACCTCGAAGCCGGTGACGCGGCGCGACGCGTCGTCCCAGACCGGACGGCAGCCCAGCAGTGCCAGGATCTCGGCGATGTCGTCGCCCTGGGTGCGCATCGCGGAGGTGCCCCACACCGTCAGGCCGACGGACTTCGGGTAGGCGCCGGTGTCGCTCAGATACCGCTGCACCAGCGAGTCGGCGAGCGACTGGCCGACCTCCCAACTCAGCCGGGAGGGAATGGCCTTGGGGTCGACCGAGTAGAAGTTCCGGCCGGTGGGCAGCACGTTGACCAGGCCACGGGTGGGCGAGCCGGACGGGCCGGCCGGGACGTAACCGCCGTCCAGCGCCTTGAGGATGTGCCCGATCTCGTCCGTGGTCCGCGCGAGCCGCGGCACGACCTCGGTGCAGGCGAACTCCAGCACCGCGACCGCGTCCGGGAGTTCGGTGCCGACGACGTCACGGACGAGGGCGGGGACGGCGCCGGCGTCCCAGTCCCGCGTCTCCATTCCCTCCGCGAGCCGTCGGCACAGCTGCTCCAGCAGGTCGACGGCGTCGGCGGCGGTGCGCGACGGTCCCTCGACCAGGTCCGTCAGTTCGACGGGCACCTTCACGGGAGCGCCGGGCTCCGCCAGCAGCTCCTTCTCGACCAGCCCGAAGTGCGCGGCCAGCGAAGCCCGCAGTCCCGGCAGCGCGTTCGCCTGCCCGCCCCACACCTGCGAGGCGCGCAGCACGGCGAGCACGAGATTGACGCGCGGCTCACCGACCGGGCCGCCGCCGAGAATGTGCAGGCCGTCCCGGATCTGCACGTCCTTGATCTCGCACAGATAGCCGTCGATGTGCATGACGAACTCGTCGAAGTCGCCGTCCTCCGGCTGCTCGTCCACATGCAGGTCGTGGTGCAGCTCGGCCGCCTTGACCAGCGTCCAGATCTGGGCGCGGACCGCCGGTGCCTTCGTCGGGTCCAGATCCGACACCAGCGCGTACTCGTCGAGCAGCTGCTCCAGCCTGGCCAGGTCGCCGTAGGTGTCGGCGCGGGCCATCGGCGGCACCAGGTGGTCGACGACCGTGGCGTGGCCGCGCCGCTTGGCCTGGGTGCCCTCGCCGGGGTCGTTGACGATGAACGGGTAGATCAGGGGCAGTTCACCGAGCACGGCGTCCGGCGCGCAGCCGCCGCTGAGCCCGAGCCCCTTGCCCGGCAGCCACTCCATCGTGCCGTGCTTGCCCATGTGGACGATGGCGTCGGCGCCGAAGCCCCCCTCCGATGCCGGAGCCTCCAGCCACCGGTAGGCCGCCATGTAGTGGTGCGACGGCGGCATGTCGGGATCGTGGTAGATCGCGATCGGGTTCTCCCCGAAGCCGCGCGGCGGCTGGATCATCACGACGACGTTGCCGAACCGGAGGGACGCCAGCACGATGTCGTCCCCGTCGACGTACAGCGAGCCCGGCGGCTCGCCCCACGCCTCCAGCATCCCGTCGCGCAGCCGGGGATCGAGCCTGTCGAACCACGCCCGGTAGTCGGCGAGCGGCACGCGCGCGGGCGCGGCGGCCAGCTGCTCCTCGGTCAGCCACTCGACGTCGTGACCGCCGGCCTCGATGAGCCGGTGGATCAACTCATCGCCGCCCGCCGGGTATTCGGTGAGGCCGTACCCGGCGGCCTTGAGCGCGTCCAGTACCCGCACCGCCGACGCGGGGGTGTCGAGGCCCACCGCGTTGCCGACACGCGAGTGCTTCGTCGGGTACGCGGTGAACACGAGCGCCAGCTTCTTCTCGGCGTTCGCCTTGTGCCTCAACCGCGCGTGCCGTACGGCGATCCCGGCCACCCTTGCGGCCCGCTCGGGGTCGGCGACGTACACCGGGACGTCGGCTCCGTCGTCATCGACCCGCTCCTTGAAGGAGAACGGCACGGTGACGAGCCGGCCGTCGAACTCCGGGATCGCGACCTGCATCGCCGCGTCCATCGGGGAGAGCGCGGCGTCCGAAGCGTCCCAGGCCTCCCGTGACGAGGTCAGGCAGAGCCCTTGCAGCACGGGCACATCGAGGTCCGCGAGCGCCCCGATGTCCCACGCCTCCTCGTCGCCGCCCGCCGAGGCCTGCGCGGCATGCGTGCCGCCGGCGGCGAGGACGGTGGCGACCAGGGAGTCGGCCCCGGCGAGGATCTCGTACAGTCCCGCGTCCGCGCCGCGCAGCGAACCGCAGTACACGGGAAGGGCGTTGGCGCCGCGCGCCTCGATCGCCCGGCACAGCGTGTCCACGAAGGCGGTGTTGCCGCTGAGCTCATGGGCCCGGTAGAAGAGCACGCCCACGGTCGGGCGGCCGTCGACCCGTTCGTACGAGCCGTGGACGCCGTACTCCGGCATCTTCCGCGGCCCGGCGAACCCCTCGCCGGTCAGCAGCACGGTGTCGGAGAGGAACCGGGCCAGCTCGGTGAGGTTGGCGGGGCCGCCCTCGACGAGGTACCTGAGCGCCTCGGCGACCACCCCCGCCGGCACCGACGACTCCGCCATCAACTCCGCGTCCGGCACGGCCTCGCCGCCGAGCAGCACGGTCGGGATCCCGGCGGCCTTCAGCGCGGCGAGCCCGTCCTCCCAGGCACGCTTGCCGCCGAGCAGCCGTACGACGGCGATGTCCGCGCCGTCGATCAGCGCGGGCAGCTCCGCCGCGGCGTCGAGGCGCGTCGGATTGCCGATCCGGTAGTCGGCACCGGAGGCGGCCCGGGCCGCCAGCAGATCGGTGTCCGCGGTCGACAACAACAACACAGTGCTCATGCGGGCGCTCCCGGTGGGATGAAAGGCAGTCCTTGCGGCGCGCCCGACTCGATGAGCCGCCAGAGCGCGTCCGTGTCCGCGTGCTGTTCGATCAGGTCGCCGAGCCGGTCGAGCCGTTCCTCGCGCAGCGCGGCGAACGAGGTGTCGGGGGCCGGCACGAACCGGCGGCCCGCGGCGGCCGCCACCTCGCGCAGGAAGGCCCGGCGGAAGCCGTCCGACTCCAGGGAGCCGTGCCAGTGCGTGCCCCAGGTCTGCCCGACCCGGCACCCGTCGAGGAAGGCCTCGCCCCCGGTCACCTCGGCCACCCCGTGATGGATCTTGTACCCCTCGACCCGCTCGCCGAGGGCCTCCCCGACGGGCCGGGTCAGCGTCTTCTCCCGGGCGAACCGGACGCGCACCGGCAGCACCCCGAGCCCGTCGACCCGACCCCGGCGGCTCTCGACGTCGTCCTCGATGTACTCACCGAGGATCTGGAAGCCACCGCAGACACCGAGCACGGGCCGCTGCTCGGCGGCCCGGCGCCGCAGCGCCTGCGCGAGCCCCCGCTCGTGCAGCCACTCCAGGGCCCGGACCGTCCCCCGGGTCCCCGGAACCACCACGAGATCGGCGTCGGCCAGCTCCTCCGGCCTGTCCACGAACCGCACCACGACGCCCGGTTCGGCGGCCAGCGCGTCCACGTCCGTGAAGTTGGACATCAGCGGGATCGCACAGACGGCGACCCGCAGCACGTCCTCCCCGACGGGCGGGGCCGTGTCCGACTCCGGGGCGGTCCCGCGCACGGAGCCACTTCCCCGTGCCCGGCTTGGCTCGCGCGGAGGGACCCCCATCCCGTCCTCCTCGTCGATCCCGAGCCCGTGCCGGAAGGGCAGGACGCCGTAGGTGTGCCGCCCGGTGAGCCCGTGCAGCATGCCGAGACCCGGCTCCAGCAGGGAGACATCCCCCCGGAACTTGTTGACGAGGAACCCGGCGACGAGTTCCTGGTCCTCCGGTGAGAGCAGGGCGACGGTGCCGAAGAACGACGCGAACACGCCCCCGCGGTCGATGTCCCCGACCACGAGCACGGGCAGCCCGGCATTCCGGGCGATCCCCATGTTCACGATGTCGGTCCGGCGCAGGTTGATCTCCGCCGGACTGCCCGCTCCCTCACAGATCACCGCGTCATACGTGCCCCGCAACTCGGCGAGACAGTCGAGCACGGTCCCGAGCAGCCTCTGCTGCCGCCCGCCGTGATAGCCACGCGCACTCAGCTCGCCGACCGGTTTGCCGAGCAGCACGACCTGACTGCTCTGCTCGCCGCCGGGCTTGAGCAGCACCGGGTTCATGAGCGCGGTCGGCTCCACCCGGCAGGCCTGCGCCTGCATGGCCTGCGCCCGCCCGATCTCGGCCCCTTCACGCGTCACGAACGAATTGAGGGACATGTTCTGCGCCTTGAACGGCGCGACTTTCACACCCTGCCGTACCAGCCACCGGCAGATACCGGCGGTGACCACACTCTTCCCGGCATCGGAGGTGGTACCGGCCACGAGAAGACCGCCGTTGTTCATGACGCCCTTCCCGGGCGCGATCCGCGCAGCAGGGCCGCCGCCGCACTCACCCCCAACGCCAGCCACCCCACCCGCCGCGACAGGCGCACCGCCCGATCGATGTCAGCGACTTCCACAGCCCGCCCCTCCTCGTTCAGCACCGGCCGATGCTCGACTCGCCCCCCGTACGACAACGTCCCCCCGAGCCGCACGCCCAACGCCCCCGCGAACGACGCCTCCACGGGCCCCGCGTTGGGACTCGGATGCTTCGCCGCGTCGGCCCGCCAGGCCCGTACCGCTCCCTCGGGGTCGCTTCCGGACACCGCGGCCAGCACGGCGGTGAGCCGCGCCCCCGGCCACCCGGCCACGTCGTCCAGCCGCGCGGAAGCCCATCCGTACCGGCGGTAGCGGGGCGACTTGTGCCCCACCATGGCGTCCAGGGTGTTCACGGCCCGGAACCCGAGCAGCCCCGGCACGCCCCCCACGGCCCCCCACACCAGCGCCCCGACGACCGCGTCGCTCGTGTTCTCGGCGACGGACTCCACGACCGCCCGTGCGATCCCGTCGGCGTCCAGGGCCTGCGGATCCCGTCCGCACAGATGCGGCAGCCGCGCACGGGCCGCCTCGACGTCTCCCGCCTCCAGGGCCCGCCCGACGGCGCGGGCCTCACGAGCGAGCGAAGTGCCGCCGACCACGGCCCAGGTGGCCGCGCCGGTGAGGGCCACGGACGCGACGGTGGACGGTCGTACGATCCGCTGGGCCACGGCGCCCAGCGCCACGGCGCCGCCGGCGCACACGGCGGTGTGCAGCGCGCCCCACCCGCGGTGGTCCCGCCACAGCACCCGCTCCACGGCCCCGGCCGCCCGGCCGAACACGGCGACCGGATGCCCCCGGCGCGGATCGCCGAGCAGCAGATCACCGAGAAGGCCGGCGGCGGCGCCGTACGCGAAGACGCGATCGGCACCCATCGGCTCAGCCGGCCGCGGGGTGGGGGAGGGGGCGGGTACTGAACCTCGAACGGCGGCCGCGCATGGCTATATGTCCTCACTCAGGGTGTCCACGCCCTGGTTCGACGAGACCGGCGGTGAGAGTTCCTGGCTCCCGGGGACTGCTCCCCGGTGACAGTGGCGGGACCGCGCCGGATTCACACCGGCTTCCTCCCTTGCCGCCGTACATGGCTCCGGAAGTCCACCACGCCCCTGGAAGACCCGTCAACCTGGCGTTGACCTGGGAGGGGAGTGTGTGGGAAGACCCACACCGGGTGTTCAGCGAGGCCGGTGGGGCATGCCGAAGGCTCCTCTCCGAGCGTTGGAGAGGAGCCTTCCCGGCGCGCGCGAGACCCTGTGGGGTCAGGCCTTCGCCACGATCAGGTGGATGCCGTACGCCACGGCGGCCGCGCAGCCGGCGAAGCAGAGGTAGGCGGCCGTCGCGGCCAGGGCCGCGGAGTTGCCCTGGGCGGTGGCGCGTTCGCGGGCGGACAGTCCCTTGATGCCGAGGGTGAACAGGGCCACCAGGCCCACCGTGACCACGAGGCTGACGCCGAAGACGGAGCCGATGGCTGCCCAGTCGATGTTCATGTCGCTTCTTCCTCGGGGTCAGACGGTGGCGGCCGGGTCGGTCGCGGGAGCGGCGGGGGCCGGGGTGGGGAGGGTGGCCGGGGCGGGGATGGTGGCGGTGAGGTCGTCGGTGACCGGGCCGGCGGGCGGCGGCGTCACGGCGGCGATCGCCGTGGTCACCACGCCGGCCGGCTCGTCGGCATCGGTGTCGTTGACGTTGCCGCTGTGCACGACCTCGCGGCGGGACAGCTTCCAGATCGCGGCGCTGGCGGCCACCAGGAAGACGGCGACGAGCGCGGTGCCCCAGCCGCCGAGGCCCGTCACGGACTCGGCGAGCGCGCCGACCAGCGCGGCGGCCGGGAGGGTGAGCAGCCAGGCGACGGCCATCCGGGTCGCGGTGGACCAGCGGACCGCGCCGCCCTTGCGGCCGAGGCCCGCGCCCATCACGGAACCGGAGACGACGTGCGTGGTGGAGAGGGAGAAGCCGAGGTGCGAGGAGGCCAGGATGGCGGTGGCCGCGCTGGTCTGGGCGGCGAAGCCCTGCTGCGGCTGGAGGTCGGTCAGGCCCTTGCCCATGGTGCGGATGATCCGCCAGCCGCCGATGTAGGTGCCGAGCGCGATGGCGAGGCCGGCGGAGAGGATGACCCAGGTGGGAGGGTTGGAGCCGGGGGCTATGGAACCGCCCGCGATCAGCGCGAGGGTGATGATGCCCATCGTCTTCTGCGCGTCGTTGGTGCCGTGCGCGAGCGAGACCAGTCCGGCGGAGGCGATCTGGCCGGCACGGAAGCCCTTGCGGGTGGCGTTGTCGTCGGCGTTCTTGCCGATCGCGTAGGAGAGCCGGGTGGAGAGCATCGCCGCGAGGCCCGCGACCACGGGGGCGGCGACCGCCGGGAGCAGGACCTTGGTGACGAGCACGTCGCCGTGGACCGCGCCGAAGCCGGCGGAGGCGACGGTGGCGCCGATCAGGCCGCCCATGAGGGCGTGCGAGGAACTGGACGGCAGACCCACCAGCCAGGTCACGAGGTTCCAGAGGATGGCGCCGACCAGCGCGGCGAAGATGACCTCGGGACGAATGCCGTTCTCGTCGACGAGACCCTTGGAGATCGTGTTGGCGACCTCGACGGAGAGGAAAGCGCCCACGAGGTTGAGCGCGGCGGACATGGTCACCGCGATCTTGGGCTTGAGTGCGCCGGTCGAGATGGTCGTGGCCATCGCGTTGGCGGTGTCGTGGAAACCGTTCGTGAAATCGAACGCGAGTGCGGTGACCACCACAATCGCGAGGATCAGCGAGAAGCTTTCCATTTACCCAGGCAATCTTTCGAAGTCATTGGTTGTTGGACCGTAAGCAACCTGGATGAACGGAAGGTGAACTGAGGCAGTCGCGAGGGTGTATGGAATCCGCTTCGGAGGGCTGTTCGGAGGGTTGAGGGCGGGGCGGGGCCTGTCCGCGGTCCTGTTGAAGAGATTCTGGTCACCCGGCAGCGTTCCCGCGTCCGCCGGGCCGCACGAGGTACGCGGCCTGCCGGGTGCCCGACGGCTTGTCCGGCGGGGCGAGGTGGTACGCGCGCCTTGATGTATACGAACCGCGCGCCCTTCGCCCTGGTGCTCGGCCGGCCGGCCGTCCCGTCCTCGGCGATCTTCAGCCGAGCCGTGACACGGACCCGTTTGGGATGATTCACGGCCTACCGGATTCGGGACGTCCGGCCGAAAGTGCACTGCCGCGCGGGCCGGTTGGGCTGCCGCCTGACAGGATCGGGCCATGGCTGAGCAGCGACGGGGCGAGCGTGACGGACGGGACGGGCAGGCCGGCGCACCAGGTGTGTCGGAGCCGCGACAGCGGGATGTGCGCGCGGAGGAGGCGGACGCCTGGCGTGAACTCGTCGCCACGGCCCGCCGCACCGTGTCCGACGGACTCGTCGTCGGCACCTCCGGCAACGTCTCGGTCCGCGTCGGCGACACCGTGCTGGTCACGCCGTCGGGCGTGCCGTACGACCGGCTCACCCCGGACGACGTGACCGGCGTCGACCTCCTCGGCCGTCAGGTGCTCGGCACCCTGGTCCCGACCAGCGAACTGCCGATGCACCTCGCGGTCTACAGCAGCACCGACGCCGGGGCCGTAGTCCACACCCACGCTCTCCACGCGACGGCCGTCTCCACGCTCGTCCCCGAACTCCCGGCGATCCACTACATGTCCGCCGCCCTCGGCGGCGCCGTCCGGGTTGCCCCGTACGCGATGTACGGCACCGACGAGTTGGCCGAGAACATGCTCCGCGCCCTGACCGACCGCTCCGGCTGCCTCCTGCAGAACCACGGCACGATCACCTACGGCACCACCCTGACCCAGGCCTATGACCGCACCGCCCAGCTGGAGTGGATGTGCCACCTGTGGCTGACGGCGTCCTCGGTGCCCGGCCTGTCCCCGAGCCTGCTGGCCCCGCACCAGATCACGGAGGTCGCGGAGCGGCTGCGGGGGTACGGGCAGCGACGGCGCTGAGCCCGTCCGGCGAGCCGCGCTCCCGCGAGCCCGTCCTCCGCTCCGCTGGCCACCGTCGGCGTACGCCCCGACACTGGACAGGTGCACCCAGTCAAAGTCACGGCCGCCGCCGTCGGTGCCGTACTCGCCGCCGGTGCGGCCGGCGTGGCCGCCGGCCGGTACGCCAGTGACGCCGCGCTGAAGGCACCGCCCGGCCGGCCTCTGCCCACCGAACCCCGGCTCACCGTGCACGGCACCGCGGCCGGCCGCATCACCCTCACCCGCGACCTCGCCTCGCTGCGGCCCGGCGTCTACGGCCTGGCCGGCGACGGCTCGCACGCGGTCGTCGGCGCCGTCCTGGACTCCGCCGCGCACACCGCCGACACCGTGGTGCGACGGCTGGAGCGGGTGACCCACGGCACCTTCGAGGCCGGCGACAACGTCTGGCTCACCGCCAACGTCCACGTCGGCAACCCGGGCACGGCCCTGGGCCTGGAGTACGCCGACGTGGACGTGCCCGGCGAACTCGGCCCGCTGCCCGCCTGGTTCCTGCCCGGCCACCGGGACACCTGGGTGATCGCCGTGCACGGCCTCGGCACCACCCGCGAGCACCCCATGAACGTCATGGCCTTCCTGCACGCCCGGCGCCTGCCGGTGCTCGCCCTCGCCTACCGCGGCGACCTCGGCGCCCCACGCCCTCCGGACGGCCTGAACCACCTGGGCGAGAGCGAGTGGCGCGACCTGGACGCGGCGATCCGCTACGCCCTCCGCTACGGCGCCCGCCGCGTCGTCCTGTACGGCTGGTCCACCGGCGCCACCATGGCGCTGCGCGCCGCCGCCCACTCGGCGCTGCGCGAGCGGATCTCCGGGCTGGTCCTGGACTCCCCGGTGCTCAGCTGGGAAGCCACCCTGCGCGCCCTCGCCCAGGCCCGGCACACCCCCGAGCCCCTGCTGCCGCTCGCGGTGCGCGCCGCCCAGGGCCGCGCCCGCCTGCACGCCGACCACGCCGCCGAGCCCGTCGACCCGGAACACCTCAGCGTGCCCGCCCTGATCGTGCACGGCCCGGACGACACCGTGGCCCCCTGGGTGTACTCCCGCAGACTCGCCGCGCGACGCCCCGACCGGGTGGCCCTGCACACCGTCCCGGACGCCCCGCACGGCGCGATGTGGAACGCCGACCCGGAGGAGTACGAGGAACGGCTGCGCCGGTTCCTCACGCCCCTGATGTGAGGCTCCCCGGTGAGTGCGCCTCCCCGCCATGTGCGCTCGCGTGCGCTCCTCGGCGTGCGCTGCCCTGACGCCTGGGCCCCTGCGCACGCCCCCTTGCCTCCGACAGCACCCTCCGATTCGCCTCCGATGTGATTCTTCCCGCACCCGCCGGCCCTTCCCTTCCGCGTCCCGGCGTCTCCTCGCCCCAAGCCGGAGCCCCTGATTCCGGCCGGTTCCGGAGGTTCCGTTTAAGGCCGTACCACTGGCCTGAACATGTCTCCCCGCCTCCCCTTGCACCCCGTGCGTTGGCCAGCCCTGTCGCCCGCCGTGACATTCCGTTTGGGTTTTCGGACCGTCAACCGGAAGACTGCACCCGTGACGTCCCGTATCCCGCGCGACTCAAGGCTCCGACTTGTCCGAACGCGACCCCTGGCCGCAGCCCCCCGAGCAATGAACCAGCGGCCCGCGCGCCGCCCCGCACCCCGCCCGCCGGAGGGCACCCCGGCACCCGCGGAGCTGGCCAGAATGGCACGCTCCCGCCTGGCCGGCGCGGCCCGCGTCGCCCACTGGGCGGACGCCGCCCTCGGGCCCGGCAGCGACGGTGCGACTGCTGACGGCAAGGCCACCCTCTCCGACGCGTCCGCCGAACGCGCCTCCGAGGACCTGGGCCTGACCGTCGCTCAGGTCCTCGCCGACTGGGACACCGCCCGCCTCGCCGGCCTGGTCGAGGTGCACGGCGACAGCGCACGCCCCGGCTGGCGCCTGCGCGCCTGGGACCGCGACGACAGCGCCGTGCTGCGCGGCTGGGTCGCCCTCTTCGACGCGTGGTCGCTCGCTCACCCCGAGCCCGCGGAGTTCGAGCCGGCCGCCGTCGCCGAGGTCGTCTCGGCCATGCCCCAGGTGCTCTCCTTCCTCCAGCTGTCCGCCGGTCCCGTCCCGGTCGAGCAACTCCTGGACCTGCTGGGACAGCGGGTCACCGAACTGCGCACCGAGCGCTGCGAGGTCCCCTACGACACGGAGCACGGCACCGGGACCGCCAAGCCCCTCGCCGCCCTGCGCTCCGCCGACGCCGCCCAGGCCGACCGCGCGGCGGCCGAGGACCCGGCCCCGGCCGACGAGGCCGAGCTCGCCCCCCTCCTCGACTGGTCCCTGCACGCACTCGCCTCGGTCGGCGCGCTGACCTACGGCGACGGCCAGGCCACCCTCACCCCGCTGGGCAGCTGGGCGGTCTGGGTCAAGCTGGAGCAGATCTGCGTCGCCGCGCAGAGCCCCGCCGGGAACATCGAGGTCGCCGCCGAGGAGATGCTGCGCGGCTGCGCCCAACTGCGCCCCAACGCGGCCCGCGCCGAGTACCGCGCGTGGCTCGCCGCCCGTCCCGTCGGCGGCGCCGTCACCGAACTCGTCGACGCCGCCCGCGGCGAGGACGCCCTGCTGCGCGGCCTCGCCTTCGAGGCGCTGCGGGTCGTCGGCGCCCCCGCCGAACCGGACGTCCGCGCGGTCGTCGACGAGCCGACCCTGCGGCCGTACGCCCTGCTCTGGCTGGCCGAGCACGACGGGATCGACCCCGAGGACGCGCACGAGGTGCTCACCCGGGAAGAGGCGACCTGGCTCTGGGTGGACACGGCCGCCGCGGTCGCCGACCACGGTGAGGCACCGCTGCTCGTCCGCCACCTGGAGTCGGCGCTGCAACCCACCGTCCCCGCCCTGCTCGACGAGGTGCGCGCGGTCGGCCACCCGCGCACCGTGCAGGTCCTGGTCGCGCTCGCCGCCGCCCACCCCGACCCGGCACTGGCCAAAGCCGTCCGCCGGGCCGCCTTCCAGGTGCACACCGGCGGTTAGCGGCAGGGGCGGATCAGGCGGCTATCTCCGGGGCGTAGGTGCCGAAGCTCCAGATGTTGCCCTCGACGTCCCGGGCCATGTAGTCCCGCGAGCCGTAGTCCTGGTCCGTCGGGGGCATCAGGATCTCGGCGCCGTGGTCCGCGGCACGCTGGTGGTGTGCGTCGACGTCGTCCACGACGATGTACACCCCGGTCGGGCCCGCGCCCTCCAGCGCCGCGTCGAGCCGGCCGCCGCGGCCCTTGGAGCCCAGCATGATCGCGCCGTTGCCCTGCACCAGCTCGGCGTGGAGCACCATGCCGTCCTCGCCCTCGTACACCGACAGTTCGGTGAAGCCGAAGGCCTCCGTCAGCTGCTTGATCGCCGCCTGTGCGTCCGTGTACAACAGCGACGGATAGATGCTCGGCCGCCCGCCACTCGTGCCCGCCATCCCGATCACTCCTCTTGTGTCGGCCCCCGAAAGCCGTCGTTCCGGCCTGGTCCCCAGTCTTGCACCCGGCACCGACAACGCCCCGAGCCCGCACCGTCGTTGCAGGTCAACAACTCGGCGGGAGGTGCCGCAGCGGGCCATCTCCCCGTTCGGGCACCCCTGGCCGCGCGTTCCGCCCCGGACGTGCCGTACGTCACGGGCCCGCCCCGCTGGTCGCCCAGCCCTGCGCGCACGGCGCCCGGACCGCGCAGCTCGTCGCCGTGGACGACCTGGGCGGAATCGCTCCGCACCGCGCACCGCTGGGCATTGACCCGCCCGGTGTGGGCCGTCCCGGACACCCGCGCACCGAAAAAGCTCTTGCGCCGCCCCGTTAGACTTGGCCCATGGCCATTCTCCTCGCGCATTAGACGGCGGGAACGTCCTCAGCCGCCCACCCGTCAAAAACCCGTACGCCCTGGAGTCTGTCCGTGATCTCCGCCTCCGGTATCGAGCTGCGCGCCGGTGCCCGCATCCTCATCGAGAACGCCACCTTCCGCGTCGCCAAGGGCGACCGCATCGGTCTGGTCGGCCGCAACGGCGCGGGCAAGACCACCCTCACCAAGGTCCTGGCCGGTGACGGCATCCCCGCCGCGGGCACCGTCACCCGCTCCGGCGAGGTCGGCTACCTCCCGCAGGACCCCCGCACCGGCGACCTCGACGTCCTCGCCCGCGACCGCATCCTCTCCGCGCGCGGCCTCGACGTCCTGATCCGCAAGATGCGCGAGAACGAGCAGCGCATCGCCAACGGCCAGGGCGCCACCCGGGAGAAGGCGCTCAGGCAGTACGAGCGCCAGGAGACCGAGTTCCTCACCAAGGGCGGGTACGCCGCCGAGGCCGAGGCCGCCACCATCGCCGCCGCGCTCAACCTGCCCGACCGGGTGCTCGGCCAGCCCCTGCACACGCTCTCCGGCGGTCAGCGCCGCCGTATCGAGCTGGCCCGCATCCTGTTCTCCGACGCGGACACCCTGCTGCTCGACGAGCCCACCAACCACCTGGACGCGGACTCGATCGTCTGGCTGCGCGACTACCTGAAGACCTACCGCGGCGGCTTCATCGTGATCTCCCACGACGTCGACCTGGTCGAGACGGTCGTCAACAAGGTCTTCTACCTGGACGCCAACCGCTCCCAGATCGACGTCTACAACATGGGCTGGAAGCTCTACCAGCAGCAGCGCGAGGCCGACGAGAAGCGCCGCAAGCGCGAGCGCGCCAACGCCGAGAAGAAGGCCGCCGCGCTGCACTCCCAGGCCGACAAGATGCGGGCCAAGGCCACCAAGACGGTCGCCGCGCAGAACATGGCCCGCCGCGCCGACAAGCTGCTGGCCGGCCTGGACGCCGTCCGGGTCTCCGACAAGGTCGCCAAGCTCCGCTTCCCGGAGCCCGCGCCCTGCGGCAAGACCCCGCTGACCGCCGAGGGCCTGTCGAAGTCGTACGGCTCGCTGGAGATCTTCACCGACGTCGACCTGGCCATCGACAAGGGCTCCCGGGTCGTCATCCTGGGCCTCAACGGCGCCGGCAAGACCACCCTGCTGCGGCTGCTCGGCGGCGTCGAGCAGCCCGACACCGGCGAGGTGATCCAGGGCCACGGCCTCAAGCTCGGCTACTACGCCCAGGAGCACGAGACCCTGGACCCGGACCGCACGGTCCTGGAGAACATGCGCTCGGCCGCGCCCGACATGGACCTCGTCGAGGTCCGCAAGGTGCTGGGCTCGTTCCTGTTCTCCGGTGACGACGTCGACAAGCCGGCCGGGGTCCTCTCCGGCGGCGAGAAGACCCGCCTCGCCCTCGCCACCCTGGTCGTCTCCTCCGCGAACGTCCTGCTCCTCGACGAGCCGACCAACAACCTCGACCCCGCCAGCCGCGAGGAGATCCTCGGCGCCCTGCGCACCTACAAGGGCGCGGTGGTCCTCGTCACCCACGACGAGGGCGCCGTGGAGGCGCTCCAGCCCGAGCGGATCATCCTGCTGCCCGACGGCGTCGAGGACCTGTGGGGCGCCGGCTACGCGGACCTCGTCGCCCTCGCCTGAGCGCCGATCCCGTCGCCGTCGTTTGATCGAATGCCTGATCCACTGGCTATGGATCATTCGGCCTATCGGTGATCCATCATCTGTGTGAGATCTCCTCGTATCGAGGTGTGTCCTACATCGATTTCGCGGCCGACCCCTTTGTCGACAAGGGGTCGGCCGCTTTCTGTGTCTGACCTGGCACTTCGCGGAAGAACCCGTTCGGCCGCACGGATGACCCACGACGGAATCACAGGTTCCGGATGTGGGGATGCGCTCCTGTCGTCACAACGATGTCTCACGGACCTTGCCGAATGGGTGGCCATCACGCCCCGGAGGGGTGATCATGAGGGGACCAGAGCGCACTTCCCATGAGGAGGCACGGGTGGCCGAGACTCTGAAGAAGGGCAGCCGGGTGACCGGCGCCGCGCGCGACAAGCTCGCGGCAGACCTGAAGAAGAAGTACGACTCCGGTGCGAGCATTCGGGCACTGGCCGAGGAAACCGGCCGCTCGTATGGCTTCGTCCACCGGATGCTCAGCGAGTCGGGTGTCACGCTGCGTGGGCGTGGCGGGGCGACGCGGGGCAAGAAAGCCGCGTCCTGACCCCGGGCGGCCCATCGGCTTCGATGGTGGCCACCCGGTCGGTCGAGTGATCGGCCGGGTGGTTACTGTGCAGTCACTTAGCATGCCGTACGGCAATGCGTGATGACCGCACACATCGGAGGCGTCCCATGGCTTCGCCCGACCAGGACCTCGCTCCTGTTCTCGACAAGGACGGCGTACGGCTCACCGTCGACGACGCGCTCGCCACGGTGACGCTGACCAACCCGGCCAAGCGCAACGCCCAGAGCCCCGCACTGTGGCGGGCGTTGGCGGAGGCCGGGCGGTCGCTGCCGGGGTCGGTCCGGGTCGTCGTGCTGCGCGGTGAGGGTCAGTCCTTCTCCGCGGGCCTCGACCGGCAGATGTTCACGCCGGAGGGGATCCCGGGCGAGCCGACCTTCATCGAACTCGCGCGCCGTGACGACGCCGAACTCGACGCGGCCATCGCCGGATACCAGGAGGCGTTCACCTGGTGGCGGCGGAACGACATCGTGTCGATCGCCGCCGTGCAGGGGCACGCCATCGGGGCCGGCTTTCAGCTTGCCCTCGCCTGTGACCTGCGCGTCGTCGCCGACGACGTGCAGTTCGCCATGCGCGAGACAAGCCTGGGACTGGTCCCCGACCTGACCGGCACGCATCCTCTCGTCTCGCTGGTGGGCTATGCCCGGGCGCTGGAGATCTGCGCGACCGGACGGTACGTCCAGGCCGAGGAGGCGGTGGCCTCCGGGCTGGCGAGCGTCGCCGTGCCGGCGGGCGAACTCGACGCGGCGGTCCGCGACCTGGCCGGCGCGCTGCTGGCCGCGCCACGGGACGCGGTGGTGGAGACCAAGGCGCTGCTGCGGGGCGCGGGGGGCCGTACGTACGACGAGCAGCGGGCCGCGGAGCGGCAGGCGCAGGCGCGGCGGCTGCGGGACCTGGCAGGAGTGGGCGAGTAGTCCACCGCGGGCCGGCGGGGGCCGGTCACGCCCACGCGGCGGCAGCCGCACAGCGGCCCCGGCCCCGCGCCCCCGACGGCGCGCTTCAGCCGACGCCCGTCACCAGCACAGCCACCGTCGGCCGATCGTCCAGAGCCTCGCCGACGGCCGTACGGACCCGTCGGGCCACCTCCACGGCCCGCGGGCCGTCGGTCAGCGCCACTTCCACCCGCACGTGCCGGCGCGGCAATGCGGTGTCGAAGTGCACCTGGTGGCTCAGCGCCCCCGTCACCCGAGCCACCCCCGGCACCGCCAGCGCCGCCGCCGTCACCCGGGCCCCCTCGGGATCCGTCCCCTCCCGGACCGACGGCGGCCGAGGCGCACGGACCGCCTCCGGCTCGGCCGTCTCCGGCTCGGCCGTCTCCTCCTCCAGTTCCTCCAGCAGGGCGGTCACCCGCAGGTCCACCTCGGTCACGGCCAGCCCGAGCCGTACCGTGGCCGCGGCCAGAGCCCGGCGCAGCAGGGTCGCCGTCGTCGGCAGGGGCACGGCGGCCGTCGCCGCGAAGTCCGCCGACAGCCGCAGCGGACCCGGCGGTACCGCGCCGGGCGGTGCCGGTACGGCGGCCTCCGTCACCTCCGCCGGATCCGCCGGGGCGATCCGCACCGCACCCAGCCGCACCCCCGCCACCTCGGCCGCCGCCCGCCGCAGGACCGCGTCCGCCGCCGCCTCCGTGAGCCATGCCGCGTCCTGCGGCCCGCCCAGCGGCAGCAGCCTGCCGAGGCCCAGAGGGTGCCGCACCGTGGCTGTCCGTCGGTTCGCCGTCATTGCTCCAGCCTGCCGCATCTTCGGAGCACGGCAGGGCATCCGCACGTACCTTGGTCACAGGACGAAGACGGGAAAGGACGCACGGCGATGACCGAGACGGCGGCTGAGCCCGAGAAGGACCCGACGGTACAGACCCGCAAGACCGTCAGACGCGGCGGCGGTGACCCGGCGACCCGCGGGCGGACGACGATCGCCGACGGGGTCGTGGAGAAGATCGCCGGACTGGCGGCCCGGGACGTGGTGGGCGTGCACGCGATGGGCAGCGGCCTCGCCCGCACCTTCGGTGTCGTGCGCGACCGGGTGCCCGGCGGCTCCAGGTCCGTGTCCCGGGGCGTGAAGGCCGAGGTCGGCGAGGTGCAGACCGCGCTGGACCTGGAGATCGTCGTGGACTACGGCGTGTCGATCGCCGACGTGGCCCGCGTGGTCCGGGAGAACGTGATCGCCGCTGTGGAGCGCATGACCGGCCTCGAAGTGGTCGAGGTCAACATCGCGGTGAGTGATGTGAAGCTTCCGGAGGAAGAGGACGAGGAGCCGGAGCCCCGGCTCCAGTGACCGCTGAGGGGAGCGCATCATGAGTATGGCCGTCGTCGGCATGATCGCCGGCATGGCGCTCGGCTTCGCCGGGTACTTCGGCGGGTTCGGCGCCTTTCTGCTGGTGGCGGCACTCGGGGCCGTCGGGTTCGTCGTCGGCCGGTTCGCGGAGGGGGACCTGGAACTCGGCGACTTCTTCCGTACCCGCGACGACCGGCGTGACCGCCGGCGATGACCTCCGCGAGCGGTGAGACGCACGGCGCCCCGACCGTCGTGGCGCCCGGCGAGCGCGGCGCCCTGCGGATCGCCGACCGGGTGGTGGCGAAGATCGCCGCACAGGCGGCCCGCGAGGCGCTCGGCCCCCTCCCGAAGGACGCCGTACCCCCGCACGCCACCGTGGTCACCCGACAGGACACGGCTCGCGTCCGTGTCCACCTGGAACTGGACTACCCGTCGGACATCGGCGCCCGTTGCGCTGCCGTGCGTCGGCATGTGGTCGAGCGGGTAGGCGCGTTGGTGGACATGGACGTCCGGGAGGTCGCCGTTCACGTCGAACGGCTGCACCCGGCCCAGACCCAGGGGAGGGCGTGATGAGCACCGAACAGACACCGGTCATCGAGAAGCCACCGTCACCGGCCGCCGCACCCCAGGCCGGCCACGAGCCCCGCTTCTGGTCCCCGCGCCGCGCCCCCGCGGCCCTGGTCGCGGTCCTCGTGCTGGTGATCGCGGCCGCCTTCCTCTACGACATCGGGGCCGTACGGGCCCACCACCCCGCCATGCGCTGGCGCCGCGAACTGGCCCGCCGGCTCGCGGCGCAGCCCCTGGACGGCACCTGGGTCCTGGTGGGCGCGGGCATCGCCGCCGCCCTCGGCCTGTGGCTGCTGGTCCTGGCCGTCACGCCCGGCCTGCGGGACCTGCTGCCCATGCGCCGCACCCACCCCGACGTCCGCGCCGGGCTGCGCCGTGACGCGGCCGCCATGGTGCTGCGCGACCGGGCCATGGAGATCTCGGGGGTGCGCCGGGTGCGGGTACGGCTGCGCCGCTCCCGCGCGCATGTCCTCGCCGTCTCCCACTTCCGCGAACTCGACGAGGTGCGCGGTGACCTGGAGGCGTCCCTCACCGACGCGATCCGCGCCATGGGGCTGGCCCGCCCACCCGCACTGACCCTGCACGTGATCCGCCCCGGCCGGAAGGGGTGACGTTGTGCTCGGCACCGTCAACCGCGTACTGATCGCCCTCGCGGGCCTTCTGCTCCTCGCCCTCGGCGGCTCGGTCCTGGCCGTCGGCCTCGGCGCCCCGCCCCCGTCCTGGTGGATCCACAACGGCCGCCACGACGTCCTGCTCACCCAGGCCGAGCGCACCCACTGGCGCGCCGCGGGCTGGTGGTGGCCGACGGTCCTGGCCGCCCTGGCCGTCCTGGTCCTGCTCGCCCTGTGGTGGCTGACCGCGCAACTGCGCCGACGCCGCCTGACCGAGGTCCTGGTGGACACCGGGGACGGCGAGGAGGCGCTGCTGCGCGGCAGGGCCCTGGAGACGGTCCTGGCGACGGACGCCGCCCACCAGGAGGGCGTCTCCCACGCGGAGGCGGTCCTGAGCGGCACGCCCACGGCACCTCGGGTACGGGTATGGCTCCAACTGGAGCCGGACGTGGCCCCGGAAGCGGCTCTGCGGGACCTGACGGCCCAGGCTCTGACCCATGCCCGGGAATCAGCGGCCCTGAAGAAACTCCCCGCAGAAGTCCGGTTGACGTCGGTCAGACACCGCGCGGAGAGGGTCACTTGAGAACGCCGTCGATCTAGGCGCCGAGGCGCCCCTTCAGGGGCGCGGGGCTGTGCCGATGTGCGGGGGCCGCCGCGTGGGCGCGACCGGCCCCCGCCACCTACACCCGGCGAACGACCGTCAGAACCCGTGCCTCATGCCCCCGTCGACAGGAACCATGATCCCCGTCAGATAGGAAGCCGCCGGAGAAAGCAGGAACGCCGCCACCCGCCCGAACTCCTCCGGAGCCCCGTACCGCCGCAACGGAATCCGCGACTCGTGCTCGGCCCGCGTCGCCTCGGGGTCGGCGGACATGGCGTCCAGCTCCCGCACCCGGTCCGTGTCGATCCGGGACGGCAGCAGCCCCACCACCCGGATCCCACGGGGCCCCAGCTCGTCCGCGAGCGACTTGGCGAACCCGGCCAGCCCCGGCCGCAGCCCGTTGGAGATGGTCAGTCCGGGAATCGGCTCGTACACCGACCCGGACAGCACGAACCCGATGACCCCGCCGTCCTCCAACTCGGCCGCGGCCGCGCGGGCGAGCCGTACGGCCCCCAGGAACACCGACTCGAACGCGGCCTGCCACTGGTCGTCCGTGTTGTCGGCGAGGAACCCGGCCGGAGGCCCGCCCACGCTCACGAGGATGCCGTCGAACCCTCCGAACCGCTCACGCGCGATGGCGATCACCCGCGCCGGCGCCGACGGATCGGAGTTGTCGACGGCCACGCCCACGGCGTTCGGCCCCAGCTCGGCCGCCACGTCGGCGGCCCGCTTCTCGTCCCGCCCGGTCAGCACGACCTTCGCCCCGTCCGCGACCAGCTCGCGCGCGGCCGCGTGACCCAGCCCGCGGGTCGCTCCGGTGACGACGTACACCCGGTCCTTCAGTCCAAGATCCATGGCCCCTATCCTGCCTGCTCGCCGTCGAAGAGCGTGAGGGCGGTGTTCACCAGGCCGATGTGACTGAACGCCTGCGGGAAGTTGCCCAGCTGACGCCCGGTCTCCGGGTCGTACTCCTCGGACAGCAGTCCCACGTCGTTGACCAGGCCCACCAGCCGTTCGAACAGTTCCTTCGCCTCGTCGGTGCGGCCCGTCATGTGCAGCGCGTCGGCGAGCCAGAACGAGCAGGCCAGGAAGACGCCCTCACCGCCCGGCATCCCGTCGACGCCGATCGCGTCGGTGTCGTAGCGGCGTACGAACCCGCCGTGGCCCAGTTCGTCGCGGATCGCGTCGACCGTGCCGACCACCCGGGGGTCGTCCGGCGGCAGGAAGCCGACGCGCGGGATCAGCAGCAGGGAGGCGTCGAGGTCACGGGAGCCGTAGTACTGCGTGAAGGTGTTGCGCTTCGGGTCGTACCCCTTCTCGCACACCTCCCGGTGCACCTCGTCACGGAACGCGCGCCAGCCCTCCAGCTCGCCCTTCAGCTCCGCGCGTTCCTCCAGGGTCCGTACCGCGCGGTCCGCGGCCACCCACACCAGCACCTTGGAGTGCACGAAGTGGCGGCGGGCGCCGCGCACCTCCCACAGCCCCTCGTCCGGCTGCCGCCACGCCTTCTCCAGGAACTTCATCAGCGCGCACTGGATGGCCCACATGTGCGGCTTGGTGGGCAGACCGGCGCTGCGGGCCAGCGACAGCGAGTCCATCACCTCGCCGTACACGTCCAGCTGGAGCTGGCCGACGGCACCGTTGCCGACGCGTACCGGGCTGGAGCCGGCGAAGCCGGGCAGCCAGTCCAGCTCGAACTCGGGCAGCCGGCGCTCGCCCGCGAGGCCGTACATGATCTGCAGGTCGGCCGGGTCGCCGGCGACCGCGCGGACCAGCCAGTCACGCCAGCGCTCGGCCTCCTTGCGGTAGCCGACGGCGAGCAGGGCGCCGAGGGTGAGGGTGGAGTCACGCAGCCAGCAGAAGCGGTAGTCCCAGTTGCGCACCCCGCCCAGCTCCTCGGGCAGCGAGCTGGTGGCCGCGGCGACGATGCCGCCGGTCGGTGCGTAGGTGAGCGCCTTGAGGGTGATCAGCGAGCGGACGACCGTGTCCCGGTGAGGGCCGTGGTAGGTGCAGCGGGCGGTCCAGCGCCGCCAGTCGGAGACGCTGGAGCGCAGTGCCTCGTACGGGTCCGTGAGCGGTGGGCGCGGCTCGTGCGAGGGGTGCCAGGTGAGCACGAACGCGACCCGCTCGCCCTCGCCGACGCTGAACTCCGAGTGCGTGCCGAAGTCCTCGCCCCAGGTGCGGACGGACGGCTCGCTGCGCAGCCACACCGCGTCGGGCCCGGCGACGGCGACCCGGTGGCCGCCGGAGCGGCGCATCCACGGGATGACCGAGCCGTAGTCGAAGCGGAGCCGGAGCGCGCTGTGCACGGTGACCCGGCCGCTGACGCCCTCGATGATGCGTACGACGTCGGGCGCGCGGTCGCGCTGGGGCATCAGGTCGGTGACGCGGACCGTGCCCTCGTCGGTCTCCCACTCGGTGTCCAGGACCAGGGTGCCGGGCCGGTAGGCGCGCCGGGTGCAGGTGGTGGCGCCCCTGGGGGCGATCCGCCAGTGGCCGTGGTTCTCGTCGCCCAGGAGCCTGGCGAAGCAGGCTGCCGAGTCGAAGCGGGGCAGGCACAGCCAGTCGATGGAGCCGTCCCGGCCGACCAGGGCCGCGGTCTGCTCGTCGCCGATGAGCGCGTAGTCCTCGATACGGGGGTGCACGGAGTTGCGGGTTCCCGGACGGACGTGGGGCCAATCAGGGGATGGGCCGGGTGAGTGACGGTCCCAGGCCCGAGAAGATCACACCCGGGTGCGACGGCGTCTGGTTCAGCACCCACAGGCCGATCAGCGTGGCCAACGCGAACACCACGGTGATCAGCACCGCGAGGACGATCCGCCGTCGGCGTTCACGGCGCAGCCACTCTCCGCGCGCCGTGCGGTAGGCGTCCGGGGCGGCCTGGACACCGCCGGCGAGGGCGGCCAGCGCCTCGCTCAGATCCCGTTCGGTGCGGTCCGGACTGGTGCCACGCGACGGAGTCGCATCTCGATGCGTCATCGCCGGGCCTCCATCGCCTGGGTCAGCGCGGCGAGGCCGCGTGAGGTGTGCGTCTTCACGGAACCGCAGGAGATGCCCATCGCCGCGGCGATCTCACTCTCCTTCAGCCCGAGCCAGTGCCGCAGCACGAGTGCCTCGCGCTGCCGGGCGGGCAGTTGCTGAAGCGCGCCGATCAGGACGCGTTGATCGTCCCGGAGCAGTGCCGCGCTCTCGGCGGAGACGACGGTCTCCTCGGGAGGGGCCTCCACGTGCTTGCGGGCGACCTGCAGGTGCCGTATCCGCATCCGGGCCAGATTGCACACGGTGGAGCGCAGATACGCCTCCGCCGCCTCGACCTCCCGCAGCCGCCGCCACTTGCGGTAGATCTGGTAATACGCCTCGGCGACCACGTTCTCCGGATCGTCCGCGCCGAGCAGTACGGCCAGGCGCAGCATCGAGGAGTAGTGGAGTTCGAAGAGGCGCGCGAGCCCGGCCTCGCGTTCCAGCTCGGCCGGGTCGGTCAGCGCGGGCGCGAGGGGCTCGACGCGCGGCTCCGGCACGGGCATCGGGTGTCTGTGTCTCACGGTCGGTTCGCTCCCGTCTCCGGGCGCCGCCTGACGGTCAGGCGGGACGGCAGGTCGGTCAGGTCGGCGCCGCGCGGGACGCCGAGACGTTCGAGAAGGGCGGTTCCGGCCACCGCGACGGTCAGGTTGAGGACGAGGGCGGCGAGTCCGGCGTAGACCTCCAGCGGCCCGAAGCCGAGGGCCACGATGGACGAGAACCCCTCGCGCACGACCATGAAGGTTCCGGCCAGCATCCCCGCGCCCCACCCGGCGAGCAGCGCCCGCGGATGCAGCCGCCCGGTGAACAGGCCGACGGCCACAGCCGGGAAGATCTGCAGGATCCAGACCCCGCCGAGCAGCTGGAGGTTGACGGCGTCCTGGTCGCGCAGCCCGAACACGAAGGCGACGGCTCCCACCTTGGCGGTGAGCGAGACGGCCTTGGCGATGCGGACCTGCCGCTTGGGCGTGGCCGTCGGGTGGACGTACTTGACGTACACGTTGCGGACGAAACTGGTGGCGGCCGCGATCGACATCACCGCGGCCGGGACCAGGGCCCCCACGGTGATGGCGCCGAACACCAGCCCGGCCAGCGGCCCCGGCATCAGCCGGTCCACCAGCATAGGCACGGCCGCCTCGGCACCGCCCTTCGGCGCCCGCACGCCCGCCGTCAGCGCCGCGATGCCGAGGAACCCGAAGAGCGCGAGCAGGCCGGTCCAGGCGGGCAGCGCCACGCACACCTTGCGCAGGGTGCGCGGGCCGTCGGCGGCGAAACCGGCGGTCAGCACGTGCGGATACACCAGCAGGGCGAGGGCGGAGCCCAGGGCGAGGGTGGCGTACGCGGGCTGCTGGGCGGGGGAGAGGAGCAGCGCGGGGCCGCCCAGCCGTCGCGCGGCACCGTCGAAGACGGGCCCCGGGCCGCCGAACCGCTCCAGGACCAGCCAGGTGACCGCGGTGAGCGAGACGAAGACGGCGACCGCCTTGAGCGCGGAGATGACCGTCGGCGCCCGCAACCCGTGCCGGTACGTGGCCACCGCCAGCCCCGCGAACAGCGCCACCATCACCAGGTCCCCGGTCGCGCCCTGCGGAGACACGCCCCCCGCGGTCAGCACCGCCCGTATCCCGAGCAGCTGCAGCGCCAGATACGGCATGGTCGCGAGGATCCCGGTCAGCGCGACGACCAGGGCCAGCGACGGCGACCCGTACCGTCCGCGCACGAAGTCGGCGGCGGTGACGTAGCCATGCGTGCGGGCGACGGTCCACAGGCGGCTCAGCAGGACGAAGGCGATCGGGCAGACGATCACGGTGTACGGCACAGCGAAGAAGGCCGCCGCGCCGTTGCCGTAGGCGAGTCCCGGTACGGCGGTGAAGGTGTACGCGGTGAAGATCGTGCCGCCCAGCAGGAACCAGGTCCACACGGGGCCGAGGCTCCGGTCGGCAAGTGCCCAGCCCTCCAGGGACGGCAGCCGGTCGCTCGGGTGCAGGCGTCGCGCGGTCACGGCGAGCAGCGACGCCCCGCCGATCACGGCGAGGAACGTCGCGGTCATGGCGCCACCTGCCATGGGTCACCGTCCTTGGTGTTCCTGAACCCTCGCGCAAGAGTTGCGCGGACTTCCCGAACGGATGACAGGGAACCGGGGGGAAATTTTCCGGAAATTCGCTGTCAACCGGTCTCGGGGAATGGGCAACTCTTGCACAGACCGACAGCGAACGGGAGAGGAGCGCAGGTCATGGCACGGACCGGTCATCACCGGCTACGGCGCGCCGCGATCGCCGTACTGCTCCTCGCACCCGCGGCAGGCCTGCTGTGGGTCCCCTGGTACGCCGGCGCGGAGCCGCGGCTGGCGGGGACGCCGTTCTTCTACTGGTACCAGCTCGCCTGGGTGCCGGGGTGCGGCCTCTGCCTGCTCGCCGCGTATGCGCTGATCGACCGACATCGCTGATTCGCCCTGCATTTTCACACCCGTCGAGGTGAGGAGCCGCCATGCCCGCATCTGCCCTTGAGTTGCCCGAAAAGCCACGAATATCCCCACGTTCGGTCCTGCTGTGGTCCACCGTCTCCCTGCTCGGCGCGGTCGCCTGGGGCGTTCTCGCGCTGTCCCGGGGCGAGAAGATCTCCGCGGTGTGGCTGGTGGTCGCGGCCCTCGGTTCGTATGCCATCGCCTACCGCTTCTACTCCCGCTTCATCGCCCGCCGCGTCCTGAAGCCGGACGACTGGCGCGCCACACCAGCCGAACGCCTGGAGGACGGCGTCGACTTCCACCCCACCGACCGCCGTGTGCTGCTCGGTCACCACTTCGCCGCGATCGCGGGCGCCGGACCGCTGGTGGGCCCGGTCCTCGCGGCCCAGATGGGATACCTGCCCGGCACGCTGTGGATCGTCGCCGGGGTGATCTTCGCCGGGGCGGTGCAGGACATGGTGGTCCTCTTCCTCTCCATGCGGCGGGACGGCAAGTCGCTCGGGCAGATGGCGCGGGACGAGATCGGCCGGCTGGGCGGGGCGGCGGCGCTGATCGCGGTGTTCGCCATCATGATCATCCTGCTGGGTGTGCTGGCCCTGGTCGTGGTCAACGCCCTCGCGCACTCCCCGTGGGGCACCTTCTCTGTGGCGATGACCATCCCCATCGCCCTGTTCATGGGCTTCTGGCTGCACCGCATCCGCCCCGGCCGGGTCGTGGAGACCAGCTTCATCGGCGTGGCCCTGCTCCTGCTGGCGATCATCGGCGGCAGCTGGGTCCAGGACTCCTCGCTGGCGTCCGCCTTCACCCTCAGCCCCACGACCCTCGTCTTCTGCCTGATCGGCTACGGCTTCGTCGCCTCCGTGCTCCCGGTGTGGATGCTGCTGGCCCCGCGCGACTACCTCTCCACCTTCATGAAGGTGGGCACCATCGCGCTGCTCGCGGTCGGCGTGGTCGTGGCCGCTCCGGTCCTGCACGCGGACGCGGTCAGCAAGTTCGCCTCGTCGGGAGCGGGCCCGGTCTTCGCCGGCTCCCTCTTCCCCTTCCTCTTCATCACCATCGCCTGCGGCGCCCTGTCCGGCTTCCACGCCCTGGTCTCCTCCGGTACGACTCCCAAGCTGATCCAGAAGGAGTCCCAGGTCCGGATGATCGGCTACGGCGCGATGCTCATGGAGTCGTTCGTCGCGATCATGGCGCTGATCGCCGCGGCCTCCCTGGAGCCGGGCCTGTACTACGCCATGAACGCCCCCGCCGGCCTTCTCGGTACGACGGCCCAGTCGGCGTCCCACGCCGTCGCCGGCCTCGGCTTCACCATCACCCCCGACCAGCTGACGCACGCGGCCGGGGCGGTGCAGGAGCAGACCCTGATCGCCCGTTCCGGCGGCGCCCCGACCCTCGCGGTCGGCATGTCGGAGATCTTCTCCGGCATCTTCGGCGGCACCGCGATGAAGGCCTTCTGGTACCACTTCGCGATCATGTTCGAGGCGCTGTTCATCCTGACCACGGTCGACGCGGGCACGCGGGTCGGGCGCTTCATGCTCCAGGACATGTTCGGCAACGTCTGGAAGCCGGTCGGCCGGGTCAACTGGATGCCCGGTATATGGCTGTGCAGCGGCCTGGTCGTGGCCGCCTGGGGATACTTCCTCTACAGCGGCGCCACCGACCCGCTCGGCGGAATCAACCAGCTCTTCCCCCTCTTCGGCATCGCCAACCAGCTCCTGGCCGCCGTCGCCCTCGCGGTCTGCACGACGGTCCTCGTCAAGTCCGGACGGCTGCGCTGGGCCTGGGTCACCGGGATCCCGCTCGCCTGGGTCACCGCGGTCACCTTCACCGCGGGCTGGCAGAAGATCTTCTCCGACGACGCGCGCGTCGGCTTCTTCGCCCAGCGCGCGAAGTACGCCGACGCCCTCGACGCCGGCCAGGTCCTGCCGCCCGCCAAGTCCCTCGACGACATGCACACCGTGGTCACCAACTCCACCGTCGACGGCGTGCTGATCGCGCTGTTCCTGCTGCTGGTCGCGGTCGTGCTCGTGAACGCGGCGGTGGTGTGCGCACGAGCCGTGCGGTCGCCGGCCGCGCTGCCCACGACCGAGGCGCCGTACGTCGAGTCCCGTATCGACGCGACACCGGAGCTCGTGGAGGTGGGGCCGTGAGGACCTGGGCGCGGGCGGTGCGCTGGTACCTGCGGGAGTTGACCGGCGAGACGGAGTACGACCGCTACTGCGAACGGCAGGCACGCCACCATCCGCGGGCTCCGCTGCCGACCCGACGGGAGTACCAGGTGCTGCGCACGCTGCATCGCGAGACCCGTCCGCAGGGCCGGTGCTGCTGACTCCGTACCGCTGACGGCTCCGTGGCGGCCCGCTCCCGGCACCGGGGCGGGCCGCCACAGTCGACCTCGTCGACCCCTGCCACTCCTCCCGGGAACGAGATGCTGAGACGCCGCCCCTCCCTGGTGATCCGCCCCGCGCTGGACGACCACGCCCTGCACGCGACCCTGACCGAACTCCGCCCCGCGCAGCAGCTCCACGGCCTCGGCGCCGGGCGCACCCGTCCGCTCTGGGAGCCGGTCGCGGAGCTGCTGGGCAAGACCGGACGGGACTGGGACCGCCGGGTGCACCGGGTCTCCGTGCTGGCACGGAACCTGCCGCCCTCGGTCTGTGAGCGGTGGTCCGCCGACCGGCCCGGCGACGGGGACGCCCTGGTGCTCCGGGCCTGGGTACGGTCTGCCCGGGCCGTCGCCGAGGGGCGGGACGAGGCCCGTGCGGCCGAGCGGGCGTGTCTGCGGGCGGCCGAGCGCTGCCCCGAGGACCCGACCCCGTGGCTGGCACTGCTGGAGCTGATGCACTCCTTCGCCGTCCCGGTCCGTGACGCGGTCCCGGTGTGGATCGAGGCCGTCACCCGCGCCCCCTGGCTCCGCACCGCCTACCACCAGCTGCTGCGCTACCTGTCCCCGCGCGGACACGGCACGGTCGCCGACATGCTGGACTTCGCCCGGCAGGCCGCGGCCCGCGCACCGCACGGATCACCGCTCGCCCTGCTCCCCGTCGCGGCCCGCGTGGAACTCGGCGCCCACCGGCAGCAGCAGATGTCCCTCGGGACCGACGCCCACTGGCGTGAATCCCGGGCCGCCGACGAGGTGGCCGCGGCCCTGACCGACTGGTTCGGTACCACGGCCGCGCCCCACGCGGAGGCCGTCGCCGACCTCAACGTCCTCGCCTTCGCCCTGATCCGGATCCACCGCCCGGCCGAGGCCGCCGCCGTCTTCCGGCGCATCGGCCCTTACATGACACCCCAGCCCTGGGACCTGCTGCCCGAGCCGCAGCGCACGTTCCTGTACTGGCGCGACCGTCTCGGACGGTGAGCCTCACACCGACGCCGGTTCCGCTTCCGCCGCCGCCTCCTCGGCCGCCGCCTCCGCCCGGTCGCGGCGCTCCCGGCGGACCAGGATCCACCAGCCGTACGGGACACCCGCCGCGAACAGCCACCACTGGATCATGTACGCGTAGTTCAGCGGGGCGTCT
The DNA here is from genome assembly GCF_040686075.1 of Streptomyces sp. NPDC086519. Lineage (NCBI taxonomy): Bacteria > Bacillati > Actinomycetota > Actinomycetes > Kitasatosporales > Streptomycetaceae > Streptomyces > Streptomyces sp. NPDC086519. The sequence continues at coordinate 130,293 of NZ_JBFBJL010000018.1, forward strand.
TCCTTGCCCGGGTCGGAGATCTGCTCCGGGGTGTCGCCCTTGGGCTGGGGTGCCGTCTGCTCGATGTAGCCGCCGAGCACCTGCTTGCCGAGCCGGCGCGCCTGCTCCGCGCTGTTGATCAGCATGATCTGCCGGTCGGGCAGGCCCTTGAGGTCCTTGATGCCGCTCGCCGCGGTGGTCTCGTCGGGCATCAGCCGGCCCTGGATCGTGACCTTCCCGGCCGGCGGGGCCGGGATCCTGGGGAAGGCCGTCTGGCTCGGGCCGTCCGACGGGATCCAGCCCCGGTTGACCAGCAGCACCTTGCCGTCGGACAGGACGAGGGGGGTCAGCACGTGGTAGCCGACCTCGTCGTCGGAGTTGGTACGGCGCCGGACGACGACCTCGTCGGCGGTGTCGAAGGTGCCGGTCGCGGTGACCGTGTGGTACCGCTCCTTGCGGGTCACGGCGTGCCCCGGCCCCGTCACCTGCTCGACCGGCACCGGCTTGGCGCCGAGCGCCTCGGCGACCAGCTGGTTGCGGGCACTGCGCTCCTCGTACCGGTGCTTCTGCCAGAACCCCAGCCGGATCATGGTGGGGATGAGAAGCAGCGAGATGAGGGTGAGGATCACCCACTGCCGGGTCAACAGGAAGCGGTACACGAACAAAGACCGTACTCCTCGCGTACCGGCCCTCTGAGGCAGGGTCCCCCAGAGGGCCTACGGCCCTGTCCCGGCGGTCGCGCGGGCCGCACGGTCACACGCGGTCGACGATGCCCGCCTTCCCGGCCTCGCGGGCGCAGTGGGCGCCGCAGAACCACTGGGTGTCGGCCTCGACGCCCTGGCCGATGATCGAGACCTTGCAGTGCTCGCAGCGCGGGGCCATGCGGTGGATCGCGCAGGAGAAGCAGTCGAAGACATGGACCGCGCCCTGCGCGTGCACCTCGAAGGTCATTCCGTAGTCATTGCTGCAGACTTCGCATTTCGCCATGCGCCACAGGGTGGGCGGTCGGCCGCGCGGGGGCGAGCGGGCGCCGGGCGAGTCGTACCGCAATCACCCGTCCGTACGGCTCGTGCGGACGGGTGTACGGCCCGTCGGCGCTGTCATTCCCCGGTGGCCGGCGCCACGTCCCGCAGCAGTTGCCCGAAGGCCGCCTCGTCGACCACCGGCGTCCCGAACTGACGGGCCTTGAGGACCTTCGACGTGCCCGAGTCGGGGTCGTTGGTGACGAGCAGACTGGTGAGCCGCGAGATGCTCGTGGAGACGTGCAGACCGGCCTCGACGGCCCGGTCCTCCAGCAGTTCCCGCTCGATCGAGGTGTCCCCGGAGAACGCCACCCGCATGCCCTGCTTCAGCGGTCTGCCGTCCTCGTACCGTCCCGGGTTCGGATAGGGGCACGCCGGCCGCTTGCGGGACGGCCGCCAGCCGCTGGGCCGGTAGCCGCCGTATCCGCCGTGTCCGGCGCGCGCCTGGGGCCCGATCCGGGGCGTGTCCGACCATTCGGTCAGCGGCCGGCACTCCAGCAGCGGCAGCCGTACGTTGCCCGCCGCCGCGGCCCGCAGGCTGGGCCGGAAGGCCTCCGCGAGCACGCGCGCGTCGTCCAGCGCGTGGTGCGCGCGCCGCTGCACGACACCGTAGTGCGCGGCCAGGGTCTCCAGTTTGTGGTTGGGCAGCGGCAGGTCCAGCTCCTTGGCGAGCGCGATCGTGCACAGCCGCTGCCGCACCGGGGCCTCGCGCCGCGCCCGCGCGTACTCGCGGGCGATCATCTGCCAGTCGAAGACCGCGTTGTGCGCGACCAGCACCCGGCCGTCCAGCCGGGCCGAGAACTCCTCGGCGATGTCCGGGAAGAGCGGCGCGCCCTCGAGTGTCTCGCTCGTCAGACCGTGGATCCACACCGGACCCGGATCGCGCTCGGGGTTGACGAGCGTGTACCAGTGGTCCTCGACCTCGCCGCGCTCGTCCAGCCGGTAGACGGCCGCGCTGATTATCCGGTCGTCCCGCGCCAGTCCGGTGGTCTCCACGTCGACGACGGCGTAGCCCTTGGGATACGCGGCCGGCCACGGGGTGCCGGGGGACACTGCGGTCGTGCGGTCTTCGAGCATGGTCACTGAGGATACGGGCCCGCACCGACAGCCCTGTCCGCCAGGTCGTCCGCCGCCACTCGTTCGAATGTCCCGCGGGCTCGTCCTTCCTGACGGCCCGTCGCACGGCCGCGGACTTTGTCCTGATTGCCCTTCGCGTGGCTATGGACCTTTCTGCCGCCCGGTGCAAGCGTGCACCCCGCCCGGCGCGCTGACGGTCGACGGAAGGGCGGTACGGCGGATGGCACGCGTACGGTACGGCGCTCGGACCGAGGCGGAGATCGCGGCCGCCCGCACCACGAAGCTCCCCGACGTCTGGTCCACCGGGGTGGTGGCCGTCTGGGAGACCGACCCGGACGCGGTCGCGGCCGTCCTGCCGCCGCCGCTCAAGCCCACCGGCCGGCCCCTGGCCCGCGTCAGCATCAGCAAGGTCGACATGCCCCAGTACCCGCTCGGCGCGGGCTCTTTCGCGGTCGCCGCCGCGCACGGCACGGTCGAGGGCTGGTACCCGCTGGTCATGCCGATGACCCACGAGCGTGCCCTCACCGGCGGCCGCGAGGTCTTCGGCGAGCCCAAGAAACTCGGCGAGGTGACCGTCGAACGCGACGGCGACCTCCTCCGCGCGGCCCTCGCCCGGCACGGCGTCGCCTTCGTGGAGGTGCGCGGCACGGTCGGCGGCCCGCTGCCGCTGCCCGAGCCCGCCCCGAAGACCGACTTCTACTTCAAGTTCCTCCCGGCGGTGGACGGTTCGGGCTTCGACGGCGACCCGCTGCTGGTGCACTGCGTACGCGAGGAGAAGGTCCGCCGGCTGGAGCGCGTCACCGGGGAGGTGATCCTCCGTGAGTCGGCGTACGACCCGGTCGCCGACCTGCCGGTGCTGCGCCTGCTGGACCTCGCGCTCGGCGAGAAGACCAGCGACCAGCGCGGCCGGGTCGCCGAACGGGTCGACGCGCGGGCCCTGCTGCCGTACGTCCACCAGCGCTACGACGACCCGCGCCAGATCCACGACGCGCCGCCGGAGGAGAGCGAAGGGAGCGCGGTCTGATGGAACTCCGTGCCGGACAGGTCGCCGTCGTCACCGGCGCGGCGAGCGGGATCGGGCTCGCGATGGCCCGGCGGTTCGCCGCCGAAGGGCTGAAGGTGGTCCTCGCCGACGTGGAGCCGGCCGCCCTGGAGAAGGCCGCCGACGCCCTGCGCGCGGAGGGCGCCGACGTGCACGCGCGCGTGGTCGACGTCGGCGTCCGCGAAGAGGTCCAGCAGCTGGCCGAGTCGGCCTACGACACCTACGGAGCGGTGCACGTTCTGTGCAACAACGCCGGGGTCGGCTCGGGCGCCGAGGGCCGGATGTGGGAGCACGAGCCGAACGACTGGAAGTGGGCGTTCGAGGTCAACGTGTGGGGCGTCTTCCACGGCGTCCAGGCCTTTGTGCCCAGGATGATCAAGTCGGGTCAACCCGGACATGTGGTCAACACGTCCTCCGGCGACGGCGGTATCGCACCGCTGCCCACGGCTTCCGTGTACGCGATCACGAAAGCGGCCGTCGTCACGCTCACCGAGTCCCTGTACGCCCATCTCAGGGCGGAGCACGCGCGCGTGGGCGCCTCGGTGCTCTTCCCGGGGCCGCACATGCTGCGCACGGGGCTGTGGGAGTCGCACCGCAACCGCCCCGACCGCTACGCCAAGGAACGGCCGCGCAGGACGCCTTACCGCAGTCTCGGCCAGTGGGAGGCGGCGATGCGCGAGGCGGGCAAGGAGGTCCGGTTCACGCCCGTCGAGGAGGTCGCGGAGTTCGTCGTGGCGGGCATCCGCGCGGGCCGCTTCTGGCTGCTTCCCGAGAGCGAGCACAGCGACGCCCAGATCAGGGCGCGGGCGCGCTCGATGCTCGACCGGACGAACCCCTCGTACCTCGAAAGCTTCATCCTGGACTGAACAGGGGGCAGTGGTGACCGCGTACGACGACCCATATCTGATCATCTCCTCCGACTGCCACGCCGGGCTGCCCACCGAGGAGTACCGGCCCTATCTGGACGCCCGGTTCCACCGGGACTTCGACGAGTTCCTCGCCGGGCGCGACCGCCGACGGGAGGAGATGACCCGGCTCGGCATCCGCAACGAGGCGTTCGCCGCCAAGTGGTTCCAGGACAACGAGGAGGGGCTGCGCGGCGGTTGGGACACCGCGCAGCGGCTGAAGGAGCTGGACGGTGACGGGGTGGCCGCCGAGGTGGTCTTCCCGGACGCCGACGCGGTCGACAGCCGGACCGCGGCGCCCTTCGGAGTCGGCCTCGGCCTGTCCGGGGACCACGACCCGGAACTGGGCATGGCAGGGGCCCAGGCCCACAACCGCTGGCTGGCGGACTTCGTGTCGGAGCATCCCGAACGGCACTGCGGGGTCGCCCTGCTGCCGGTCACGGCCCCGGCCGACCGCGTGGTCGCCGAGATCCACCGGGCGAAGGAGTCCGGCCTCGGCGCGCTGATGATCCCCGCGATGTGGGTCGACAAGAAGCCGTACCACGACCGCAGCTACGACCCCGTCTGGGCGGCGGCCGCCGAGTGCCGGATGCCGGTCCTCACCCACTCCGGGGCGGCCCCGCGTGACGAGTACGGCGACCATCTCGGCATCTACGTCAGCGAGGTGACGTGGTGGCCGGCCCGCCCGCTGTGGTTCCTGCTCTGGTCCGGCGTCTTCGAACGCCATCCCGGACTGCGCTTCGGCATCGCCGAGTCGGGCTGCTGGTGGCTGCCGAACCTGCTGTGGTTCATGGACCGCCTCTACCTCGGCGCGCACGGCGGCAAGAAGCTCTCCCCCTTCGAGGCGCTGACCCGTCCGCCGCACGAGTACCTGGACCGGCAGGTCTTCGTCTGCGCCACCAACACCAAGCGCCGGGAGCTCGCCCAGCGCTACGAGATCGGCGTCGGCAACATCCTCTGGGGCAGCGACTTCCCGCATCCCGAGGGCACCTGGCCCGACACGCGCGCGTGGCTGCGCCGCACCTTCCACGACATCCCGGTGACCGAGACCCGCCGGATGCTCGGCCTCGCGGCGGCCGAGGCCTTCGGCTTCGACGTGGCGCGCCTGACCCCGCTCGCCCTGCGCATCGGCCCCACCCCCTCCGACCTCGGCCAGCCGGCCGACCAGGCGGCCGTGGAGGCGTCCTGGGCCCGCTCGCGCGAGGTGGGCCGCCACTGGCTGACCGGCAACGACTTCCCGGCTCTGGGGGTGACGTCGTGAGCGACGACCGCTACACGGTGATCTCGGCCGACTGCCACGCGGGCGCGGACCTCCTCGACTACCGCCCCTACCTGGAGAAGCGCTACCACGACGACTTCGACGTGTGGGCGGCGACCTACGTCAACCCGTACGAGGACCTGCTCGCCGACTCGGCGGACCGGAACTGGAACTCGGCGCGGCGGCTCGCGGAGCTGGAGCAGGACGGGATCGTCGCGGAGGTGATCTTCCCGAACACCATCCCGCCGTTCTTCCCGTCCGGCTCGCTCATGGCCCCCGCGCCGACGACGGCGGAGTTCGAGCGGCGCTGGGCGGGCCTGCGCGCCCACAACCGCTGGCTGGCCGACTTCTGCGCCGCCGCCCCGGGCCGACGGGCCGGCGTCTTCCAGATCCTTCTGAACGACGTCGAGGAGGCCGTGAAGGAGATCCGCTGGGCGGCCGGGGCCGGCCTGAAGGGCGGTCTGATGCTCCCCGGCACACCGCCCGGCTCGGGCCTGCCCGAACTGCACGCGCGCGTGTACGACCCGATCTGGGCCGTCTGCGCGGAACTCGGCGTCCCCGTCAACCACCACGCGGGCTCGGCCTCCCCGCCGCTCGGCGACGAACCGGCCGCCCGCGCGGTCTTCATGGTCGAGACGACCTGGTTCTCGCACCGCGCGCTGTGGCACCTGGTCTTCGGCGGCGCCTTCCGCCGTCACCCGGACCTGAAACTGGTCCTGACCGAGCAGGGCTCCGGCTGGATACCCGGGGTCCTGGCCATGCTGGACTACTACCACGGCCGCCTTCTGGCGGCGACGAGGGCGACGACCGCGGAGGCGAAGTTCGGGGCCGGGCTGGCGGAGGCGATGGGCAAGCCCCCCTCCGCGGTGTGGCACGAGAACTGCTTCGTCGGCGCCAGCTTCATGCGCCCGCACGAGGTGCCGCTGCGCGACCGCATCGGCCTGGACAAGATCATGTGGGGCAGCGACTACCCGCATGACGAGGGGACCTATCCGTACACCAGGGAGGGCCTGCGCTTCGCCTTCGCCGGCGTCCCGCGCGACGAGCTCGCGGCGATGCTCGGCGGCAACGCGGCCCGCGTGTACGGCTTCGACCTGGACCTCCTGGACCCGATCGCGGCGAAGGTGGGACCGACGGTGGCGGAGACCGCACAGCCGCTGCCGGCCCCGCCGGCCGACGCGACGAGCCCGGTGTTCGCGCGGGGGGCCTCGGTACGGGTCTGGTGACGTGGGCGCGGGGCCGGGTGACGTCGCTACTGCGCGTACCGGCCCCGGGATGCGATCCTCCCTGCTGTGACCGAACCAACGCACGAGAACGAGGCGCACGGGGGAGCCCTCGGCTCCCGGCTGAACTGGCTGCGGGCAGCCGTCCTGGGCGCCAACGACGGCATCGTGTCGACGGCGGGCATCGTCGTCGGCGTCGCGGGCGCCACCAGCGACCGCAACGCCCTGCTGACGGCGGGCCTGGCGGGGCTGCTCGCCGGGTCGATGTCGATGGCGGCGGGGGAGTACGTGTCGGTCTCCACCCAGCGCGACTCGGAACTGGCCGCGCTGGCGCTGGAGAAACGGGAGCTGAAGGAGCAGCCCGAGGCCGAGCTGGAGGAGCTGACCGAGCTGCTGGAGCGGCGTGGTCTGTCGCGGGACGTGGCGCGTGAGGCGGCGGTCCAGCTGACGGAACGGGACGCGTTGCGCGCCCACGCGCGCGTGGAGCTCGGTATCGATCCGGACGAGCTGACCAGCCCCTGGAACGCGGCGGTCGCCAGCTTCCTGGCGTTCACGGCGGGGGCGCTGCTGCCCCTGCTGGCGATCATCCTGCCGCCGGCGGACTGGCGGCTGCCGGTGACGGTGGGCTCGGTCCTGGCGTCCCTGGTCCTCACGGGGTGGAGCAGCGCCCGGCTGGGAGCGGCGGCGGTGCGGCCGGCGGTGCTGCGGAACGTGGTCGGCGGGGCGCTGGCCATGGGGGTCACCTACGCGGCGGGGAGTCTGCTGGGGGCGGTGGGGGTCTAGCGCACGTTGTCCGTTGGCGGAGATCGCCAACAAGCAAGCGCATACCGCCGGTCATACTTGTGGGTAACAACGTCTAGCCGCAGCCGACCGGCGGTTCTACGGTGCCCCCATGCCGAACCTGCCCGATGTCGTGCTGTGGTCGATACCCGCCTTCGTGCTGCTCACCGTGATCGAGGTGATCAGCTACCGCGTCCATCCCGACGACGATGCCGCCGGGTACCAGGCCAAGGACGCGGCCACCAGCATCGGCATGGGGCTCGGGTCGCTCGTCTTCGACTTCGTGTGGAAGATCCCCATCGTCGCGATCTACACGGCGGTCTACGAACTGACCCCGCTGCGCGTTCCCGTCCTGTGGTGGACCGTCCCGCTGATGCTGTTCGCGCAGGACTTCCTCTACTACTGGTCCCACCGCGGCCACCATGTCATCCGCATCCTGTGGGCCTGCCACGTCGTCCACCACTCCAGCAAGAAGTTCAACCTCTCCACCGCGCTGCGCCAGCCCTGGACCTCGCTGACCGTCTGGCCGTTCTACGTCCCGCTGGTGGCCGCGGGGGTGCACCCCGCCGCGCTCGCCTTCTGCTCCTCCGCCAACCTCGTCTACCAGTTCTGGATCCACACCGAACGCATCGACAAGATGCCCCGGTGGTTCGAGTTCGTGTTCAACACGCCGTCCCACCACCGCGTGCACCATGCCTCCCAGGGCGGCTACCTGGACCGCAACTTCGGCGGGATCCTGATCATCTGGGACCGGCTGTTCGGGTCCTGGGTGCCCGAGGCCGAGCGCCCTGTGTACGGGTTGACCAAGAACATCAACACGTTCAACCCCGTCAAGGTGGCCACCCACGAGTACGTCGCCATCGCCAAGGACATCAGGGCCGCGCGCAGTTGGCGGGAGCGGGCCGGGCGGGTGTTCCGGGGGCCGGGCTGGGCGCCGGCGCCCACCGTGGAGCAGGCCGAGGAGTCCGTGGCCGCGTGAGAGCTTCCCGGGCACTGCTCGCCGCCTTCGCCCTCGCGGTCGTCCTGGACCTCGCCTGTCTGGCCGTCGGCTTCCGCACCGGACACGCCGCCGCCAAGGTGCTCCTGATGCCCCTGCTCGCCGCGTCCGCCGCCCGCGCGGGCGCCCCGCGGCTCCTCGTCGCCGCCCTGCTGTGCGGCTGGGGCGGTGATGTCCTGCTCCTCTCCGACGCCGACCCCGCCTTCATGGCGGGCATGGCCTCGTTCGCCGCCGGGCACGTCTGCTATCTCGTTCTCTTCCGCCGCCAGGGCCCGCCACACGCGCGTGCCCGCCTCCTCGCCCTCGTCTACGCGGCCGCGCTCGTCACCCTGGTCGCCCTGCTCTGGCCGGACCTGCCCGCCGGCCTGCGTGTCCCCGTGGCCGGCTACAGCACCCTGCTCACCGCCATGGCGTACACCGCCGTCACCCGGCTCGGCCCGGCCGCCGGGCTCGGCGGCGCGCTCTTCATGCTCTCCGACACCCTGATCGCGACCGGCGTCGCCGACTGGCCGCAACTGCCGCGACCCGACTTCTGGATCATGCTCACCTATGCGGCGGCGCAGTTCCTGCTGGTCCGGGGCACCCTTGATGCGCGGCCCGCACCGGCCACGGCGTACCGTGAAGTGCGCTCGACCACCCCTTGAGCGCACTCACGACACCGCACGAGAAGGACCCTCGCCATGCGCGCCACCACCATCCACGCCCCGTACGACATGCGCGTGGAGGACGTGCCCGAGCCCGTGGTGCAGCTGCCCACCGACGCCGTCGTACGGGTGCTGCGCGCCTGCATCTGCGGCAGCGACCTGTGGGCGTACCGGGGCGAGGCGGCCAGGCAGCCGGGCCAGCGTATCGGGCACGAGTTCCTCGGCGTGGTCGAGGAGACCGGCTCCGAGGTGGCCACCGTGCGGCGCGGGGACCTCGTGGTCGCCCCCTTCATGTGGTCCGACGGCGTCTGCGACTTCTGCCGCGAGGGCCTGACCACGAGCTGCGAGCACGGCGGCTTCTGGGGCTCCGTGGGGTACGACGGCGGCCAGGGCGAGGCCGTGCGCGTCCCGTTCGCCGACGGCACCCTGGTCCGGCTGCCCAAGGACGCGGCCTCCGACGACCACCTGCTGTCGGCCCTGCTGACCCTCTCCGACGTGCTCGGCACCGGCCACCACGCGGCCCTCGGGGCGGGTGCCCGGCCCGGTGCCACGGTCGCCGTCGTCGGGGACGGCGCGGTCGGCCTGTGCGCCGTCCTGGCCGCGAAGCGGCTGGGCGCCGAGCGGATCATCGCGCTGGGCCGGCACCAGGTCCGCACCGACATCGCGCGCCGCTTCGGCGCCACCGACATCGTCGCCGAACGCGGCGACGCGGCCGTGGACGCCGTACGTGAACTCACCAGGGGCCGGGGCGCGCACGCCGTCGTCGAGGCCGTGGGCACCGAGCAGTCCATGCGGACGGCCGTCGAGATCACCCGTGACGGCGGCGCGATCGGCTTCGTCGGCGTCCCGCACGGCAGTGGCACCGGCCTGGACCTCGGTGTCATGTTCGACCGGAACATCGCCCTGCGCGGCGGTGTCGCCCCGGTCCGCGCCTACATCCCCGACCTGCTGCCCGATGTCCTCGACGGCAGGATCGACCCGTCGCCGGTCTTCGACCTGACCGTCGGCATCGAGGGTGTGCCCGACGGCTACAAGGCGATGGACGAGCGCACGGCGCTGAAGGTGCTCGTCACGAACGGCTGAGTCAACGCCGCGATCAATACTTGATCAAGTCCATCTGATCGGCGGTGGCAGCGCCGTCAGCACCCCCGACACCGCGTCCACCCCCCAGCACCGCCGCCTCGGCCCGCGCGGGGGGCGTACGCGGTCAGCGGGTCGGCCGCCCGTCGCCGCCGTCGCCGGGCCCACAGCGCGAGCCCGGCGGCGGCGCCGAGGAGCACCCTGGCCGGCAGGGTGCGCCCGTACGCCGTCGTCGTCAGCTGGTCCAGGACCGTGCCCGCGGGCATCCGCCGCAGCGAACCCCACACACCCGTCGCGGTGACGGCCGCGAGCAGGACGGCCGCCACGCGAGCGTAGAGCCCGGGCAGCGCCGCCCCGGCCTCCCGGCCGCGCCAGCTGCCCTGCGCGTTCACGCCCGACGCGCCAGATCCGCCCTCGCCTTCGGGCCGGGCGGCTGTGCCCACCGGGACGGGGCCGACCCCCACGGCACCGGCGGCCGTGCCCAGTCGGCCGGGCCGTCCGCGAAGGACAACGGCGGGCGCGCGTACCGGAGCCGCCCGAGCGCGCTGTCCGTCTCGGCGAGCCAGGCGTCCGGACCCTCGTACGACTCGCCGCCCTCCGGCACGGACTCCGCCTCCGCCTTGGCCTGCGCCTTGTGCTCCGCCTTGTCCTCCGTCCCCTCCTCCATCTCCTCCGTCTCTTCCATCTCCTCCATGAGCCACCGCGCGGTCCGTGCCAGAGCCAGCCGCACGAACCTGCTGCCGCCGTCGTACGACTGCTCGGTCAGCGCCCGCAGCACGCCGGCCGCCAGCAGGTATCCGGTGCCGTGGTCCAGCGCCTGCGCGGGCAGCGCGCCCGGCCGGTCCGCCGCGCCCTCGATCTCCGCGATGCCCGTGGCGACCTGCACCAGGCTGTCGAAACCGCGCCGCCCGGCCCAGGGTCCGTACGCGCCCCACGCCGACACCTGGGCCACGACCACCCCGGGCCGCCGCTCGGCCAGCGCCTCGGGCGAGAGTCCGAACCGGTCCAGGGCGCCCGGCCGGTACCCGGTGACCACGACGTCCGCCGAGGCCAGCAGTTCCTCGAAGGCCGCCCGGTCCGTCGTCAGGTCGAGTGTCGCCGAGCGCTTCCCGAAGCCCGTGTCGGCGTGCTGGTCGGGCAGCTCGGGCAGCCATGGCGGGTCCAGGCGCAGGACGTCCGCGCCCAGCAGCCCGAGGGTGCGGGTGGCGACCGGGCCGGCCAGGACCCGGGTCAGGTCCAGGACGCGCAGGCCGGCGGCGGGCAGCAGGGGAGTGGCACCGGCGTCGAGCGGCGGGAGCACACGCGCGTGCGCCGTGTCCGGGCGACCGCGCTCGACCAGCGGGCGTGCGGCCACCGCGACGGCCTGCTCGTGCGCGGCCCACTCCCCGGGCGACCGCAGCGCCACGGCGAGTCCGCCGGCACCGTAGACCGCGTCCTCCACCTCCAGCGCGGGCCGCCCGGCGACCCGGGCCGCGACGTCCTCGGGGGAGGCGTCTCCCGGCAGGCCCAGCGCGTCCAGCAACCGGGCCCTGTGATGCGGGTAATTGGCGTGCGTGCGCACCCACCCGTCGGCCGCGCGCCAGAACCGGGACAGCGGGGCGAACTGCACGGGCGCCCGCCCGTCGACCAGGAGGTGCCGCTCACTGGTGAACGCCGTCGCCACGGCTGCGTCGTCCACCCGGACCCCGGGGAGCGCGGCCGCCCCGGTCCGTCGTGCTCCCAGCTCGGCGGCGGCCAGCGCGCACACGCCGACGCAGGCACGGGCAAGCCGGCGTACCGGAAGGTGTGCCGGAAGAGTGCCCGCGCGCGTCACGGTGGTGACCCGCCCGGGCAGCGACGGATCGCCGCCCAGTGCGGACCACGCGTACTTGATTCCAGTCATGACTGTACTATGCATTATTGACTGGATCAACATATGTACGCAGGGCCAGGCGAGGCTACCTGGTCACTGCCGCCAGCGCGTCGGCCGTGCCCCAGCCGTAGAAGCCGTTGTGGTTCTTGGAGCCCTCGCACACCGCGTCGATCTTGCCGTCGCCGTTGATGTCGTACGGGTCGGTGCACGGCGTGGCGGTCGCCTCGGCGTACAGCAGGGCCTTCACCCGGGCGGCGGAGGCGTGCGGATGGGTTGACTTGATCAATGCGGCGACGCCGACGACATGCGGGGTGGCCATCGACGTACCCGCCATGTAGCCCCACCTGCCGCCCGGCAGCGGGCCGAGGATCAGGCCGCTGGTGGCGGGCGGTTCCGGTGCCTGGTAGGCCGTCGAGTCGCCGCCGGGCGCGGCGATGTCGATGACCCCGAGGCCGTAGTTGGAGAACGACGACTTGAGGCCCTTCGCGCCGGTCGCCGCGACCGTGACGACACCCGGCAGCTGGGTCGGGATGTCGAAGCACTTGTGCGGGTCGATCACCCGGTCGGTGGGCGTGCCGTCGTTCGGCGAGACCGGGTCGGTGATCGAGTGGGAGGCCAGGTCGTAGCTCTCGTTGCCGGCCGCGGCCACATTGACCGTGCCCTTGCGCTCGGCGAACTGCGAGGCCCGGGTGATGGCGTCGACGAGCGCCTTCTGGTTCGGGTCGTCGGTGCAGTTGAAGTACCAGGGGTCGGTGTAATAGCTGTTGTTGGTGACGTCGACGTGGTGTTCGGCCGCCCACACGAAGCCGCAGACCACGGCCTCGGTGTAGAAGTACCCGGCGGTGGTGGCGACCTTGATGCCGGCCACCTTGACGCCCGGCGCCACACCGGTGATGCCGATCCCGTTCCTGGCGCCCGCGATCTCGCCCGCCACGTGCGTGCCGTGCGGGCTCTCCGCCGCGGTGGGCCGCCAGGCGCCGTAGGTGGTGTCCGGCTTGCCCGAGACGCAGTTGGTGGACGCGGCGGCGTCGAAGTTCGGGGCGATGTCGGGGTGGGTGTCGTCGACGCCCGTGTCGATGACGGCGACGGTGACCTTCGGGCTGCCCAGGGTCTTCTCGTGCGCCTTGTCCGCCTTGATGGCGGGCAGGTCCCATTGCAGCGGCTCCAGCGGGTCCTGCCCGTCGGTCGCCTGCGCGTCCGCCGCCGACACCTGCTCGGAGCTGAGCACCTCCGGGGTGCCGACGTCGGTGGTCGACTGCGCGGGCAGCGGCGCGTTGCGGGTGTTCCCGGCCGAGTCCACGCCGGGCACCTTTCGGATGATCACGGCGAAGTCCGGGTTCGAGGAGTGGGCGACGATCACACCGATCTCGTCGTACGCGATCACCACCGAACCGCCGGCCCGCTCGATCGCCCGCTGGACGCGTTCGGAAGTGCCGTGTCCGGGACGGATGTTGACGACATAGCTGAGCGACGTCGGGTCACTGGCGTCGGCCGCGGCCGCGGACACGGACGCGCCGTTGTCGGCGGCGGACGCCGAGATGTTGGGCAGGAAGGCCAGGGCCGTGGCCATGGCCATGCCGAGCGGGAGGGCGAGGACACGACGGTGGCGCGGCTGGGGCGCGGTCATCTGAGGTCTCCAGTTCGTTCGCGGAACGGGCGTGCCGTGCGGGAAGTCCTGCTCTTGGTTACCTGCTTGCGGGCCGGTGGTCACTTGACCGCGCGGAGCGCGTCGACGACACCGGAGCCGTAGAAGCCGTAGCCGCCGTTGCGGGCGATCGTCCGCTGCGCGAGCTCGATCGTGCGAGGGTCCGTCCTGGTGTCGACGACGTGGGCCAGGTTCGGCCCGTCCGCCGCCGATGCCGCCCAGGTGGCCGACGGGGCGGCGGAAGCCGCCGTCGACAGGAGTTCGAGCGAGGCGGTCAGCGACACGACGACCGGGACGGCGAGCGCCGGCCCGCGTCTGGAACGCAGATGAGCCATGGGTCTCCACATCATCCGGAACATCAGCCGAAAGACATCGACCGAAAACGGGACCGCCCAGGATGCGAGTGCCGCCTGGGCAGGTACATGACGGGTGGTGCTGGGCCGAAGCTATCTCCCGCACTCACCGGCCAGCAATGACCGAAGGGGACTTGCCGCGACCACTTCCGAAAGAAGCGGGGCGCGTTGAACCTGCCCACGCGTGGCGCCGTGACCTTGAGGAGGGAGCCGCAGCAGGATCGAGGCTCCCCGCCGGAATCACTTGCCGGAGCCGTGTCGTCACCAACGGTGAGTGATCCGCATGTCCGTGAGGTCAGAATCCGCATGTCCGTATCGCGAGGAGACTCCGTGGCCACCGAGACACCACCGCCCTCGAACACGCAGACCCCGCAACCCTCCGGCGAGGAGTTCGCCGAGGTGCAGCAGAGTCCGGAGTTCGCCGAACTGCGGCACTCCCACCGCTCCTTCGCCTTCCCGCTGACCTTCGCCTTCATCGCCTGGTACCTGCTGTACGTCCTGCTCTCCAACTACGCGGACGACTTCATGGGCACCAAGGTCGTCGGCAACATCAACGTGGCCCTGGTCCTCGGTCTCGCCCAGTTCCTCACCACGTTCCTCATCGCCTGGTGGTATGCCCGGCACGCGGCCGCCAAGCTCGACCCCAAGGCCGAGGCCATCAAGTCCCGGATGGAGGGCGGCGCATGAGCCCCGCGATCACACTGGCGGCCGGCGAGGCCGGCGAACACCGGCCGCTGATCATCACCCTGTTCGCGGTGTTCGTCGCCGTGACCCTCGTCATCACCGTCTGGGCGGGCCGCCAGACGAAGGACGCCGCCGACTTCTACGCGGGCGGCCGCCAGTTCACCGGCTTCCAGAACGGCCTCGCCGTCTCCGGCGACTACATGTCCGCCGCGTCCTTCCTCGGCATCGCCGGCGCCATCGCCCTCTTCGGCTACGACGGCTTCCTGTACTCCATCGGCTTCCTGGTCGCCTGGCTCGTCGCCCTGCTCCTGGTCGCCGAGCCGCTGCGCAACTCCGGCCGCTACACCATGGGCGACGTACTGGCCTACCGCATGCGCCAGCGTCCGGTGCGCACCGCCGCCGGTACCTCCACCATCGTCGTCTCGATCTTCTACCTGCTGGCCCAGATGGCGGGAGCGGGCGTCCTCGTCTCCCTGCTCCTCGGCATCACCAGCGACGGCGGCAAGATCGGCATCGTCGCCCTCGTCGGCGTCCTGATGATCGTCTACGTCACCATCGGCGGCATGAAGGGCACCACCTGGGTCCAGATGGTCAAGGCCGTGCTGCTCATCGCGGGCGCCCTGCTGCTGACCTTCATGGTCCTGGCCAAGTTCAACTTCAACGTCTCCGACCTGCTCGGCAAGGCCGCCGACAACAGCGGCAAGGGGTCCGCCTTCCTGGAACCCGGCCTGAAGTACGGCGCCACGGGCACCAGCAAGCTGGACTTCCTCTCCCTCGGCATCGCCCTGGTCCTCGGCACCGCCGGCCTGCCGCACATCCTGATCCGCTTCTACACCGTGCCCACCGCGAAGGCGGCCCGGAAGTCGGTCCTCTGGGCGATCGGCCTGATCGGCACCTTCTACCTGATGACTCTCGCCCTCGGCTTCGGCGCGGCCGCGCTGATCAAACCGGACGAGATCATCGCCTCCAACAAGTCCGGCAACACCGCGGCCCCCCTCCTCGCCCTCCACCTCGGCGGTGTCGACTCCACCTGGGGCGCGGTCCTGCTGGCCACGATCTCGGCGGTGGCCTTCGCGACGATCCTCGCGGTGGTCGCGGGCCTCACCCTGGCGTCCTCGTCGTCCTTCGCGCACGACATCTACGCCAACGTCATCAGGAAGGGCCAGGCCACCGAGAAGCAGGAGATCAACGCGGCCCGCTGGGCCACCGTCGGCATCGGCGCCGTCTCCATCGTCCTCGGCGCCCTCGCCCGCGACCTGAACGTCGCCGGCCTGGTCGCCCTCGCCTTCGCGGTCGCCGCCTCCGCCAACCTGCCGACCATCCTCTACAGCCTCTTCTGGAAGCGGTTCACCACCGCCGGAGCTCTCTGGTCGATCTACGGCGGCCTGGTCACCGCGGTCGGCCTGGTGCTGTTCTCGCCGGTGGTGTCCGGCAAGGAGACGTCGATGTTCCCGAGCGTCGACTTCCACTGGTTCCCGCTGGAGAACCCCGGCATCATCTCGATCCCGGTCGGATTCCTCCTCGGCGTCGTGGGCACTCTGCTGTCGAAGGAGGTCCCGGACGACGCCAAGTACGCGGAGCTGGAGGTGCGGTCCCTGACCGGCACCGGCGCGCACTGAGTTTCGTACGACTGGCCGCGTCGACGGGATCACAGGATCCTACGACGCGGCCGCGTCGTACCTCGTGGCATCGGGCCTCTCGCGATGTCAGTGCCGTCACGTAGGCTCGCGGGTGACGGTGAAGATCTGGTCCGGAACGAGGGAGGGGGCCCGCATGCTCATCGACACCTATGGCCGGGTGGCGACCGACCTGAGAGTCTCGCTGACCGACCGGTGCAATCTGCGCTGTACGTACTGCATGCCCGAGGAAGGACTGCAGTGGCTGGCCAAGCCCGACCTGCTCACGGACGACGAGATCGTCCGGCTGATCGACATCGCCGTCCGCGTCCTGGGCGTCGAGGAGGTCCGCTTCACCGGTGGTGAGCCGCTGCTGCGTCCCGGCCTGGTCGGCATCGTGGAGCGGGTGGCGGCGCTGGCTCCCCGCCCCCGGATGTCCCTGACGACCAACGGCATCGGCCTGCGCCGCACCGCGACGGCCCTCAAGACGGCCGGCCTGGACCGGGTCAACGTCTCCCTGGACACCCTCCGCCCGGACGTCTTCAAGGCCCTCACCCGCCGCGACCGCCACCACGACGTCCTCGACGGCCTCCGGGCCGCCCGCGACGCCGGCCTCACCCCGGTCAAGGTCAACACGGTCCTGATGCCCGGCCTGAACGAGGACGAGGCCCCCGACCTCCTCGCCTGGGCGGTGGCCCACGACTACGAGCTGCGCTTCATCGAGCAGATGCCCCTCGACGCCCAGCACGGCTGGAAGCGCGACAGCATGGTGACGGCCGGGGACATCCTCGCCTCGCTGCGCACCCGCTTCGACCTCACCCCCGAGGGCACGGACGACCGCGGCTCGGCGCCGGCGGAGCGCTGGCTGGTCGACGGCGGCCCGCACCGGGTCGGCGTCATCGCCTCGGTGACCCGCCCGTTCTGCGCGGCCTGCGACCGCACCCGCCTCACGGCCGACGGCCAGATACGGACCTGCCTGTTCGCCCGGGAGGAGACGGACCTGCGCGGTGCGCTCCGCTCGGGCGCGGCGGACGAGGAGATCGCCCGCATCTGGCGGCTGGCGATGTGGGGGAAGAAGGCGGGCGCGGGACTGGATGACCCGACGTTCGTGCAGCCGGACCGGCCGATGTCCGCGATCGGAGGCTAGCCCGGCCTACTCGGCCTGCTCAGGTGACTCGCGGGACTCCCACTCCCGCAGCAGCACGACATCCTTCAGGAATCCCCGCATCCCCAGGAACTGCGAGAGATGCTCCCGGTGCTCCTCGCAGGCGAGCCAGGTCTTGCGCCGCTGCGGCGTGTGAATCTTCGGGTTGTTCCACGCCAGCACCCACACCGCGTCGGCGCGGCAGCCCTTCGCGGAGCAGACGGGGGAGCCGGTTTCGGAACCAGGGGCATTCGGGATCACGTCGCCGACCTTAGCCGAGGCCCCGGTCAGTGGTGCCGTGCGGTCGTCCCCCTGAAAAGGCGACGCCGAGCAGCCACGGGGGGAGCTGCCCGGCGTCGGTCCGTCGCTCCGACGGGGGATGCGGAGCGCGTACGCAGTATGTCACGGGTCACCCTCGACCCGGCACTGGAACAGCACGATCGATCTGAGCTTTTCTTGAGCTTCGCGCCCAGTCGCCGCCCGTCCGTGCCGGGGCGCCGGCGTTCAGACCGGCTCCGGCCGCTCCCGGCTCACCGCCCCCGCCGCCGGGTCCTTCGCCACGTCCTCCGGAACGGATTCCGCCCTCGCCGCCTCCGCCCGCGGCGGCGAGATCACCAGCCGCGTCGGCGCGACCCCGAAGGTCGACGGAAGCGACGGCGGCCGTTCCCGACCGGCGTTGGCGATGACGACGGCGATGTAGGGCAGCACCGCCCCGAGCACCAGAGCCACGACCGCGACATACCGCTCGACGTTCCACAACGTCACCGCGAGGATCACCGACATGGTCCGAATGGTCATCGAGATGACGTACCGCCGTTGCCGGCCGCGCACGTCCTCCGCCAGGCCGGTGCGGGCTCCGGTGATCCGGAACACCTGGACGTTGCCGTCGCCGCGCTGCTTCCGCATCACATTCCACCATCCGCCCGCATCGGACTCTCCGCGTCCCTTCCCGGTTCCGGTCCGCACCCGCTCGGGGAACCGGGCCAGGACGCTTTCCACGGTACGCCGCGCCTGCGCCGCCTTCGAGACCGGGTCGCCCGCCCGCCTGCGCGAACGCCCTGCGCCATAGCACGTACGGCCGTACCGACATGCGCCGTACGGCGTACGGGCCGAGACTTGGCGTAATGCTCACGTCGAGCCGTACGAGGAGGCAGCCATGGGCTGGTTGTGGGCGATCATCGTGGGTTTCGTGCTGGGCCTGATCGCGAAGGCGGTCATCCCGGGCAAGCAGCACAGCCCGCTCTGGCTGACGACCATCTTCGGCATGCTGGGCGCCATCGCCGGCAACGCGATCGCCCGCGCGGTGGGCGTGGCCGAGACACCGGGCATCGACTGGACCCGCCACCTGTTCCAACTGGTGGCGGCGATCATCATCGTGGCCCTGGGCGACATGGCTTACATGGCGACGCTGGGGAAGCGGAAACAGCGCGTCTGAGCCCCCGAGCTTGAGCCCCCGAACTACACAGCGCCCCGAACCGAAGCGCCCCGTCAGGGGCGCGGGGCTGTGTCAAAGTGCGGCTCCGCCGCGTGGGCGCGACCAGATCAGCCACAACACACCGGCACTCCGCGACGCACCCCCGCACCCCTACGGCGCTCAGGAACCGACGACCTCCACAGCCGCCAGGTTCTTCTTCCCCCGCCGCAGCACCAGCCACCGCCCGTGCAACAGCTCCGCAGGATCCGGCACCGCGTCCTCGGCGGTCACCTTCACGTTGTTCACGTAGGCCCCGCCCTCCTTCACGGTCCGACGCGCGGCGGACTTGCTGGCCACCAGTCCTACCTCGGCGAACAGGTCCACCACCGGGCCCAGCTCGGCGACCCGGACGTGCGGCACCTCGGACAGTGCCGCGGCCAGCGTCCGGTCGTCCAGCTCCGCGAGCTCGCCCTGCCCGAACAGCGCCTTGGACGCGGCGATCACCGCGGCGGTCTGGTCCGCGCCATGGACGAGCGTCGTCAGCTCCTCGGCCAGCGCCCGCTGCGCGGCCCGCGCCTGCGGCCGCTCCTCGGTCTGCTTCTCCAGCTCCTCAAGCTCCGCACGGGACTTGAAGGACAGGATCCGCATGTACGTCGAGATGTCCCGGTCGTCCACGTTCAGCCAGAACTGGTAGAACGCGTACGGCGTCGTCATCTCGGCGTCGAGCCAGATGGCTCCGCCCTCGGTCTTGCCGAACTTCGTGCCGTCCGCCTTGGTCATCAGCGGCGTCGCCAGCGCGTGCACGGTGGCGTGCGGCTCCAGGCGGTGGATCAGGTCCAGACCCGCGGTGAGGTTGCCCCACTGGTCGCTGCCGCCCTGCTGGAGCGTGCAGCCGTACCGCCGGAACAGCTGGAGAAAGTCCATGCCCTGGAGAATCTGGTAGCTGAACTCCGTGTAGCTGATGCCCTGGTCGGACTCCAGGCGGCGGGCCACGGAGTCCTTGGTCAGCATCTTGTTGACGCGGAAGTGCTTGCCGATGTCCCGCAGGAACTCGATCGCGGACAGGCCCTCGGTCCAGTCGAGGTTGTTGACCATGACGGCCGCGTTCTCGCCCTCGAAGGACAGGAACGGCTCGATCTGGGCGCGCAGTCTGCCGACCCAGCCGGCGACCGTCTCGGGGGCGTTGAGCGTCCGCTCGGCGGTCGGACGCGGGTCCCCGATCAGACCCGTCGCCCCGCCCACGAGCGCCAGTGGCCGGTGACCGGCCTGCTGGAGCCGGCGCACGGTGAGCACCTGCACCAGGTGCCCGACGTGCAGGGACGGCGCGGTCGGGTCGAAACCGCAATAGAACGTGACGGGACCGTCCGCGAGCGCCTTGCGCAATGCGTCCTCGTCAGTGGACAGAGCGAACAGCCCCCGCCACTTCAGCTCGTCGACGATGTCCGTCACGGTTCTCGTATCTCCTTGGGCGATCTTCGGTGTATCTCTGGATGATCTTCGGGTGGTCGTGCGACCACCGGCTACGAGGTTATACGCCCTGACTGACAGAGCTCATATTGAAGTCGGGCACCCGCAGCGCGGGCATCGCAGCCCTGGTGAACCAGTCGCTCCACTCCCTCGGCAGCGTCTTTTCCGTGCGCCCGGCCTCGGTCGCCCGCCCCAGCAGGTCCACCGGCGACTCGTTGAACCGGAAGTTGTTCACCTGCCCGGTGACCTGGCCGTTCTCCACGAGGTAGACGCCGTCCCGGGTCAGGCCCGTGAGCAGCAGCGTCGCCGGGTCGACCTCGCGGATGTACCAGAGGCAGGTCAGCAGCAGCCCGCGCTCGGTCGCGGCGACCATGTCGTCCAGGGAGCGGTCCTGGCCGCCGTCGAGGATCAGGTTGCCGCCCGCCGCGGCGACCGGCAGCCCGGTGAGGCCCGCGGTGTGGCGGGTGGTGGTCAGGTGTTTCAGTACGCCGCCCGAGACCCACTCGGTGGAGCCGACGGGCAGCCCGTTGTCGAAGACGGACTCGTCGCCGCCGGAGGAGTGCGCGACGACGAAGGGCGCGGACTCCAGACCCGGCTCGTTCGGGTCGCTGCGCAGGGTCAGCGGCAGGTCGGTCAGCCTTTCGCCGACACGGGTGCCGCCGCCCGGCTTGGAGAACACCGTCCGGCCCTCGGCCGCGTCCCGCGCGGACGCCGACCACAGCTGGTAGATCAGCAGGTCGGCGACGGCGGTCGGCGGCAGCAGCGTCTCGTACCGGCCGGCCGGGAGGTCCACGCGCCGCTCGGCCCAGCCGAGCCGTACGGCGAGCTCGGCGTCGAGCGCGCCGGGGTCGACGTCCTTGAAGTCCCGCGTGGAGCGCCCGGCCCAGGCGGAGCGCGTACGGTCGGGCGACTTGGCGTTCAGCTCCAGCGTGCCGGTGGGCTGGTCGTGCCGCAGCCGCAGCCCGGTGGAGGTGCCCATGTACGTCGACACGAGTTCGTGGTTGGCGAAGCCGTACAGCTCGCGGCCACCGGCACGCGCGCGTGCGAAGGCCTCGCCGAGCGCCGGGGCGAAGTCGGCGAACACGGCGGAGGAGGTCTCGGCGGGCGCGTCCGTGAAGTCCGGCGTCTCCGGTACGCCCGTGACCAGCGGCTGGGCGTCCTCGGCGGGCCCGGCGCCCCGCGCGGCGGCCTCGGCGGCCCGCACCAGCGGCTCCAGTTCGTCGGGGGTCACGGCCGACCGGGAGACGACGCCCGACGCCGTGCCCTCCTTGCCGTCCACGGTGGCGACGACGGTGAGCGAACGGCCGCGCGTGACGCCGTTGGTGGTGAGCGCGTTGCCGGCCCAGCGCAGGTTCGCCGTGGAGTGCTCGTCGGCGATGACCACGCAGCCGTCGGCCCGGGACAGTTCCAGCGCGCGCTCGACGATCTCGTGCGGCTTGTTGGTGCGGGCGCTCATCGACCGGCCTCCTGCGTGGTGTTGAGACTGTGCTTTCCCGGGGCGTAACCCCCGGACCCCCGGCCGAGCCCTGGACTGACGCTCATCGGCCTGCCTCCTGCGTGGTGTTGAGGATGTTGACGCCCTTGAAGAGGGCCGAGGGGCAGCCGTGCGAGACGGCGGCGACCTGTCCCGGCTGGGCCTTGCCGCAGTTGAAGGCGCCGCCGAGGACGTACGTCTGGGGGCCGCCGACGGCCGCCATGGAGCCCCAGAAGTCGGTCGTCGTCGCCTGGTAGGCGACATCGCGCAGCTGCCCGGTGATCCGGCCGTTCTCGATCTTGAAGAACCGCTGTCCGGTGAACTGGAAGTTGTACCTCTGCATGTCGATCGACCAGGAGCGGTCGCCGACCACGTAGATCCCGCGGTCCACCCCGCCGATCAGGTCCTCCGTCGCCAGCCCGCCCGGGTCCGGCTGGAGGGACACGTTGGCCATGCGCTGCACGGGGACGTGTCCGGGGGAGTCGGCGTAGGCGCACCCGTTGGAGCGGTCGAAGCCGGTCAGCCGCGCGATCCTGCGGTCCAGCTGGTAGCCGACGAGCGTGCCGTTCTTGACCAGGTCCCAGGACTGGGCCGCGACGCCCTCGTCGTCGTACCCGATGGTCGCCAGGCCGTGCTCGGCGGTGCGGTCGCCGGTGACGTTCATCAGGTCGGAGCCGTACTTCAGCTTGCCGAGCTGGTCGAAGGTGGCGAAGGAGGTGCCGGCGTAGGCGGCCTCGTAGCCGAGCGCGCGGTCCAGCTCGGTGGCGTGGCCGATGGACTCGTGGATGGTCAGCCACAGGTTGGAGGGATCGACCACCAGGTCGTACAGACCCGCCTCCACGCTCGGCGCCCGCATCTTCTCGGCCAGCAGCTCCGGGATCTGCTCCAGCTCGGCGTCCCAGTTCCAGCCGGTGCCGGTGAGGTACTCCCAGCCGCGGCCGACGGGCGGCGCGACGGTCCGCATCGAGTCGAACTCGCCGCTGGACTCGTCGACCGACACGGCCGTCAGCTGCGGATGCAGCCGCACCCGCTGCTGGGTCGTCACGGTCCCGGCCGTGTCGGCGTAGAACTTGTTCTCGTGCACGGTGAGCAGCGAGGCGTCCACGTGGTTGACGCCGTTCGCCGCCAGCAGCCGCGCGCTCCACTCCGCGAGCAGCGCCGACTTCTCCTCGTCCGGCACGGCGAACGGATCGATCTCGTACGACGAGATCCACGTCTTGTCCGCGTGCACCGGCTCGTCGGCCAGCTCCACCCTCTCGTCCGACCCGGCCGCCTTGATGACCTGCGCCGAGAGCTTCGCCATGGCCACCGCCTGCGACGCGACCTTGGCCGCGGCGTCGAGGCTCAGGTCCACCCCCGACGCGAAGCCCCAGGTGCCGCCGTGCACGACCCGGACCGCGTACCCGAGGTCGGTGGTGTCCGACGACCCGGCGGGCTTGGCGTCCCGGAGCCGCCAGGACGCGCTGCGCACCCGCTCGAACCTGAAGTCCGCGTGCTCGGCCCCCAGCGCACGCGCGCGTGCCAGCGCGGCGTCGGCCAGGGCCCGTAGCGGAAGCGCCGTGAAGGCTTCGTCGATGGAATGAGGCACGGAGGTCTCCCTGCTGTCGTGGCCTGTCCGTCTGATCATGTCGCGCCCGCGGGTGCGTGGACCACATGTTTCGGTCCGGCGCCGGGGCTTTCTGTAGGGACCCGACAGTGACACTCCTCAGCCACTGTCGGTGCCCGCTTGCCCGTGGTGATGGCGGGACCGATAGGTTTTCGATGAAGCCGCCTGTCATGCCAGCTGTTCGGGCGGATGCCAGACCGAACGAAAGGGTGATCCGTTGAGCCGCTCGGTTCTCGTCACTGGAGGCAACCGGGGCATCGGCCTCGCCATCGCCCGCGCATTCGCCGACAACGGCGACAAGGTCGCCATCACGTACCGCTCGGGTGAGCCGCCGGCCATCCTCAAGGAACTCGGCTGCCTGGCCGTCAAGTGCGACATCACCGACTCCGAGCAGGTGGAGCAGGCCTACAAGGAGATCGAGGAAGCACACGGCCCGGTCGAGATCCTGATCGCCAACGCCGGCATCACCAAGGACACGCTCCTGATGCGCATGTCCGAGGAGGACTTCACCTCGGTCCTGGACACCAACCTCACCGGCACCTTCCGGGTGGTCAAGCGCGCCAACCGCGGCATGCTGCGCGCGAAGAAGGGCCGCGTCGTCCTCATCTCGTCGGTCGTCGGCCTGTACGGCGGCCCCGGCCAGGCCAACTACGCCGCCTCCAAGGCCGCCCTGGTGGGCTTCGCGCGGTCCCTCGCCCGCGAGCTGGGCTCGCGCAACATCACCTTCAACGTCGTCGCGCCCGGCTTCGTCGACACCGACATGACCAGGGCGCTCACCGACGAGCAGCGTGCCACCATCGTGTCGCAGGTGCCGCTCGGCCGGTACGCGCAGCCCGAGGAGGTCGCCGCGACGGTGCGGTTCCTCGCCTCGGACGACGCCTCGTACATCACTGGAGCCGTCATCCCCGTTGACGGCGGACTGGGAATGGGTCACTGATCACCATGAGTGGAATCCTTGAGGGCAAGCGCATCCTGATCACGGGTGTGCTGATGGAGTCCTCCATCGCCTTCCACGCGGCCAAGCTGGCCCAGGAGCAGGGTGCCGAGATCATCCTCACCGCGTTCCCGCGGCCCACGCTGACCGAGCGCATCGCCAAGAAGCTGCCCAAGCCCACCAAGGTCATCGAGCTCGACGTCACCAACGACGAGCACCTCGGGCGGCTGGCCGACCTCGTCGGCGAGGAACTCGGCAGCCTCGACGGCGTCGTCCACTCCATCGGCTTCGCCCCCCAGGACGCCCTCGGCGGCAACTTCCTCAACACGCCGTTCGAGTCCGTGGCCACCGCCATGCACGTCTCGGCGTACTCCCTGAAGTCGCTGACCATGGCCTGCCTGCCGCTGATGCAGAACGGCGGCTCGGTCGTCGGTCTCACCTTCGACGCCCAGTACGCCTGGCCGCAGTACGACTGGATGGGTCCGGCCAAGGCCGCCCTGGAGGCCACCAGCCGCTACATCGCGCGCGACCTCGGCAAGCAGAACATCCGCTGCAACCTCATCTCCGCCGGCCCCATCGGCTCCATGGCCGCCAAGTCCATCCCGGGCTTCAGCGACCTGGCCGCGGTCTGGGACCACCGCTCCCCGCTGGAGTGGGACCTCAAGGACCCGGAGCCGGCCGGCAAGGGCATCGTGGCCCTGCTGAGCGACTGGTTCCCGAAGACCACCGGCGAGATCATCCACGTGGACGGCGGCCTGCACGCCATCGGAGCCTGAGCCGCCCGGACTCTTCGAGGCCCGCACCCCGCCGGGGTGCGGGCCTCACCCGTTCGGCCCACCGGCCGGGCCGCCGCCGCCGCGACGGCGCACCCTGAATACGCGTGGAGCAAGCGTTCACCGCGCGACGTCCCTCCCCAGCCCGGCCGAGGAGGTCCCCTTGTGCGCCTGTCCCGCAGCCTGGCCCCGGTGACCCTGGCCCTCACTCTCGTGCTGTCGCTGCCGTACGACGCGCGGTCCCACGCGCGCGTGCCGAGCGGACACGAGCCGGCCCCGCAGCTGTTCGGCGCCTCCTGCCGGACCACCGTCCGCGGCTCCCATGTGGTGGCCTACTGCCACAACCCCTACGTCGACACCGACCGGGTCCGGCTGCACATCGAGTGCGCCCAGTGGTGGGACATCGACACCGACGGCTCCCCGGTCGACACCGGTCCGGCGATGACCGTGCGGCTGGCCGGCCGCTGCTGGAAGGACGTCCGCGCGGTGTGGATCAGCCACCAGAAGGTGAGCTGAACCGGTCCGGACGGCACAGGAACGGGTAGCTCGCCGCCTCCTTCGCGGCCGCGTCCGCGTCGCCCGCGCGGATCGCCTCGACCAGCCGGGTGTGGTCCATGTACGACTGCGGCGTCAGCTCGGCGCCGACATCCGCGCGCAGCCACTCCCGCAGCACCTCGCCCAGGTCGGCGTACATCGCCGTCAGCGCGTCGTTGTGCGAGGCGGCCACCACGGCCAGGTGCAGGGTCGCGTCCGCCGTCACGAAGGCCTCCGCGTCCCCCGACCGCCAGGCCTGCTCGCGGCGCGCCAGCAGGGCGTCGAGCTGCCTGAGGTCCTTCTCGGTCCGGCGGACCGCGGCCAGCCGGGCGGCCGACGACTCCAGGGTCGAGCGCAGCTCGGCGATGTGCCGGGGGTCGGCCCCGGCGAACCGGCGATGCATCACGCCGGCCAGCTCACTGGTCGCCGCGACGTACGTCCCCGAGCCCTGGCGGATGTCCAGCAGGCCGTTGTGCGCCAGCGCCCGGACGGCCTCCCGGACGGTGTTGCGGGCCACCCCGAGCTGCTCGACCAGCTCCGGCTCGGTGGGGATGCGCGAGCCCACCGGCCACTCGCCCGAGGTGATCTGGTTCCGCAACGCGGCGATGACCTGTTCGGACAGTGCCGAGCGGCGCGGATGACTCAGAGGCATGGCACACCTTCGCACGCGAGGGCCCGCCGGGCGCGGCCGGGCCTGCCCGGGGATGGACAACCAATCATCCCATGATTCTATGATGAGCCTCATGGCAGGCAAGGAAACCCGCATCACGAGCTCTGCGACAGGACGGACGGCACCGCGGGCGAAGTCACTGACGGCAGCAGAATCGGCAGCAGAAACGACGGCAGAAACGACGGCAGCAGAAACGGCGGCGTCCGACGGGGGCCCCGCGACCGCCACGCGCGCGTGGACGACACGGCTGGTCGTGCTCGGCATCGTGCTGTCCGCGGTCAACCTCCGGCCCGCCATCACCAGCCTCGGCGCTCTCCTGGAAGAGGTCCGCGACGGCCTCGGCATGAGCGGCAGCGTGGCCGGACTGCTCACCTCCGTGCCCCCGCTCTGCTTCGCCGTCTTCGGCGTCACGGCTCCCCGCCTCGCCCGCCGCTTCGGCCCGGCGGCCGTCGTCTGCGCCGCCATGGCCGCCGTCACGGCCGGCCTGCTGATACGCCCGTACGCCGGGAGCACCGCCGGGTTCCTGGCCGGCAGCGCGCTCGCGCTCATGGGTATCGCGGTCAGCAACGTCCTGATGCCGGTCATCGTCAAACGCTGGTTCCCCGACCGGGTCGGCTCCATGACCGGCCTGTACTCCATGGCCCTCGCCGCAGGCACCTCGGTGGCCGCCGCGGTGACCGTGCCCGTGACCGACGCGCTGGGCGGCCGGTGGCAGACCGGGCTGGCCGTGTGGGCCGGGCTCGCGGCGGCCGCGGTGCTGCCGTGGGTTCCGCTGGTACGGGACCGGGGACCGGCGCCGGCCCCCGAGCCCCGGGCCTCCGCACGCGCGCGTGCGGAGCGGCAGCCGGCCGCCCTGCGGATCACCCGCAGCCGTACCGCCTGGGCGCTCGCCGTGTTCTTCGGGCTCCAGGCCACCGCCGCGTACATCACGATGGGCTGGATGGCGCAGATCTTCCGCGACGCGGGCGTCTCCGCGAGCACGGCCGGGCTGCTGCTCGCCGTCACCATGGTGATGGGCGTGCCACTGGCCTTCGTCATCCCGCGCGTGGCCACCCGGCTGCCACGCCAGGGCCCGATCGTGATCGCCCTCGGCGTCTGCGGTCTCGCCGGATACGCCGGCCTGTATCTCGCGCCCGCGGCCGGCGCCTGGGCCTGGGCCGTGCTGCTCGGCATCTCGAACTGCGCCTTCCCGCTCGCCCTCACCATGGTCGGGATGCGGGCCAGGACGGCGGCGGGCGTCGTCCAGCTCTCCGCTTTCGCCCAGAGCGCCGGATACCTCATCTCGATCCCCGGCCCACTCCTGGTGGGCGTGCTCTACCAGCACAGCGGCGGCTGGGGCCTGCCGATCGCCCTCATGATCGGCCTGATGATCCCGCAGATGGCCGTCGGCGTCCTGGCGGGCCGCGACCGTACGGTGGAGGACGAGGCGGCCGCGACCGGCTGACGCCGCACCGCCGCACCGCCAACCGGCCGACCCGCCGGTCTCAGCGGTCCGTGTCGCGGCCACCCCGCGCGGTCCGTACGCATCCGGGGGTGCCAGACTGGCCCCATGCCAGTGCTCGACCCGAACCCCCAGAACGGTCAGAAGAAGATGCTGATCGTCTTCGGCTCGTTCTTCGCCATCTTCATCGTCATCGCCGTCATCGCGACCCTCGCCTCACCCTGACCACCGCAGGCCCCCGCCTCCGCGGGGGATGGTGGGGCCAGCACCACCATCCCCTAGGGGGTAAGGGTCAGGGTCAAGTGGGTGGATCACCGGATGGGACGGCTGTCGCGGATTCCGTAGATTCGAGGTGTGGCCGCGAGGGCGGCCGACGGACCCCGGAGACCAGCGGAGGCGACCATGCCGGCCCTAACGCACACCCGGCACCACCCGGCGACCCGGGGCAGCGTCGACATCCGGCTCCCCTGGTGGGCGCTCGCCCTTCCCGCGCTTGCCTTCGTCGCCCTGCTGACCCTCATACTGAACCCGGCGGACGCCCACGCGGCCACCGGCGACCCCGCCGTCACCCACCTCTTCGAGCGCGTCCAGCAGCTCGTCACCCGCTAGCCGCCGTACCGCCGGGCGGGGCGAAGTCGCATGTCAACTCCCTGCGCCCGATGGCCTGTTTCATGCGAAGCTGGGTGCCATGAGCGTCGCAGAACCCCGCAGGATTGTCCTCTTCCGCCATGCGAAAGCCGACTGGCCACAGGTGACCGACCACGAGCGACCGCTCGCTGACCGGGGCCGAATGGACGCCGCCGTCGCCGGACGCAAGCTCGCGGACAGCGGCATCACCTTCGACCTGGCCCTGTGCTCCACTTCCGTGCGCACCCGGGAGACCTGGAAGCTCGCCGTCCACGAGCTCGCGCACCGGCCGAAAACCGTCTACGAGGAGCGGGTGTACGAGGCCTCGCCCGGCGAGCTGATCGCCGTGCTCAACGAGGTGCCCGACGACGTACAGAACGTGATCCTCATCGGTCACAACCCCGGCGTGCACGGCCTGGCCGAGATCCTCGCCGCCACCGCCGAGACCGACGCCCGCGAGCGGATGAACCGCCGGGGCTTCCCCGCCGCCGCCTTCGCCGTCGTGACGCACGAGGGCTCCTGGAAGGCCCTGGAGCCCGGCGTGGCCACGCTCGCGGACTACTGGGCACCCTCGGAATGACAACGCCACCGCGCCACCACTGACGCGGCACGAGGGATCACGAGGGACGACCAGGGGCCCGGCACCGTGGAGACGGCGCGGGGCCCCTCGTATCCGGCCCGGCCGGCCGGACGCCTCAGCTCCCGGACGCCTCAGCTCCCGGACGCCTCAGCTCCCGGACGCCTCAGCTCTCGTCGTGGGTGTCCGCCGCCTCGACCTCTTCGCGGGTGACGCCCAGCAGATACAGCACCGTGTCCAGGAACGGGACGTTCACCGCCGTGTGCGCGGCCTCGCGGACCACCGGCTTGGCGTTGAAGGCGACACCGAGACCGGCCGCGTTCAGCATGTCCAGGTCGTTGGCCCCGTCACCGACGGCCACGGTCTGCGCCAGCGGCACGCCCGCCTCGGCGGCGAACCGGCGCAGCAGCCGTGCCTTGCCCGCCCGGTCCACGATCTCGCCGGTCACCCGGCCGGTCAGCTTCCCGTCGACGATCTCCAGCGTGTTGGCCTGGGCGAAGTCCAGCCCCAGCCGCTCCTTCAGATCATCGGTGACCTGGGTGAAACCGCCCGAGACGACGCCGACTTGGTAGCCGAGCCGCTTCAGCGTACGGATCAGGGTCCGTGCACCGGGCGTCAGCCGTACTTCGGCGCGCACCTTCTGCACGACCGACTCGTCCAGCCCCTTGAGCAGCGCCACGCGCGCGTGCAGCGACTGCTCGAAGTCCAGTTCGCCGCGCATCGCGGCCGCCGTCACCTCGGCGACCTGGTCCTCGCAGCCGGCGTGCGCGGCGAAGAGCTCGATCACCTCGTCCTGGATGAGCGTGGAGTCCACGTCCATGACCACCAGGCGCTGGGCCCGCCGGTGCAGACCGGCCGCGACCACCGCGATGTCCACGCCGAGCTCGGCCGCGTCGGAGACCAGGGCGGTGCGCAGCGGCTCGGTCTCCACGCCGGACACCGCGAACTCGACGGCCGTCACCGGGTATTTGGCGAGCCGGAAGATACGGTCGATGTTGCCGCCGGTCTTGGCGATCCGCGCGGCGATGGCGGCCGTCGACTCGGCGGTCAGGGGGTGACCGAGGACGGTGACCAGGGAACGGCCGAGGCCACGCGGACGGTTGTCGCCGAGGCCGGAGATGATCTCCGCCTGCATCTTCATCGACTCTGCCCAGCTGTGCACGGTCGCCCGGAGGTCGCCCTCCAGCCCCGCCGGGGGCTGGGTCACGAGCGCGCACAGCACCAGCCGGCCTCGGGTGACGACCTGCTCGATGTCGACCACGTCGACCATGTAGGCGGCAAGAGTGTCGAAGAGGCCGGCCGTGATGCCCGGCCTGTCCTTGCCGAAAATCTTGACGAGGAGAGTGGGGACCTCGGAGGTCTGCGGATCGCTCATGGTGTAACCACCGTAACCGGCACCCCGTGCCTGCGGCGCAGGTGGTCCGCCTGACGGACACGGAACAACAGGTGTCGGGCCGGTGTCGGACGCTTTGCCTCCGGACTACAGGCGAACGTGCGTGCGATATCGACGGCCGTGGCGGCAGCGCATCCGGGCTGTGTTCGCACGCGCGCTTCAGCCCCGGGCCGCGCGGACGGCGGACGGCGGCCGTCAAGATCTGCCCGGACGGCGGATGTCACGATCCGCGCACCCGGCGGACGTCACGATCCGCGCGGACGCCTGGGCGGCCGCGGAGGGGGCGGGGGAGGAGGCGGCGGCGGGGGCCCGGCGCCGGGACCGCCCTGGGAGCCGTCGGGCCGCCGTGCGCTCGGCCGGGGCCGCGCGGAGCGGGGCGGCGGGTCGAGCGGCCGGGCGATCGTGGGAGCACCGTACACATCGCCCGAGTCCGGCGGCGGTGCGTCGGAGGGGGACCCGCCGCCACCCGGCCGACGCTCCCGCGGTGCCCGGCGGTCGTCGGCGTGCCGGTCGCCGTCCGCCGGGGGCGGGGCGCCCGGCGGACGACGGCCCGGTTCGGCGGCACCACTCGGCGATGCCGCTCCGGCGCCCTGCGCTCCACCGGACCAGGGCCCACGGCCACCCCCCGCCCCGCGCAGCTCCTCCGGCACCCGGAGATAGGGGTTCGTGTCCGGATTCGGCGGACGGTACGGCGTCCCCGGCGCGTAGGGTCCCGCCCCCTCGCCGTCGGCCGGCCCCGGAGCCCCGCCGGCCCTCTGGTACGGCGGCCCGTTCCCTGTCCCGTCCTGCCCCGCGTCACCCAGTGCCAACGGAGCCGCACGTGACCCGGCCGCGCCGGTCACCCACGCCAGCAGCGCTCCCGCGGCTCCCGCCGCCGCACCCCAGACCGCTCCGAGCAGCAGCGCCATGCCCAACTGCCCGTGCAGTCGGATCCCCGCGCCGAACGCGTCGAAGCCCAGCACCGACAGCGAGGCGTCCACCGACACCGCCGCCAGCCAGGCCAGCAACGGCAGTGTCAGCGCGGTGGCGATCCCCAGCCGCACGGCACACCGCCCGGCGAATCCCAGCGCACCGGGACCGGAGTCCGGCCGGCCGGCGCCCCTCGCCCCCACCGGAGTCCCCATGGGAGTCCGCACCGGAGTCCGCACCGCCGTGAACACCCCGGCCAGCAGCATCAGCAGCGCCGCCGCCACTCCCAGCAGCCACACCCGCCCGTCCAGGCCGGCAAGGCGGCCCAGGGTCACCGACTGGTCGGACCTCGAGTTCAGCAGGGCGTCCAGGGGATGCGGCAGAAACACGGTCAGGACGCCCGTGGCCCTGCCGTCGAAGGGCACGAAGAGGCCGATCGGGATGCCCAGCCAGGTGCCGTTCGGGGCGCCGAGCAGGGCCGCCCCCAGGATCCTGGCCGGGTGCGGGTCACCGATCGCCGCGTAGGCCGCCGCCGCCCAGCCGGCCGCCACGGCCACCAGCAGTACCGTCACCAGCGCCGAGGCCGCCGGCCGCACCACCCGGTGCACCGCCGCCCAGCCGGGCGGCAGCGGCGTCCGGCGCGAGGCCAGCAGGGCGATCAGCAGGATGCCCGCCGACCAGCCGAGGCCGCCGAGCAGGGTCGCCGCCGTGTCCACGCTGAAGCCGACCGCCGCCTTCGCGTGCACGAGGTTGCCGAGGCGGTCGGGGAGCAGCCCGCCGATGTCACCGATGCCGGGGATCTTCAGGCCGCCGCTGCCCCCGCCCCCCGTCACCTTGTCCAGCCCGAGCGCACCGCCGTCGATGGTCACGACGGAGTGCCCCGCCCAGGCCAGTCCGCCCAGGATCGCCACGAACAGCACCACCACCGAGCCCGCGCGGGCCAGCAGTTCGGCCGGGGCGACCACAACTCCGGCCGTGCGCAGGGACCGTAAGAAGAACCATGACAAAAGGAGCGCACCGACCAGGCTCACCCCCAGTGGCGTGATCTCGATGGCCGTGGTGGCCTGCGCTCCCTTCAGGCCGAAGGCGGACAGATCTCCGTCCGGGGTGACCGAACCACCCGCCCCGAGCGCCACAACCGCCGCGGTCATCGGGCCCAGTGAGCCCGCCGCGTCGGCCCGCAGCAGATGCAGACCGAGCGCCGCCGTACCCGCCATACCGATCAACGCCCAGCTCACGGCGGCGATCGCGGACAGCAGGATGTCGGCCCACGGCAGCCGCGCGCCGTGCTTCACGTGCTCGACTCGCGTGCCAGACGCACCAGCACTCATGACAGGCCCCCCGATCCGCAGCCGCCCCGGACCACTCCGCCGCGCTTGTCCCCCTCGCGTGGATTACCACTCTCCGGCCCGGTTTCAACCCCGTCAACGGAAAGAGTCGAAGCGATCGTACGAGGCCTCCGCAAGGCCCGGCTTTCGGTCAGAGGGCCGAGCCTGGAATAGTTCCCGACGATGTTCGACATCCCTAGACTCCCTGTGATGGGGGCAACTCGGGGGACTACTCATGGGGCTTGGAGTGCCGGAACTCGTACTGGAATCAGACGGACGCACCTGGACGCTCGATCCGTCCAGGTCATACACCCTCGGACGCGATCCGCAGGGGGACATCGTGTTCGACGACGCCAGGGTCTCCTGGCGGCACGCCACGATCAGCTTCGACGGCCGCAGTTGGGCCATCGAGGACCACGGCAGTACCAACGGCACCTTCGTGCACAGCAGGCGGGTCCAGCGGTCGGAGATCGGCCCGGGCTCGGCCGTCCATCTCGGCAACGCGAACGACGGACCGCGCCTGAGCCTCTCCGGCGCCGCGGCCGCCGTCGTCCAGCCGCAGCCGCAGCCCCAGCAGCAGCCGTACGCGGCGCAGGGCGCGGGCGGCGCGGGCTGGTCCCAGCCGCCCGCTCCGCAGCCGTCGGCCGTGCAGCCGCCCGCTCCGCAACCGGGCTGGCAGCAGGCCTCGCCGGCGATCCCGCAGCAGCAGGGCGTCCCGGCCATGGCCTCCGGTGGCGGCGCGGGGGCGCCGCCGGTCTACGGCGACCGCAGCCCGACCACGTTCCACCAGTTCTCCATCGGCCGCGTGATGCGCATCGGCCGTGCCCTGGACAACGAGCTGGTCGTCTCCGACCTGCAGGTCTCGCGTCACCACGCCGAGTTCCACTCCACGCCCGACGGCCGCATGGAGATCCGCGACCTCGGCTCGCACAACGGCACGTACGTCAACGGTATGCCGATCGCCAAGGGTGGCAGCGCGCTGCTCGACCCGAACGACATCGTGGGCGTCGGCCACTCCACCTTCCGGGTCATCGGCGACCGGCTCGAAGAGTTCGTCGACACCGGTGAAGTCTCCTTCTCCGCACGCCACTTGACCGTCACGGTCGACGGCGGCAAGCAGATCCTCAAGGACGTCTCCTTCGGCGTCCCGGAGAAGTCCCTGATCGCGGTCATCGGCCCGTCGGGTTCCGGCAAGTCGACCTTGCTCAAGGCGCTCACCGGTTACCGCCCCGCCAACGAGGGCGAGGTCCTGTACGACAACCGCAACCTGTACAAGCAGTTCGCCGAGCTGCGCCAGCGCATCGGTCTGGTCCCGCAGGACGACATCCTGCACAAGGAGCTGACCGTCAAGAAGGCCCTCAAGTACGCGGCCAAGCTGCGCTTCCCCGCCGACACCACGGCTCAGGAGCGCGAGGCCCGCATCGACGAGGTGCTGCGCGAGCTGAAGCTCGACATCCACAAGGAGAAGAAGGTCACCTCCCTCTCCGGCGG
Source organism: Streptomyces sp. NPDC086519 (assembly GCF_040686075.1). Classification (NCBI taxonomy): domain Bacteria; kingdom Bacillati; phylum Actinomycetota; class Actinomycetes; order Kitasatosporales; family Streptomycetaceae; genus Streptomyces; species Streptomyces sp. NPDC086519. The sequence goes on from NZ_JBFBJL010000018.1 coordinate 164,232, forward strand.
CCAGCGCAAGCGCGTCTCGGTGGCCCTGGAACTGCTCACCAAGCCGTCGCTGATCTTCCTCGACGAGCCCACCTCGGGCCTCGACCCGGGCATGGACCGCGATGTCATGCAGCTGCTGCGCGGTCTCGCCGACGACGGCCGCACGGTCCTCGTCGTCACCCACTCGGTGGCCGAGCTGGCGCTGTGCGACAAGCTCCTGGTGATGGCGCCGGGCGGCGCGGTGGCCTACTTCGGGCCGCCGGAGGAGGCGCTGAACTTCTTCGGCTACGACACCTGGGCCGATGTCTTCTCCGCCTTCGAGAACTACCGCGACTACGACTGGGCCGGCCGCTGGAAGGGCTCGCAGCACTACCAGATGTACGCCGCGGACATCGACGCCATCGAGCCGCAGTCCGTACAGATGCCTCCGATGCAGGCGATGAAGCCGCCCAAGCCGCAGGGCTGGATGTCGCAGTTCGCCACCCTGGTGCGTCGATACGTGTCGGTGATCGCCTCGGACAAGGGCTTCCTGGCCCTGACGGTGATCCTGCCGCTGGTCCTCGGCTCGGTGAGCCTGCTGATCGACTCGGGCAAGGACCTGCTGGTCAACACGGAGATCAACCCGGCGACCCAGCAGCCCGTCCCGAACGGCACGGCCACCACGGTCCTGCTGATCCTCGCGGTCGGCGCCTGTTTCGCCGGTGCCGCCAACTCCGTCCGTGAGCTGATCAAGGAACGGGTCATCTACGAGCGGGAGCGCGCGACCGGCCTGTCCCGCTCCGCCTACCTGATGTCCAAGGTCTTCGTGCTCGGCATCGTCACGGTCCTGCAGGGCCTGCTGGTCGGCGTCATCGGCTTCGCCAGCCGGACGATGCCGGCCGAGGGCGTGGTCTTCGGCCACCTCACGCTCCTGGAGCTCTGCCTGCCGGTCATGGCGCTCGGCTTCACCTCGATGATGTTCGGCCTGGTGATGTCCGCGCTGGTGAAGACCTCCGAGAAGACCATGCCACTGCTGGTCATGTTCGCGATCATCCAGGTCGTCTTCACCGGCTGCCTGTTCGCCCTGAACGGCACGATCGGCGTCAACCAGTTCTCGTACCTGATGCCGTCGCGCTGGGCCGTCGCCGCCGCGGGCGCCACCCTGGACTTCAACAGGATCGCCCCGCCCGGCAAGGGCAAGCCCGACGACCCGCTGTGGGCGCACACCGCCGGCGCCTGGACGCTGGACATGATCGCCCTGATCGTCCTCGGCGTGGTCTGCGCCTTCTTCGTCGCCCGCTTCCTGCGCCGCCACGAGCCCGAGGTCATGCGCAAGTAGCCCTCCCCGTACGACGCCGAAGGGCGGCGCCCCGCAACGGGGTGCCGCCCTTCGGCGTGTCGGTGCCGAGGTCCGCGCTGCCTCAGTACGCGCTGTTCACGTTGTCGATCGAGCCGTAACGGTGCGCCGCGTAGTTGGCGGCGGCGGTGATGTTGGCGACCGGGTTGTAGATGTTCCAGGACGTACCGGAGACGTGGTACGTGGCGAAGGTCGGCGGGATGACCTGGAGCAGCCCCTTGGACGGGATGCCGTTGATCGCGTTGATGTCCCAGTTGTTGATCGCGTTCGGGTTGCCGGAGGACTCCCGCATGATGTTGCGGTGCAGGCCGTTGTAGGAGCCCGGGATGCCCTTGGCGTTCATGATGTCGAGGGCCTGGCGGATCCAGCCGTCGAGGTTGTCGGCGTAGGTCTTCGCGGCGACCGGCTGGATCTGCGGGCGCTGCGCGGACCGGCTCGCGGCCTGCCCGGCGGTGCGCTTGGCGGCGGCGTGCTTCACGTGGGCGGCGTGGACGTGCGCGACGTGGGCCGCGTGGACCTTCTTCACGTGCGCCGCGTGCCGCTGGTGGGCGGAGGTCGCCTTGCTCTTGGCGGCGATGGCCTCGACCTTGACGTTCTGCAGGGCCAGCTGGTCCGTGACCGTGCCCGTGACGTCCTTGATCTGCTCGGTGCCGTAGGCCACCTTGGCGGCGGTCTCGGGGGCACCGGACGTCACCGTCTCGGCGTTGCTCGGCACGGCCGAGAAGGCGAGGGCGGCGGCGCCGAGCGTGGCGACACCGGCGAGCGCGATCTTGTGGTGCTTGGTCAGCGCGGGACTGTGGATGTGCTTGGGCATGGCAGTAGGACCTCTTCGAATAGCGCGGAGGTCGCTCGTTGTCTGCGGGGGAGACCGGCTCCTCCTGCACGAACACCGCGAGGGGAACCCGCGGTGCTGAGCGACGGCAGCCATTCTTAGCGGTCGCAAAATGCTGTGGCAAAGGTGTGACTTACGATCCCGGGTAGTGGAGCCCATATAGGCAAATCGGGACAGACTGGAACGTCTGCCCCGTTCGCGGCAGGACTCTTTATCTCCTATGTCCGTTCGTACGTGATGTGCGCCCTATGTGCGGCCTCACATCGGCCGCACAGGAATCTCACCAGGGGTTGCTGTCGCAATGCTCTGCGTGAGGGCCTTCCTCCGGGAGGATGAGGTGCACGTCCCCGAACTCGTGCCAGAGGTAGAGCCCGCGCAGCGCCTCCTCGTAGCTGCGGTCGACCGCGGCCCGCCCCGCGACCGCCTCCAGCATCAGCAGATGCGAGGCCTCCGGCTCGTGCAGCCCGGTCAGCAGCCCGTCCACCACCCGTACCCCGCGCTCGGGTGTCACCACGAGATCCGTCCACCCCTCGGCCGCCCGCACCACCCCGTCGGGCCCGGCGGCCGACTCCACGGCCCGCACCGCGGTCGTCCCCACCGCGATCACCCTCCCGCCCGCCCGTCGTCCACCGCCCTCGCGAGGAAGCGCCGCGTGCCGTTCCCGATCGGCTCTCACGTGGTTGATCAGCCGTGCCGACGCCTCGGGTACGGCGAAACGTTCCGCGTACGGCGGCTCGTGCACCTCCGCCGACGACACCCCGGTATGCAGCGTGACCGGCGCGAACTGCACCCCCCGGCTCACCAGCTCCGCCACCAGCCGCGCGGTGAAGGGCCGCGCCGCACTCGGCATCTCCGCGCTCCCCGCCCCGTCCGCCGACGGCAGCGCGAACACCGTCTGGTAGACGGACAACGGCTGGTTCCGCTCCGTATAGGAGTAACGGATCGGCCGCCCGTGCTCTCGCAGCACCCCGCGCACGTCCACCGAGGCCCGCGCCCACCACAGCCGCTCGCCCCGCTCGCTCAGCGGCTCCTCCAGGACCAGCCGCCCGCCCCCGGGCAGCCGTACCGCGGTTTCCGCGCGTGTACCCGCACGCGCGCGTGTCGTGCCGTTCCCGTCCGGTTCCCGCAGCTCGACCGCCCACCGCCCGTCGTCCCCGCGCGTGGAGAAGTGCACCACCACGCGCGCGTACCCGACCCGCCCGTCCACGGCCGCCGCCAGCGTCGCCGAGGTGTTCACCACCAGCAGGTCGCCGGCCCGCAGCAGGCACGGCAGCTCGGCGAAGGCGTGATGCGACACCGCCGTCCCGCGCGACACCAGGAGCCGTACGGCGTCCCGCTCCAGCCCTGGCCCACGCTGCTCGGCCGGCACCCGCGCGGACAGCTCCTCCGGCACCCGCAGCACCGTCGTCATCGCCCCTCCACCAGAGCCGGCGCCCCGTACCGGCCGCTCGCCGGCCGCTCGTCGAGCAACCGCAGGAACGCCGGTACGACACTCACCGGGGCCGGCCGCGGATCGTCGTCGTCCGGCACGGCAGCCGCGTACAGGCCGGTCGCCATGTCCCCGGGATCCACCGCCCACACCCGCAGCCCCGGCTCCTCCACGCCGAGCACGGCCGCCAGCTGGTCCAGGGCCGCCTTCGAGGCGCCGTAACCGCCCCAGGTCTCGTACGCCTCGGCGCCCGCGTCCGAACTGACCGTCACCACCGCACCCGCCGCCGACTCCCGCAGCAGCGGCAGCGCCTCCTGGACCAGACCCAGCGCGGCCACCACGTTCACCTCCAGCGCCCGGCGCAGCCCCGCCAGCGGCAGCTCGCCCAGGCGCACCAGCGGCTCGGCGCCCAGCGCGCTGGCATTGCTCACCAGCAGGTCCGTCCCGCCCAGCTCCCGCGCGGCGGCCACCAGACCGGCCCGGTGCCCGCTGTCCGTCACATCGCCGGGCAGCGCCACCACCCGCGTCCCGTGCCCCGCGACGGCCTCGGCCGCCTCCTTCAGTACCCCGGCGCCCCTGGCGTCCAGCACCAGATCCCAGCCGCGCGCGGCCAGCGCCTCGGCCAGCGCCCGCCCCAGCCCCTTCGAGGCCCCCGTGATGATCGCTACCGGCATGACAACCGTCCCCTCGGCTCCGTCCGCCCGCGTCGGCGGTGATCCCAACGTAGGAACGCGACCGCCCCGGCCGCCTCGGACGCGGGCCGCAACCCGGCGGGGCCCTTCGGACTAAGCCGCCGGGCCGGGCCTCGCGCCCTAGGTCCCCGGGCCTACGGCCACCGGTCCGGGGCCTGCGCCGCCGGCCCGATCCGCGGTGTCACACCCCGCCGGTACCGTGAGGGCATGAGTCGAGGTCCCCGGTCCGGTCTCGCGGCGGTGAGCTCCGCGCTGCTGGCCATGAGCCGGCATCTGGAGGTGCGCGACGTCCTCAAGACGATCGTCGCCTCCGCGCGCGAGCTGCTCGCCGCGCAGTACGCCGCGCTCGGGGTCCCCGACGACCACGGCGGCTTCGCCCAGTTCGTCGTCGACGGCGTCACCGACGCCCAGTGGAAGGCCATCGGCCCGCTCCCGCGCCAGCACGGCATCCTCGCGGCGATGCTGCGCGAAGCCAAGGCCGAGCGGCTCGCCGACGTCCGCACGGACCCCCGCTTCGAGGGCTGGCCCTCGGCCCACCCCGAGATGTCCGACTTCCTGGGCCTGCCGATCCGGGACGGCGACGAGGTGATCGGAGCGCTGTTCCTCGCCAACAAGAACTGTGAGAAGCCGGACGGGGGCTGCGGCTTCACCGCCGAGGACGAGGAACTGCTCTCCATCCTCGCCCAGCACGCGGCCATCGCCCTCACCAACGCCCGCCTCTACGAGCGCAGTCGCGAGCTGACCATCGCCGAGGAACGCTCCCGGCTCGCCCACGAGCTGCACGACGCGGTCAGCCAGAAGCTGTTCTCCCTGCGTCTGACCGCCCAGGCCGCCGCCGCCCTGGTCGACCGCGATCCCGTGCGCGCCAAGGGCGAGCTGCAGCAGGTGGCCGCGCTGGCCGCCGAGGCCGCCGACGAACTGCGCGCCGCCGTGGTCGAGTTGCGCCCCGCCGCCCTCGACGAGGACGGCCTGCTGGCCACCCTGCGCACCCAGGTCCAGGTCCTCGACCGCGCCCACACCGCGCGCGTGACCTTCGCCGCCAGTGGTTTCCGGGCCCTGCCCGCCGCCCAGGAGGAGGCCCTGCTCCGGGTCGCCCAGGAAGCCCTGCACAACGCCCTGCGGCACTCCGGGGCCGACCACGTCGACGTCACCGTGAACCGGCGCGGCGGCGGAGCCGTCCTGCGGGTCACCGACGACGGCAGTGGCTTCGACCCGCACCTCACCCGGCGAGCCGGACGCCACCTCGGCCTGGTCTCCATGCGGGACCGGGCGAGCGGCGTCGGCGGCACGCTGACCGTGGAATCGGCGCCCGGCAAGGGCACCACGATCGAGATGGAGGTCCCCGGTGGCTGACGCGATCCGGGTGCTGCTGGTCGACGACCACCAGGTCGTCCGCCGGGGCCTGCGCACCTTTCTGGAGGTCCAGGACGACATCGAGGTGGTCGGCGAGGCCGCCGACGGCGCCGAAGGGGTCGAGCGCGCCCAGGAGCTGACCCCCGACATCGTCCTGATGGACGTCAAGATGCCCGGCCTCGACGGCGTGGAGGCGCTGCGCAAGCTCCGTGAACTGGACAACCCCGCGCGCGTGCTGATCGTCACCAGCTTCACCGAACAGCGCACGGTCGTCCCGGCCCTGCGCGCGGGCGCCGCCGGATACGTCTACAAGGACGTCGATCCCGACGCGCTCGCCGCCGCCATCCGCTCCGTGCACGCGGGGCACGTCCTGCTCCAGGCCGAGGTGGCCGGCGCCCTGCTCTCCCAGGAGGAGGCCGGCAGCGGCCAGGGCAGGGGCGGTGCGCTCACCGAGCGGGAGCGCGAGGTGCTCGGGCTGATCGCCGACGGCCGCTCCAACCGCGAGATAGCGCGCGCCCTGGTGCTGTCCGAGAAGACCGTCAAGACGCACGTCTCGAACATCCTGATGAAACTGGATCTCGCCGACCGCACCCAGGCCGCCCTGTGGGCCGTTCGCCATGGCGTGGCCGGCTGAACCGCCCTCCGCAACGCTTCACGGAGGGCACCTGGAGGATCGTCTTCCGGGCTGAGATTCATACCGTCGTGGGAATGTCACCCGGACGGCGCATCCTCTGCCGGCCGCCGCCGTTCTCCAGTGCGTGCTGCGGCGACCGCCGCGGCGATCGCCAAGGAGGGGTCAAGAAGTGAAGAACCTGAAGAAGGCAGTGGCCGTGACGATGGTGGCCGGCGGGATCGTGGCCGCCGGCGCGGGAATGGCGTCCGCCCACACCTGCGGCGCCGCCGCGGCAGGCGCGGCCCACGGTTCTCCGGGCGTCGTCTCGGGCAACGTCGTCCAGGCCCCGGTGGACGTTCCGGTCAACGTCGTCGGCAACAGCATCAACGCCGTCGGCGTGCTGAACCCCGCCTTCGGCAACCTCGGCCTCAACCACTGAGACCCGGCCGCACCGCGGCATCGGCCGCCGGCCTTCCGGGCGCCCCCGGAAGGCCGGCCGGCGCCGTCCGCCGGGCCCCTCAGCGCTCGCGCTCCTCGACCACCGAGTTGTACGCCGCGACCTGCGCCCGCCGGGCCGTCCGCTCCACCGGCCGCAGCGCCAGCGAACGCGCCGCCATCTCCGACGCGCTCACCGCCCCGCCGTGCCCGTTCTCGTAGGCCAGCGAGATCAGCAGCCCCACCCGCTGCGCCAGCTCCAGCACCCGCACCGCCCGCGGCGGATATCCCGGCGCCAGCACCTCCCGGCCCAGTTCGGCCCGCGCCCGGTACGCGTCGATCGCCGCCTCCGCCACGGGACCGGACCCCGCGACATCCAGCTTCGACAGGACGTCGGTCGCGTCCCGCAGCGCCTCCGCCAGTTCCCGCTCCGCCTCACCGAGCGACGGCACGTCGGCCGGCGGCGCCTCCCGCACCGGCAGCACATGCCAGACCACCTCGACATGCACATCGCCGACGGGCCCGGCCTCGTACACCTCGGGCACCAGACCGAGCGCGGCGCCGTGACAGAGCACCGCCTCCTCGGCCTCCAGCGCCCGCGCATTGAACTCCGGCGGCCCGCTCAGCCCCAGCGGATGCCCCGGCGCCGGCAGCGCCACCCGCAGCCCGGTCGCCCCCAGCGTCCGCAGCCGCCCCAGCGCCAGCGTGAGCCCGACCGGAGCGGACTCACCCGGCAGCCCCTCCACCCGATGCACCGCGTCCTCGCCGACGATGGCGAGCACGGCGTCATCCGGAGAGACAAGTCCGGCCAAAAGGGCGTTTCCCCAAGCTGTGAGGCGTCCTGAACGCGGTTCCGAGAGCATGCGTCCACCCTAAGGACCGGACCGATGGAATGGAGCGCCGCACTCGTGGCGTAGATTTCGTAGGGGCTGCGCCCACTGGCGCCGCCGCCCGGGCCACAGGCGTACGCGACAGCCGAGAACGGCGACACTGCAAGGGGAGACAACGCGCTCATGAGCGATGTTCTGGAGCTTCAGGACGTATCCGTGGTCCGGGAGGGCCGGGCTCTGGTGGACCAGGTCTCCTGGTCGGTGAAGGAGGGCGAGCGCTGGGTCATCCTCGGTCCCAACGGCGCCGGCAAGACCACCCTCCTCAACGTCGCGTCCAGCTACCTCTTCCCCAGCAAGGGCACCGCCACCATCCTCGGCGACACCCTCGGCAAGGTCGACGTCTTCGACCTGCGCCCGCGCATCGGCATGGCGGGTGTCGCCATGGCCGAGAAGCTCCCCAAGCGCCAGACCGTCCTGGAGACCGTGCTCACCGCCGCCTACGGCATGACCGCCCACTGGCAGGAGGAGTACGACGAGGTCGACGAGCAGCGCGCCCGCGCCTTCCTCGACCGCCTCGGCATGACCGAGTACGTCGACCGGAAGTTCGGCACCCTCTCCGAGGGCGAGCGCAAGCGCACCCTGATCGCCCGCGCCCTGATGACCGACCCCGAACTGCTCCTCCTCGACGAACCCGCCGCCGGACTCGACCTCGGCGGCCGCGAGGACCTGGTCCGCCGCCTCGGCCGGCTCGCCCGCGACCCGATCGCCCCCTCCATGATCATGGTCACCCACCATGTCGAGGAGATCGCCCCCGGCTTCACCCACGTCCTGATGATCCGCCAGGGCAAGGTCCTCACCGCCGGCCCGCTGGAGCTCGAACTCACCTCCCGCAATCTCTCCCTCTGCTTCGGCCTGCCGCTCGTCGTCGAGCAGCTCGGCGACCGCTGGACCGCTCACGGACTGCCCCTGTCCTGACGGGGCCTGACGGCCCTTCACCCGGCAAAGCGCACTGTCGGGGTCGGCACCCCCGGGCCTACCATGGCTGTGTGAACAGCATCGACGCGTGGGTGTGGTGGCTCGTCGTCGCGGCGGCGCTCGGGATTCCGCTCGTGGTGACCGCGATGCCGGAGTTCGGCATGTTCGCGGTCGGTGCCGTGGCCGCCGCCGGTACCGCAGGACTCGGCGCGGGCGTCGTGCTCCAGGTACTCGTCTTCCTCGTCGTCTCGGTCGCGCTGATCGCCGTCGTACGGCCCATCGCGAACCGGCACGCCGCCCAGCGCCCCCGACTCGCCTCGGGCGTCGACGCGTTGAAGGGCAAACAGGCCGTCGTACTCGAACGCGTCGACAGCGCGGACGGACGGATCAAACTCGCCGGCGAGATCTGGTCGGCGCGCGCCCTCGACCCGGACCGCGCCTACGAAGTGGGCCAGGAAGTGGACGTCGTGGAGATCGAGGGGGCCACGGCGATTGTCATCTGACCTCGAAAGACTCAACTGAACAGAAGAGTCGCCGAGTTGTGCGTGCGTCTGTCAGACTCATCCCGCAAGATCTTCAACAACCATAAGATCTGCCGAAGTGCCAAGGCGGAGAAGGGTACGGGGAGCGACGATGGAACCGGTCATCATCGTCCTGGTCATTCTGGTGGTGTTGGTCTTCATCGCCTTGGTCAGGACGATCCAAGTCATCCCACAGGCGAGCGCCGCCATCGTCGAGCGCTTCGGCCGCTACACGCGGACACTGAACGCGGGCCTCAACATCGTGGTCCCGTTCATCGACACCATCCGCAACCGCATCGACCTGCGTGAACAGGTCGTACCGTTCCCGCCGCAGCCGGTGATCACCCAGGACAACCTGGTCGTGAACATCGACACCGTCATCTACTACCAGGTGACGGACGCCCGCGCGGCAACCTACGAGGTCGCCAGCTACATCCAGGCCATCGAGCAGCTCACCGTCACCACGCTCCGCAACATCATCGGCGGCATGGACCTGGAACGCACCCTGACCTCCCGCGAGGAGATCAACGCGGCCCTGCGCGGTGTCCTGGACGAGGCCACCGGCAAGTGGGGCATCCGCGTCAACCGCGTCGAACTCAAGGCGATCGAGCCGCCGACCTCCATCCAGGACTCGATGGAGAAGCAGATGCGCGCCGACCGTGACAAGCGCGCCGCGATCCTCACCGCCGAAGGCACGCGCCAGGCCGCGATCCTCACCGCGGAGGGCGAGAAGCAGTCCCAGATCCTGCGCGCCGAGGGTGAGGCCAAGGCGGCGGCGCTGCGCGCGGAAGGCGAGGCCCAGGCGGTCCGCACCGTCTTCGAGGCGATCCACGCCGGCGACCCGGACCAGAAGCTCCTCTCCTACCAGTACCTCCAGATGCTCCCGAAGATCGCCGAGGGCGATGCCAACAAGCTCTGGATCGTCCCCAGCGAAATCGGCGACGCCCTCAAGGGCCTCTCCGGCGCGATGGGCAACTTCGGCTCCCTGGGCGGAGGTTCGAACGGCGGCGGCAACATCCCCGCTCAAGAGCGCCGCGAGAAGCCGAACATCGACTAGGGCTGCTCACAAGCAGACGTTCCCCGCGCCTACGTAAGGGGCGCGGGGAACTGCGCGACAAGCCACAACGCGGCCGCAGCCGCCGAACAACCGACACCTGGCGCCCTCTTAGGCGGCGACATCCCCCGCCAGCCACTCAGGCAGCGCCGCCAGATCCTCCGCCCCCATCGCCAACAGCATCGCATCCTGCGGCGAAGGCTCGAACGGCTTGCGAAGCAACGGCATCCCCGCCTGATCCGGCGTCCGGTCCGCCTTCCGGTGATTGTCCTCCGCGCACGAGGCCACCGTGTTCAGCCAGGAGTCCTGACCGCCCTGGGCCCGAGGCACCACGTGGTCGACGGTCGTCGCCCGACGCCCGCAGTACGCGCACCGGTGCCGGTCCCTGACCAGCACCCCCCGCCTCGACCAGGGCGCCTGTCTCCGGAACGGCACCCGTACATACCTGCACAGTCTGATCACCCGAGGCGCGGGTATGTCCACATCCGCACCGCGCATGCGCAGTTCGGGGTGGGCCTGCTCGACGACGGCCTTGTCCTGGAGCACCAGAACGACGGCGCGGTTCAACGTCACCGTAGACAGCGGCTCGAAGCTCGCGTTCAGTACCAGCGTGTCACGCATCCAGCCCACCTCCCATGTGCACCTGCCCACCCCCGGCGGGCTTGGATCAACTCTGGACGGGCGCGCCGAGATGGACAACGCAATAAAAAATGCCCGCCTCTGATCACTTCCATGACCAGAGGCGGGCAAACGTTCAATGAACGCTCAGCTGATTTCGCGCGCCGCGTCAGCCCTGCTCGGGGTTCTCGTACTCCCCGACGAGCTGCGCACGCGCGATCGCGTGGAACCGCAGATTGAACCCGACGACGGCAGGCGACACATCGGCGTCCGGACCGAGCTTCTCCTGGTCCACCGCGTACACCGTGAAGACGTACCGGTGCGGCCCGTCCCCGGGCGGCGGCGCGGCACCGCCGAAGTCCTTCGACCCGTAGTCGTTGCGCACCTGCACCGCGCCCTCGGGCAGCCCCTCGAACTTGCCGCTGCCCGCGCCCGCCGGCAGCTCGCTCACCGAGACCGGGATGTCGAACACGCACCAGTGCCAGAACCCGCTGCCCGTCGGGGCGTCCGGGTCGTAGCAGGTCACGGCAAAGCTCTTGGTCCCGGCCGGGAAGCCCTCCCACCGCAGCTGCGGCGAGGTATTGCCCTTGGCGTAGACCTGAGCGTCCTTGAGCGTCGCCCCTTCCTCGATGTCCTCGCTCGTCACCGTGAACGACGGGACGGGCGGATGGAAGTCATGGGGGAGCGGCCGCCGCTTGAGCTCGGTCACCTCGGTACCTCCTGATCGATACTGATCGATTACGGAACCCGTTACGGAATCCGCAGTTCCCGAGCCTAGAACCAGTTGCGCTTGCTGCCGACCTCGGACAGCCACTGGTTGAGATAAGCCGCCCAGTCGGTCCCGTGAAAGTCGTGCAGTCCCACCTGGAACGAACGGAAGGTGTCGCTGCCCTCGCTGAACAGCCCCGGCTTCTTGTCCATTTCGAGGATGACGTCCATGGCGTGCGCGTCCGCCACGAAGCTCAGCTCGACCTGGTGCAGACCCCGGTACTGGGACGGCGGGTGGAACTCGACCTCCTGGTAGAACGGCAGGGTCTGCCGCGTCCCCCGGATGTGCCCCTTCTCCAGGTCCGCGTTCTTGAAGCGGAAGCCCAGCTGGATGAAGGCGTCGAGGATCGCCTTCTGCGCGGGCAGCGGATGCACGTTGATCGGGTCCAGATCCCCGGAGTCGATGGCACGCGCGATCTCCAGTTCGGTGGTCACCCCGATGTGCATCCCGCGCAGCGCCTGCCCGTCGATCATCGTGACGGGCGTCTCCCACGGAATCTCCAGCCCGAACGGCACCGTGTGCACGGCCCCGGCCTGAAGCTCGAAGGCACCGCCGAGCCGCACCTTGCCGAAGCCGATGTTCTGCTTGTACTCCTCGTCGCCGCTCTCCACCTCGACCCGCGCCTGGAGACCCACGGACAGCCCCTGGATCTCCTGGTTCACCGAGCCGCCCTGGATCCGCACCTCACCCTGGACGACACCGCCCGGTACGACGTTCACCTCGGTGAGCACCGTCTCGACGGACGCCCCGCCCGCCCCCAGGCTCGCGAGCAGCTTCTTGAACCCCATGACTCTCCTCTACCTACGACTACCTACTACGTACGGACCCTTGATCCCTACAAACGCGATCCGGCCACGACCGGTTCCGGCCCACACCCTGGCAAGCACACGATTTTTTGACCAGTCCTTGGCGTCCGCGGCCTGGACTAGGCTCGGACGCCATGATCGCGCCCCCGGACCGTACGCCACTCCCCAGAACCTTCTTCGGCCGCCCTGTACTGGAGGTCGCCCCCGACCTCCTCGGCCGCATCCTCGTCCGCACCACCCCGGACGGTCCGATCGCGGTGCGCCTCACGGAGGTGGAGGCGTACGACGGCCCGAACGATCCCGGCTCGCACGCCTATCGCGGCCGCACCCCCCGCAACGACGTGATGTTCGGTCCGCCCGGACACGTGTACGTCTACTTCACCTACGGCATGTGGTTCTGCATGAACCTCGTCTGTGGTCCGGAGGGCACCGCGAGCGCGGTCCTGCTCCGCGCCGGCGAGATCATCGAGGGCGCCGAGCTCGCGCGTAAACGTCGACTTTCGGCCCAATACGACAGAGAACTGGCCAAAGGACCGGCTCGCCTGGCCACCGCCCTGGGCGTGGACCGAGCCCTGGACGGCACGGACGCGTGTGCCGCGGGCGAGACCCCGCTGCGGATACTGACCGGGACCCCCGTCCCCTCCGACCAGGTACGCAACGGTCCGCGCACCGGCGTCGCCGGCGAGGGCGGCAACGGCGACGTCCACCCCTGGCGCTACTGGATCGCCAACGATCCCACGGTGAGCCCCTATCGGGCACATGTCCCCAGGCGCCGCTCAAGTTGACGCGTCCCTGGAAGGTGCGTAATGTAGCCCGAGCCGCTTGAACCGGGTACGGCAATCGCCAGCAGCCGGGAGCGGCCACCCACTAACTGCGACTTCCCCTGACGGGGTCGATTTCGGCATGCCCGCATGCCTGAATTCGAACTCCCGGAACTCGATTATGAGTCCCGGCGGGAATCAGCTAACGTAGTGAATGTCGAAAGGCCGACAGGCGAAAGCCGGAAAGCCCGAAGACAATCCCGCCGACCGGGAATCGGACGCCGAAAGCATCTGATAGAGTCGGAAACGCAAGACCGAAGGGAAGCCCGGAGGAAAGCCCGAGAGGGTGAGTACAAAGGAAGCGACCGTTCCTTGAGAACTCAA